>JAWLFB010000059.1:0-9893 GCA_041685825.1 Guyparkeria sp. | reverse complement strand
CGTGAACGCCGCTCGCAACATTCTGGCGGCAGGGCATGTCGTCATGGCCTGTGGAGGGGAGGTAAGCCCGTATCGGCACCTCGGTGCCGGTACGGCTGCCCCGTCGAAGCAGGAACCCGCCGAAGCGATTCATTCCGGCCCCGTGCCGGCATGAGCGCCGTAGGAATCCTCGTCCTTCAGGGCGAGGAGGATGTCAAAACGCCGAATCGAACGACTAGGCCCCCCCGCCGATCGTCGCCCATGCCCTTTTTGGGACATTTTCGGTTCTGAATCAAGACGTTGTAGGCCCGATCGCATCCGTTTCAATTCATCAGGAGTTCCAATGAAGACCCGTCATCTGCTGCTGGCCACCCCGCTGGCCCTGGCCCCGCTGACCATCAGCCCGGCGATCGCCCAAGGTGAGACAACCGATGGCCCTTGGACCGGCTCGGCCGAGCTGGGTGCCTCGATATCCACCGGCAACACCGAGTCATCGACGGTCAATGGGAAGCTGAGTCTCGGCTATCTCACAGGCCCCTGGACCTACCGATTCCGCCTCGAGACCATCCAGTCGAGCGAAGACGGCGAGGACACTGCCAACCGGACGCTGGGTGAGTTCGAGAGCAATTACGCCCTGACCGAGCGCGACTACCTGTTCGGGGTGCTGCGCGGCACCCATGACGAGTTCTCGGGCTACAAGTACCAGACCAGCGTCGCCGCCGGTTACGGTCGCAAGATATGGATCTCCGAGCGCGGTTCTTGGGATGCCGAGATCGGCCCGGGTGTCCGCATCGCCGAAACCGAGGACGGCGAGCGCGAGACCAACGCCATCGCGCGTGTCTCGAGCGGGTTCGATTACCGCATTTCCGATTTCGCCCAGTTCAACCAGGACGTAACCGTACTCGCCGGCCAGGACAACACCGAGATCGAGTCGGTCACCGGACTATCGACCTCGCTGACCGAAACACTGGCGATGAAACTCGCCTACACCGTCCAGCACAACACCGACGTGCCGGCCGGCACCGAGAAGACCGATACCTACACCTCGGTCAACCTGGTCTACAACTTCGACTGATCGCGGCCGCCACCGCGGTCGGCGAACCTGAGCAAAAAGGCCCGGTGACGTGTCAGACGCCAACCGGGCCTTTCTCGTCCGGGCGACCAGAAACGTTTCGATCAGTCCGGCAGGACCATCACCCCGTCGACTTCGACCTCGGCGCCCTTGGGCAGGGCTCGCACGCCCAGGGCCGCGCGAGCCGGGAACGGCTCGGCAAGATACTCCTTCATGATCGTGTTGACCGTCTCGAAGTGCGACAGGTCCGGTAAGTAGATCTGCAGCTTGACTACATCGCGAAGCTCGCCCCCGGCGGCGCGGCAGACAGCGGTGAGGTTGTCGAACACCCGTCGCGTCTGCGCCTCGATGCCACCCTCGACCAGCGTCATGGTCGCCGGGTCGAGCGCGATCTGCCCGGACAGGTACACGGTGGCGCCGGCGCGCACGGCCTGGGAATAGGGGCCGATGGCGGCCGGGGCGTCGTTGCTGTGAATGATTTCGCGTCGGCTCATGGTCTCTCCGTGTCAGTTCAGTGGCGCGAGACGCGCACCACGTCACGCAATTGCTTGATCGAGCGCATCACGCGGGCCAGGTGGATCCGGTCGGTGACGCGCACGGTGATGTCGATAATGGTGAGATTCACGTCGCGATCGTCGAAGCGCACGTCGTCGATGTCGGAACCGGCGTCCGACACCGCCGCGGCGATGCGTGCCAGGCCGCCACGCACGTTGTTGGCCTGGATGCTGATCTGCGACTGGTATTCGCCGGTGGGCTGTGCCTCCCAGTCGACGGCCAGCCACCGCTCGGGGTGTTCGCCGGCATCGCTGGCATTGGGACATCCCTGACGATGGACGACGATGCCGCGACCGGTCGACAGAAAGCCCACCACCGAATCGCCGGGCACAGGATGGCAACAACCGGCGAAGCTGACCACCAGCCCCTCGGTGCCGCTGATGATGACCGGCGCCTGCTTCCCACCGCTCTCGCGCGGGATCTCATCGGGGTCAAGCTTGCCGGCTCCTGCCTTGAGCAGACGCACCACCAAGGGCGCCATGCGGTTGCCCAGGCCGATTTCGCGCAACAGGTCGTTGAAGCTTTCTTGGTGGTACTCGCGCAGAATCGTGTCGATGCGCGCCTCGTCGAGATCTTCGATGTCGCAGCCCTCGGCCACCATGGCCTTGGAGAGCAGGCGGTGACCCAGACGAATGGCCTCGGCATCCTGCAAGTGCTTGAGGTAGGCGCGGATGTTGGCCCGTGCCCGGGCGGTGACCACGAACGACAGCCAGCTAGGGTTGGGCACCGCGCCCGGCGCGGTGATCACCTCGACGGTCTGGCCGGATTCAAGCGGCGTCGACAGCGGCGCGAAACGCCGATCGATCTTGCAGGCGACGCAGGTGCTGCCGACGTCAGTGTGGATCGCGTAGGCGAAATCCACCGCGGTCGCGCGACGCGGGAGTTCGATGATCTCGCCCATGGGCGTGAAGACGTAGACCTCATCGGGGAACAGGTCGACCTTGACCGACTCGAGGAATTCCTGCGGATTGCCGGCCTTCTGCTGGATCTCCAGCAAGTCGCGCAGCCATTCGCGCGCCCGGGTCTGGGTGACCGAACCACGGTCGCCCTGGGTTTTGTAGAGCCAGTGGGCGGCGATGCCGGACTCGGCGAACTGGTGCATCTCGTGGGTGCGAATCTGCACCTCGAGCGGGATGCCGTGCGGGCCGAACAGGATGGTGTGCAGCGACTGGTAGCCGTTGGCCTTCGGGATGGCGATGTAATCCTTGAAGCGCCCCGGCAGAGGCTTGTAGAGGTTGTGGACGATACCGAGCGCCCGGTAGCATTCGTCGACCGAATCCACCAGTACACGCACCGCGAAGACGTCGAACACCTCCTTGAAAGACAGGTGCTTGGACTGCATCTTGCGGTAGATGGAATAGGGACGCTTCTCGCGGGCCAGACTGTCGGCGGTCAGCCCCTCGTGGGAGAACCGCTGCTCGAAACGCTCCTGGATGCCAGCGACGATCTCCTTGCGGTTGCCGCGTGCACGGCGCACCGACTCACTCAGCACGCGGTGGCGCGCCGGATAGAGCGAGGCAAAACCCAGATCCTCGAGTTCGTGCCGGATCGCGTTGAGACCGAGCCGGTTGGCGATCGGCGTGTAGATATCGAGCGTCTCGCGGGCGATGCGCCGGCGCTTATCCGGACGCATAACGCCGAGGGTGCGCATGTTGTGGAGCCGGTCGGCGAGCTTGATAAGGATGACGCGCACATCCTCAACCATCGCCATCATCATTTTGCGGAAGTTCGCTGCCTGCGCCTCGGCCTTCGACTTGAACCGGATCTGGGCGAGCTTGGAAACACCATCGACTAGGTGTGCGACTTCCTCGCCGAACTCGGAGACGATTTCGTCGTGGACGATGTCCGTGTCCTCGACGACGTCATGCAAAATGGCCGCGACCAGGGTGGCCTCGTCCATGCGAAGGTCCGCGAGGATGTGCGCCACCGCAATCGGGTGGCTAATGTAGGGTTCGCCGCTTTTTCGGGTCTGACCGGCGTGCGCTTGGGCGCCGAACTCGAACGCGGTGCGAATCCGGGCGATGTCCGCGTGGTCGAGGTACTCGGCGAGGTGCTGGGCCAACGGGGCGAAGAAGACGTCGGTCAGGTGCGACTCGGCCGTCGAAGCGATGACCGGCGTTCCTGTTTGCCCGCTCTCCATCGGTGCCTCAACCCGGCCCGCGGGCTCAGGCCTCGTCGCTGGTTGCCGGCATGGTTGGGCGGGCCGGCTCGGCGCTCTCGTCGGCAAACTGGGCCAACTCGGCGCGGATCTCCTGCTCGGTGATCTCGGAGCGAGACAGGGTTATCTGCTTTTCGATCTCGTCGATCCGCGCGCGATCGATCTTGCCCTCACCCAGCTCTCGCAGGGCGATAACGGTCGGCTTTTCCTTGCCCATCGGCACCAGCGGCTCGGCGCCGTGCTCGATCTGGCGAGCGCGCTTCGCCGCAGTCAGCACCAGCTCGAAACGGTTGGGGATTTTTTCTAGGCAATCTTCTACGGTTACGCGTGCCATTGATGTCTTAGCCTCGGGATACAGGTTGGACGGCCCGGCCGTCTTGGGGACGACCGGGCCGTATCGCGGTTAGGTGTCTTCTCGACCGAAAAGACGTTTCTGGGCACTAGTTTACGGTCAGTCGGCCCCGCCCAGCAAATCGGCAATTAGTTCGGGGTTCCGTTCGTACTGTCGATTGGTCTCCAGAGTGGCCGCCGTGAACAGCGTGTCCAACTGATCGAGTGCCTGCTCGAAATCCTCGTTGATCACCAGATAGTCGTACCAGTGGCACTCGCGCATCTCGCGGCGGGCCTCCGCCAGCCGCCGCGCGATCACCTCGTCGTCATCCGAGGCGCGATTGCGCAGGCGGCTCTCGAGCTCGGCACTGCTTGGCGGGAGGATGAAAATGAAGATAGCCTCAGGGAATAGCCTCTTCACCTGTGCCGCGCCCTGCCAGTCAATCTCGAGGATCAGGTCGCGGCCATGCTCGAGCTGCTCGCTGATTGCCGCCTTGCTGGTGCCGTAGTAGTTGTCGAACACCTTGGCGTGCTCGACGAAGGCCTCCTGGGCCAGCATTACCTCGAACTGCGAGATGTCGACGAAATGGTAGTGCTCGCCGTTGATCTCGCCATCCCGCCGCGGGCGGGTCGTGTGCGACACCGACAACGCCAGCTCAGGCCGACGTTCACGCAGCGCCTTGATCAGGCTGGTCTTTCCCGCCCCGGAGGGTGCCGAAATCACGAATAGCTGTCCACGCGGCGTTGCCGTCATCGTTTCTCCGTCTGTTTATCCGTTCGTCGTGGCTCAGCGTGTCACGCGGGTGGTGCCGTCACGCGCCTCGATCACCCGCACGCGCTCGCCGGGCTGAAAGGATACATCGGCAGCCTGCACGATGCTGACTGTCCGGCCGTTGTCGAGCCGGACGCTGATCTCGTAACCCGCCTGCCGGGTGATGCCTTCCTCGGCAGCCGAACCGGCCATCCCACCCAGCAGCGCACCGCCGACGGTCGCCAGCGCGCGCCCCGAGCCACCCCCTACCTGGTTGCCCAGGATGCCACCGGTGATCGCCCCCGCCCCGGGGCCGATCGGGGTCTTGGTACCCTCAATCTGCACCGTGCGGATGTTCTGGACCGTGCCGTAGTAGACGGTCTGCATTTGGCGGGCCGAATCGCGCGAATAGGCATCACTCGAGAGGCTGCTGGCACAGCCGGAGAGAAAGGCTAGGCCGGCAACGGCCAGCACCAGGGTCATCCAGTGTTTCATGTGGAACCTCCGCACGAGTCAACGAGTCTTAGAAAAGTATAAGTCAGATCGCCGGCGGGCCGCAGGGTTCCCGCGGGCACGTCGATTACGACTCACCCGGGAATCAGCAATAGTCGATGATCAGGGGCGCGTGATCCGAGAACTTCTCCTCGCGGTAGACCTGCGCGTCCGCCAACCGTTCGCTGAGCTCGGGGGTGACGATCTGGTAGTCGATCCGCCAGCCAACGTTATTGTTCCAGGCATTGGCCCGGTTCGACCACCACGTGTACTCAGCGACGTCCGGCTTGAGTGTCCGGTGGGCATCCACGAAACCCAAGTCGTCGAACACCCGGTCGAGCCAAGCCCGCTCGTAGGGTAGGAAACCCGACTTGTTGCGGTTGGCGCGCCAGTTCTTCAGGTCGATCTCACGGTGGGCGATATTCCAGTCGCCGCAGAGGATGAGCGAACGCTCCTCGTCACGGACCCGCTGCAGCATGGGTAAAAAGGCCTCGAGAAAGCGGTCCTTGGAGGCCTGACGGTGGTCGCCAGCCGAGCCCGAGGGCAAGTACAACGAGGCAACGGTGAAATCACCGAGGTCGAAGGCACAGTAGCGGCCCTCGGCGTCGAACTCCGTCAGCCCCATCTCGGTGGACACGGCCTTGGGTTCGATCCGGCTGTAGATCGCCACGCCGCTGTAGCCCTTGCGCTCGGCATCCACGTAGCGGCAGTGGTAGCCCTCAGGCCAGAAGGCCGGGTCCTTCTCCAGTTGCCAGGCCTGAGCCTTGGTCTCCTGGATGCAGACAAGATCGGCATCCGCCTTGGCCAGCCAGTCGAAGAATCCCTTGCGCGCCGCGGCACGAATACCGTTGGCGTTGAAACTGATTACCCGCATGTGTTCGTCCAAATGGGTGCATTTTAGCAAGGCAAGCTCGGATCAAACCGACCATCCGAGCGCCCAAAGAGAGCAAGAAATACAAAAAAACCCCGACCATCGGGTCGGGGCAGCGGTTCTTCCTTGAGGAGCCACTGCATGGGAGTGGCTGGCCGGCTAAAAGTTCCTCCGGAGACAATCGTCCCGTCAATCCAAGTCGACTGCCAAGAACAGCGGCTGACCACGGCGCAGCAGACGAATGGCAACCGGGCGGTTTTCCGGAGCCGAGGACAGCGCCTCGGACAGGTCCTGTTCGCTGCGCATCGGGCGGCGATTGACCTCCAGCAACACGTCGCTCGGCTCGAGTGCCCCGGCGAAAGGCGAGTCGCCCGCGACCGATTCGATCTCGATCCCGTAGCGGATACCGAGACTGCCACGTTCGTCCTTTTCCACCGGCGCGACGGACAAGCCATATAACGAAAGAGCGCTGCCACCGGCAGCCGCCGAGGCGTCCAGTTCGGAAAGCACGACCTCGAACTCCATTTCCTCGCCGTCACGGATCACCGTTACACTGGCAGGCTCGCCCACTGACGCGGCGCCGACCAGGCGCGGCAACTGGCCGGAGCGCTTGACCGGCTTGCCGTTGAACTCGGTGATGATGTCACCCGACTCGAGGCCCGCCTCGGCCGCCGGGGTATCCGGCTGGACCTGCGAGATCAAGGCCCCCTGCGTGTCATCGAGGCCGAACGAGCGGGCCAGCTCGTCGGTGACCGGCTGGATGATCACGCCAAGATACCCGCGGCGCACCTCGCCGGTGTCTTTGAGCTGTTCGGCAACGTTCATGGCCACATTCACGGGGATCGCGAACGAGATCCCCATGTAGCCCCCCGAGTTGGTGTAGATCTGCGAGTTGACGCCGATCACCTCGCCATCAACATTGATCAGCGGACCACCAGAGTTGCCCGGATTGACCGGCGCATCCGTCTGGATGAAGGGCACGTAGGTCTCGTTGGGCAGATCGCGGCCGATGGCCGAGACGATGCCATGAGTGGCCGAATGATCCAGCCCGAACGGTGCACCGATGGCTAGCACCCATTCGCCCACGTCGACATCGTCGGAGTCACCGATGGTGACGGTGGGAAGGTCCTCGGCATCGATCTTCAGCAGCGCGATATCGGTACGACCATCCTCGCCAATCAGCTCGGCGCGGTATTCCTTCTGGTTGTTCAGGCGAACACTGATCTCGTCGGCGCCACCCACCACGTGGGCGTTGGTAATGACGTAGCCGTCCTCGCTGATGATGAAACCCGATCCCAGCGATTGCGCCGGGCGCGACCGCGGCATCGGCTGCTGCGGCATCTGCTCGAAAAAGTCGCGCAACATGTCTCCCATCGGGCCCGGCGGCAGGTTCGGCATCTGCGGTGGTTGCCCCGAGCGACTCGACTCCTTCCCCTTGGTGACGGTATTGATGTTCACTACCGCAGGGGCATTTTCCTTCGCCAGTTTGACGAAATCAGGGGACTGCGCCTGAGCAGGAGACCCCAGTAGCAACATCATCGCGGCGAACGCGACCGCGAGAGACACTGCGGCTCGGTGGGTTGTCACGAATGCCTTCATCGACCAACTCCTATTCCGGTTCGGAATCATGCGAAAGGTAACAGCCAAGCCCCGGGGCAACGCAAAGGGACCATCAAGCGGGGCCAGATCGGTGAGATAGGGCTGGCCGCATGAAGTTCAATCCCCCCGCAGAACTGGCCCGGCTCATTCCGGGCGCTGGTCATACACCCTGATCCGCCGGTCATGCAGGGCGGAAACCAGCGCTGCCATAGCCCGCTCGACCTCCGCACGTTCCCCCTTGAAGCCCAACTCCAGCAGGCGGCGCTCGGTCGAAAGCACCGGCAGGCTGAACAGCCGCAATGTCGGGTGGGCCGCGCAGAACACCTCCATCAAGTCGACCAGTTCACTCTCCGGGGTGTCCACCAGCCAGAGCGAGTGTTCCACGTAACCCGCGTCACCCAGCCCGACCAATGGACCGGCGAGGATCTGATCGAGCATCGCGTGCGCCATCTCGGGAAAGCCGGGCAAAAAGAAATGTCGCTCAAGGGAAAAACCCGGCACGCGGTTGAACGGGTTGGGCACCAAGTCCGCTCCCTCTGGCAGGTCGGCCATCAGGATGCGCTTGGGGTAGGCGCTCTCGCCGAACTGCGACTCGATTAGCGCGGCGGCCTCGGGGTGGCGCAACAGCCGTCGCTCGAATGCGATCGCCGCACAGGCCCGCGTGAGATCGTCCGGGGTCGCGCCGATGCCACCGAAGCAGAATACGGTCGCGCCGTCCGCCCGGCTGCGCCGCAGCAGGTCGAGGATGGTGCTCTCGCGGTCGGGCAGGAACTGCGCCCAGTCGACCACCAGCCCACGGGCGGCTAGACGCTCTGTGACCGCGGCGAGATGGCGATCCTGCCGGCGACCCGAGAGGATCTCATCTCCGATCACCAGCACGCCGATGCCGGCGAGCGGGCCATCCCCCTCCATCGCCGTCATGTCACTGCTTGGCGCCGATCTTGAGGGCATTCTCGTGAACGCGATCGCGCTCGCGCTGATCCTCGACGGCATCGAACTCGCTGTGCTCGACCCAGCCCTGGGTGTGCTGACGAACCAGGCGGGCCAGCGCATCGAGGTGATCGCCTCGGTCATTGAGCGCCGGAATGTAGTGATAGGTCTCGCCACCGGCCTCCTCGAAGTACTCGCGGTTCTCGTCGCCGATCTCTTCGATGGTTTCGAGACAATCGGCAGAAAAGCCCGGGCAGATCACGGCGATATGCTTGACGCCCTGGCCGGGCAAGGCCTTTAGGGTCTCATCGGTGTAGGGCTTGAGCCATTCCTCGGGGCCGAAGCGCGACTGGAAGGTGACCATGTAGTCGTGTTCGGACAGGCCGAGGCGTTCGGCAACCAGCCGCGAGGTGACGTAGCAGTGGCAGTGGTACGGGTCGCCGTTAAGCAGGTAGCGCTTGGGCTCGCCGTGGTAGCTCATGATTAGCTTGTCGGGCTTGCCGTGCTCGTCGAAATGTTCTTGGATGCTCGCGGCCAGCGCGTCGAGGTAGCCCGGGTCACGGTGATACTGGTTGATGGTCCGAAGCTCCGGCACCCAGCGCCACCGCATGAACTCGTCGAACACGGCGTCCAGCGTCGAGGCGGTGGTAGCCCCGGCGTACTGTGGATACAGCGGCAGGACCACGACCCGGCGCGCGCCGGCCTCACGCAGCTCGTGTAGTGCCGAAGGCACCGACGGGTTGCCGTAGCGCATGCCGAGAGCCACGGTCACCGGGCCGGCCATCTGCTCGGAAAGTCGGGCCTGCAGGCCCTCCTGCTGCTGGCGCGCGATCGTCAGCAGTGGTGAGCCCTCACCGTGGTGATCCCAGACCGAACGGTAGGCCTCGGCGGATTTCGCCGGGCGGGTGCGCAGCACGATGCCGTGCAGGATCGGCCACCACTTCCACTTCGGGATCTCGATCACGCGAGGATCGGAGAGGAACTGCGCGAGATAACGCCGCAGCGCCGGAGCATCCGGCGCATCCGGCGTACCGAGATTCAGCAGCAACACCCCCAATCGTTCCGCGCTGCCGTGCTTGTAGTCCGGTTCACCTTGGTAATTCATTCGATGGCCTCAACATTTTTCGACGAGTATCCTACAGTCTGAACGTGCCCG
>JAWLFB010000012.1:0-37767 GCA_041685825.1 Guyparkeria sp. | reverse complement strand
AGCCTCTTCCTTGGCCCGGGCGTTGGCCTCGAAGCCACCGGCATTCTGGAAGCCGGTGAAGCCGTCCTGGAGGATGCGGACGTTGTCCATCCCCGCCAGGCGCAGCATCAGGCCGGCCTGCGCCGACAGCGTGCCGGTATTGCAGTACACCAGTACCATCTCGTCGCGTGGCAGCTCGTCGCGGCGCTCGAGGATCTGGCGCCACTCGATGTTGATGGCGCCGGGGATGTGGTCTTCCTCGTACTGGCCCGCATCACGGGTGTCGACAATGGTCATCTGCTCCCACTGGTCCGCCGGGATCTGCTCGGGCCGAATGGTCGCGCCCTGGTAGTCGGCGAACATCACGTAGCCCTCCATGGCATCGATGAGTTCCTCGTTCTCGGCCATCGCGGTGCCGGCAGTGAAGGCCAGCGCCACGATCGGCGCGGCAAGCAGGGTCTTGAGATTCTTCATGGG
Organism: Guyparkeria sp.; assembly: GCA_041685825.1. Lineage (GTDB taxonomy): Bacteria > Pseudomonadota > Gammaproteobacteria > Halothiobacillales > Halothiobacillaceae > Guyparkeria. The sequence goes on along the minus strand of JAWLFB010000012.1, from coordinate 37,311 downwards.
TGGGCTCCTCATTTGCCGCCGGTCTTGATGATCGACTGCAGGTCGGTGAATTCCTTGTTGACCTTCTCGTTGCCGATCAGGCCGACGGACTCGTGTTTTGGTACGCCGTCCATCTCCAGCATGTCGGCCACCATCTGGTAACTGGACATGCCGTTGAAGTCGGCGCCGTCGGCAGCGATCAGTTGATCGCCGTAGTAGACGGCCGGCGCCGGGAGCTCCTCGACCATGCTGGCGGACAGGATCTGGATCGGCACCTGGTAGGTGTTGGCCACCTGCACGGCGACCTGTAGGTTGTTGTTGCAGCGCGTGCCCGGCGGCTCTTTGCCGATGAATGTCAGCACCGGCTGGTCGTTGGGGCCGGTCGCACCGGGCACGATGTCCTCGGCGGAGGCCGGGGTGAGCATGGCGGCGCCGAGACCGAGGGTCGCGGCCATCAGGCCGGTCTTGAAGGGGAGTGTCAGTCCCATGGGTATCCCTCCTCGTGTTTGGGTCGAGGTCACGGTTTGGCGGGGGTCAGGCCCCGGTGTTGAAGGTGTAGAACGCCTTCATTTCCTCGACTGGCGGCAGCTCGATCGAGGCGATGGTCTCGACGAAATTGCAGCGCTCGCGGATCAGGCCGTTGTTGTGGCGCTTCTCGAAGCCCAGCGAGGACATCGGCTTGCCGCTGATGCCGCCACCGCAGACGCTGCCGGCCTGTGCGCCGGCCAGGATCTCGATGTGGTCCGGCAGGGAGAGGATGGGGCCGTACAGCGAGTCGTAGAGCTTTTCCGCCATTTCGCGCTCGCGACCGTGCAGGTCAGGTCGGCCGACGCCACCCGGAAACAGGGTGTGGCCGGTGACCAGGAACCACGGCTCGTCGGTGCGCGAATGGTCCGTTACCAGCAGGCAGATGCTGTCGTCGGTATGTCCCGGTGTGTGCAGCACCTGGGCGCTGACGTTGCCCAGTTCCAGATGCTCGTCGTGCGCCACGCCGCGGAACGGGTGCTTCACCGGCGCGGATTCATGCAGCACGTATTCCGCGCCGGTGCGCTTGGCCAGTTCCGGGCCGCCCGTCTTGTGATCCGCATGGACGTGGGTGTCGACCACGAAGCAGATGTCCACGCCCTTTTCCTCGGCCATTTCAACAAAGGTATCGACATCGTCGAGATGCACGTCGACCGCCATGGCCCGGCCCTTGCCGGTGCAGCCGAACAGATAGGCGAGTGAGCTGAATTCGCAGGGATGCTGGATCAGGAACATTGGGGTGTCCTCCACGGTGTGTACGGGAAACATTCAATTACTCAATTGAATAAATGTCAAGCAAGCGGATAAATTCGCTCTCCTGAGGCAGAACCCCGCTTCTATGCCGTTTCCGATCCGGATGGATACTTCAACATGGGGCGATTGGACGAGACTTGACATCAAGTTCAATTGACTGATTGAATGAGGCCCCGAGCTGCGCGCTTCCCGTAAGAGGCGACGATTTTTCTGTTTGGGCAGCAGTGGTGTTCGAGGGGCCACGCGGCCCTCCTAGGCCCACGGGTAGATTGCGAGATCCATCGCGCGGGCTCTGGGAAGAACGATGAAAAGAAGCGAGGTGGCCGGCGTGGCTGCCCATCGAGGGGATGACCCTCTCGAATCGTCAACGGTCAATGAGGGCGCGGGTGATGGATCCGGAAATTTTCCAGTATTTGCTTTATGTCCTGGTGCTGTCGGTAGTGTTCGGCGCCGCGGCCCAGTTTTCGCGCTTTTGCCTGCTCGGCGGCATGAGTGCCTATATGTCCTCGCGCGATGGCGGGCGCATGGCGGTCTACCTCGGCGCCATCGGAGCGGCGATCGTGGCGACCACGCTGGTGCAGTGGATTGCCGGGCTGGATCTCGACCAGACCCGTCCGCCCTACCGATCGCCGGACTTCGCCTGGGGGCGTTACCTGATCGGCGGCTTTATGTTCGGTGTGGGCATGGTGCTCGCCCGCGGCTGCCCCGTCCGTAGCCTGGTCAAGACCTCGCAGGGGAGTATCCAGGCATTGGTCGCGATCGTGGTGATGGCGATTGCCGCGTACGCGATGACACGGACCAGCCTCTTCCAGACGGCGTTCCTGCCTTGGGTTGGTGGGCTGAGTGTCGACCTGACCGCCTTCGGCATTCCGCACCAGGATCTGGCCACCCTCGTTGATGGCGGAACGCTGGTGTACCTGCTTGTGGCGGCACTGCTGGCCGCCGCGCTCCTGTTTGTCAGCTGGCGCTGGCTGCCGCTGCGCGGCAACGGTCTGGCATGGCTTGCCATCCTATTGATGGGTGCCGTGGTCGGCGCGGCTTTCTGGGTGACCGGCGGGGCCCCGGGCCAGGCCGCCGACATGGCGTCGATGATGCAGAACAGCCCCCAGGAAGGGCTGGGCACCCAGTCGTTCACCTTCAGTGCGCCACTAGGCGATGTGGTGTACTTCCTCCAGAATGTGACCAGCCCGTCTACCATCACCTTTGGTGTCGTGGCGGTCGCGGGCGTCTTTCTGGGCAGTCTCGTCAGTGCGCTAGTTCGCCGGGACGTGCGGTTCAGCATTCCGATGAGCGTGCGCGAATGGTTCCGCACGATCGTGGGCGCCACGCTGGTTGGCGTGGGCAGCGTGTTGGCGATGGGCTGCACCGTCGGGCATGGCCTGACCGGCTTTTCCACCCTCGCGCTTGGCTCGATGCTGTCGCTGGCGGCCATCATGCTGGGTGCGTGGGTCATGCTGCGCATCGACCGCCGTTCCTCCAATAATGCCGCCTCGGCCGGTTGTTCGGGTTGAGCGGCAAGGACGATATGACTTGTGACTAGCCACGGATTCAAACAGGACCTGAACGACCAGTTCGCCCGCCTGGGCAAGGTGCTCTCGAACGGGCGCCGGCTGGAGCTGCTCGAGCACCTGGCCCAGGGGGAGCGTTCGGTCGATGGACTGGCGCGGGTGGCCGGCCTGTCGGTCGCCAACACCTCGCAGCACTTGCAGCGCATGCAGCAGGCCGGCCTGGTCGCGGCGCGCCGGGAAGGCAAGCAGGTGATCTATTCCATCGCCGCCGATGACGTGGTCGAGCTGCTGGACGTGTTCCGCCGCGTCGGCGAACGGCACCTGGCCGAAGTGCGCCAGATGGTCGATGCCCACCTTCACGACAAGGACGCGCTCGAGCCGGTCTCCGCCGAGGAGCTGATCGAGCGCTGCCGCAAGGGGCTGGTCACGCTGATCGACGTGCGCCCCGAGGAGGAGTACGAGGCGGGTCACATCCCCGGCGCGGTGAACGTCTCGGTCCAGGACCTCGAGCGGCGCATGGCCGAGCTCGATCCCGAACGCGAAGTGATCGCCTACTGCCGCGGCCCCTACTGCACCTTCTCCTTCGAGGCGGTCGCGCGACTGCGCGAGGCGGGATTCCGCACCCGCCGGCTCGAATCGGGCTTTCCCGAGTGGAAGCTCGCGGGCCTGCCGATCAGCATCGACGATACCGAAACCGAAACGCAGACAAGCCGAATCGAGCCACGGGCACCTCGAAAAACCGTCGTGAGTCGCCCGAGTGCAAGGAGCCGCGCAGCGAGCGACGAGACATATCAACCGATAGGTGAGGAGTGAGCGAGCACGTGACGCAGCAATCGGGTGACGTAACAGGTTTTTCGAGGTGCCCCAATGAGTGAACAGATGCCCATCCAGAACCTCCGCGCCCACCTGGGCCACTACATCGTCGGGCAGACCGAACTGGTCGATCGCCTGCTGATCGGCCTGCTTACTGGTGGCCATTTGCTGGTCGAAGGCCTGCCGGGCCTGGCCAAGACCACCGCGATCAAGGCGCTGGCCGAGGGCGTGCATGCCAATTTCAAGCGCATCCAGTTCACCCCCGACCTGCTGCCCGCGGATCTGCTCGGCAACGAGGTCTACCACCCCGAGACCCGTGAGTTCACCTTCGAGTCGGGCCCGTTGTTCAACGAGATCGTGCTGGCCGACGAGATCAACCGCGCCCCGGCCAAGGTCCAGTCGGCCCTGCTCGAGGCGATGGCCGAGCGTCAGGTCACGGTCGCCGGCCACAGCCGTGACCTGCCGGAGCTATTCCTGGTCATGGCCACGCAGAACCCGCTGGAGCAGTCGGGCACCTACCCGCTGCCCGAGGCGCAGATGGACCGCTTCATGTTGCACGTGTCGCTCGACTACCCCGAGCGCGAGGACGAGTACGACATCCTCAAGCGCACCCTGGACGGCACGCTGGGCACCAACCCGGTGGGGGAGGCGAAAAACATCACCGTCGACCAGGTGCTCGCCGCGCGCGAGTCGGTACGCCAGGTGCGCTGCGACGAGGCCCTGCAGCACTGGGTGGTCGACGTGGTCGCCGGCACCCGAAAGGTGGGCGAGCTCGATCCGGATCTCGCCGACCAGGTGCTGGTCGGCGCCTCGCCGCGTGGCGCGCTGGCCTGGGTGCAGGCCGCCCGGGCAGCCGCCTACCTGGAGGGGCGTGACTACATCGTCCCCGACGACCTGATCAAGCTGGCGGCCGACGCCTTGCGTCATCGCATCATCCTCGGCCCGCGCGCCATGGTCAGCGGCCTGACCCGCGACGCGGTGATCGACCGCCTGCTCGAGCTGATCCCGGCGCCGTGAGCCCCACCGTGACTCAGGGGCTGATCGGCCGGGCGACGGCCGCCCTGCGGGGCGTGTTCGGCCGTGGGCAGGCACGAGATGACGTGTCACGCCAGCGTGCCGGCGTCGCACCGTCGACCCAAGAGATCGCGGTCGCCTGGGCGGGTGGCGAGCGGCTGCCCGCCCTGGTGCAGGAGAGCTTTCCCACGGCCACCCGCTTGTCCGGCGACCAGCTCGCACGCCGGCTGGGTGAGGGGCTGGATTTCGAACAACTGCGGGCCTACCAACCTGGTGAGCCCGCCGCGCGCATCGACTGGCGCATCTCGGCACGGGCCAACGAGCCGGTGGTGCGGGTGCACCGCGAGCCGGCCCAGCGCCAGGCCCACCTGGTGGTCGACTGCGGTGCCGCGATGCGTTTCGGTACCCGTCGGCGGCTCAAGCTCACCCAGGCGCTGCTCGCCGCCCATGCCTTCGCCGCCGGTGCGCTGCGGCAGAATCTGGCCGTCGAGATCCACGGCATCGGCGAGCAGCTCTGCCCCGGTCACCATGCCGCCGGACCGGTGACCGGTCAGGGGGCGATCCTGCAGCGCCTCGCCGAACTGGCCGAGGCGGCCGGCGAGACCTGCGAGGAGGCCCAGCCGCTCGACTGGTCGGGGCTGCGCCAACGCCTGTTGCAGCGCCTGCCGGCCGGCTCGGTGGTCATGGTGTTCTCCGATTGCCTGTCCGATACCGGCCCCGGCCGGGTCATCGACTGGGCGCCGCTGGCCGCCGCCCATCACCTGATCTTCGTCTCCGTGGCCGACCGGGTCGAGCTGGAGATGCCCGACCTGGGACTGGTCGCGTTCGAGGCGGGCAATCGGGCGCGCTGGCTGGATACCGGCAATCGCCGCTGGCGCGAGGCATTCGCCAGCCGGCAGCATGAACGCCTGGAGGCCTGGCGACAGTCGGCCGAGGCGCTGGGCGCGGCCTTCCTGGCGTTGCCCGCCGAGGCCGAGCCGGCCGACTGGCTTGCCGAGGCCCCGGTGGCCCTGGCGCGCGCCGCGGGGTCTGCGTCATGACTGAGGGTTACCGCGATTGGGAGCATCCCGACGGCGGCCTGCCGGCGCAGGCGCCCGAGGGGCTGGTCGACATCTACACCGCGCCCTGGCTGGTGCAACGTGCCGGTGACGTACCGGCGCCTGCCGACGAGGGCTCGCTGGCGTGGCTGGCGGTTGTGGCCATCGTGCTGCTGTTGCTGGCCGGTTGGTGGCTCTGGCGCCGCCGGGCCGATCTGCGCTTGTGGTGGACCCTGTGGCGGCTCGAGCGCCAATCGGCGCGCGTCGTCGACACGGCCGGGCGGCGCGCACTGCAGGACGAGATGATCCGGGCGATTGGCCGCTGGCAGCACGGCGGCCCGGCCCCGTGGCGCGAGCGGCTCGCCGAGCCGTGGTCCGTCTGGGTGCGTGAAATCGATCACGCCCGTTTCGGTCGGCAGGAGGGGCATGCGGGGCAGACCCCCGATCCCTGGCGGACGGCGGTCGTCTCACGGCTGCGCGCCATGCGCCGCGCGGTCTGGCGGAGGGAGACGGCATGATCGGCTTCGATTCGCCGTGGGTGCTGTTGCTGCTGGTCGCCCTGCCGCTGGTCTATCCGGTGTGGGCGCGTCGGGTGCGCGATCGTGCGCCTTCGCGCCTGTTGCGCCACCCGGCGCTGGGGCGCGACCCGGCCGAGGGTGGCCCCCGGGGCGGGCAGCGCTGGTTGCTGGCCCTGTTGCTGCTCGCGTTGGCCAGCTTGGTTGTCGCGCTGGCCCGCCCGGTCTGGGTGGGCGAGTCGCAGCAGGTCGATGAGCCGGCCCGGTCGATCGTGCTGCTGGTGGACGCCAGCCCCAGCATGTCGACCCGCGATTTTCGCGATGCCGAGGATCAGCCGGTCTCGCGCATGGGCGTGATGCGCGAGGCACTGGACGAATTCATCACCGCCCACCCGCGCGACCGTTTTTCCCTGCTGGTGGTCACCGACTCGGCCGGCACGCTGGTGCCCGAGACCGACGATCACGGCGCGCTGCGTTTCTGGATCGAGCAGCTCGAGCCGGGCCTCGACGGCAGCGCCACCGCGCTGGGCGACGGCCTGGCCGTGGCGATGGAATCGATCGCCGAGCGCCGCGAGCGTGGCGAGGCGCCACCGCAGTTGCTGGTCTGGACCGACGGCGTCAATACCGGCGGCGAGATGAGCCCGGCCGAGGCGCTGACGCTGGCGCGGGCCGAGAACATCGAGCTGTTCACCATCAATCTCGCCCCCGGCGATGCCGGCCCGGCGAGCGGTGACCCGACGCTCGAGGATCTGGCACGACTGTCCGGTGGCGAGGCGATTGCCGCCGGTGATCGCGAGGCACTGCTGTCGGTTACCGACGTGATCGAGCGGCACGAGCCGAAGGCGGATGCCCAGGACACACGTCGTGAACGCCATGCCCTGCTGGGCTGGTTCCTGGTACTGGGGCTGGCCGCCCTGCTCGTCGCCCAGTTCCTGAAAGTCCGGCTGACGGCCTGAGGTGCGAATGGACGATTCCCGCTACAGCCTGATCGACCTCTGGCAGTTGTTGCTCGGTGCCGAGACCTGGCCCGTGCTGGCCCGGCCGGAGGCGCTCTGGCTGCTGGCCGTGCCCCTGGCGTTGGCGCTGTGGCGTCGACAGCGGCGTGCTCGGCTGGATGCCTACGCCGACCCGGAACTGCATGACTGGGCTTTTGCCGGCACGACCGGTGGCGGGCGTCGTCGCAAGGGCGGCGCCTTGGCCGCGGGTCTGCTGTGGGTGCTGTTCTGGCTGTTTGCCGTCCTCGCCCTAGCCGACCCGCGCGTGGCCCAGGACCGCGAGTCGCAGGAGGAGGCCCGGGCCCCATTGTTGTTCGTGGTCGATGGCACCGCCGCCATGACCGGCCGGGATGTCGAGCCCAACCGCATCGACCGGGCGGTCATGTTGATCGAGTTGTTGGCCGAGTCTCAGTCGGGTCGGCCCATGGGCCTGTTGCGCTCGGTGGACACCGCCGGGGTGATGCTGCCGCCGGGACCGGATACCAGCCTGCTCGAGTTCTATATCGCTCGTCTGCCCGGTCTGGTGGGTGATCGCCTGGTCGCGCGTCCGGACCGGGCCTTCTCACTGGCCGCCGAGATGCAAGCGCTGGAGGGCGGAGCGGTGATCTGGCTGACCTCGGCCGACGGCCGGCAATTCGGCGGCGAGTTCGGCAGCCGGGTTCTGGCGGCCGCCGACGACCTGGCCGAGCGAGGCATTCCGTTGTTCGCGCTGAGCATGGCGCGCGAGCACACGCCGTTGTTCAAGGAAGGCCAGCCGCGGCGCAATGACGACAACGCGGTGATCGTCTCCGAGCCTGCCTTCGAGCGCGTCGCCGAGTTGGCCGAGCTTGCCGGTGGCGAGGCGCGTCGGACCGGCGTGCTGCAGGACGACGTCGCCTTCCTGCGCGAGCGTATCGACGCCCTTCCCGCACCTGGCCGCTCGGCCGAGACCGTCGAGGGCTATCGCTCGCTGGCGGTGCTGACCCTGTGGGTTGCGATGGTCGCGCTGATCATTCACCTGGTGCTCGAGTGGGGCGCGACGAATGGGCGGGGGTGTGGCTGGCGGTTCGGGCTGGTCGTGCTGTTCGCCGTGTTCACCCCGGTGGTGTTCACGGTCGCCGGGGCCTCCCCGCTGATCGACGAGTCGGAGCGCGAGGCTTATCTCGAACAAGCATGGCAGGCCTTCGAGGCCGGCGAGTTCGCCCAAGCGCAGAGCGAGTTCGATCGCGTGGCGGGATTCAACGCCCGCCTGGGCAGTGGGCTGGCGGCGTTTCGTCGGGCCGACTACCCGCACGCCGTCGAGCGCCTGCAGGCGGCGTCCTGGTTGGCCGAAACCGATCAGCAGCGATTGCTGGCGCTGTTCAATCTGGGCAACGCCCTGACGCTTGCCCGTCGCTACGGCGGGGCGGTGGATGCCTTCGAGGCCGCGCTGAGGATTGATCCGGAGCATGACGATGCCCGTACCAACCGGGATCTGGTCGAGGCATTGCGCGGCGGGGCCCAGGAGGAATCCCTTGAACCGACGCCGGAATTCCAGGGCTACGAGTCGATGCTGCGCCGCGAGATCGTCGAGGACGACGGTGCGGAAATGGCCGAGGAAATGCTCGAGGCAGAGGGCAGCGGCCGGGGCGGCGCGGTGGCCGAGCAGGCGCCGGGTGAGGGCGAGGCTTTCGCGCTCGACGAGGGGTTGCTCGGTGGCGCGCGCAAGAACCTCGAGCGTATCGAGGATCGTCCCGTCCCGCCGATTGACGGCCTGCTCCGCCAGCAGCCCTACAAGTCGGTGGTCCGTCAGGGGCTGGCCGGTGACCAGACGGAGGCAGGGCAATGAGCGCAATGCGAGTCGCACGCCGGTTCTCGGCGCCATTGCTGGCGGCCCTGCTCGCCTTGGGTGGAACGCTGCCAGCCATCGCGGACATCCCGCGACCGGATCGCGATCGGGACCGTGACGGCTTTGCCGAACAGGTGGAACTGGGGCCGATCGATCCGCTCCCGGCTATAACCGAGCCGGTCAGCCGGGAGGGGGCCGGGCGTGCGCCGCGTGGGGTGATCATCGAGACCGAGGTGGCCGCTATCGATCCGGTGCAGCGCCAGACCTTCCTGGTCACCCAGACCATCCTCGACCCGGCCCGGCAGTTGCGCGGCGTGGAGGTGCATCGCCCGGAGGGGCGGGGTGTCGACACGCAGGTGCTGGAGGCGACGCAGGACACCGTCGAGATCGACGGGCGGCGCGTGGTCCGGCGTCACTACCGCTGGGCCGTGCAGGCGCTGCGCGGTGGCGAGGTGACCCTCGAGTTCCAGCGCATCGATTTCGACGTGGTCGGTCGCGCCCAGAGCGAATTCGTCTGGGTGCCGGTCGCGCGGCGGTTGGCGGTCGAGCCGTTGCCTGGTCACCTGCCCGAATACCTGCCGGTTACCCCGGCGTTGGAGTTGCGGGATATGCAGGTCGGTGAGCTGGTCGCCGGCGAACCGGGAGAATGGCGTTTCGTGGTGGTCGGCGAGGGCCTGTCGGAGAAGGCGCTCGAGCAACTGCTGCGGGCGCAGCTGATCGCCCCGACGGGCTTGCGCATCGACGAACCGGGGATTCGCCCGGCCCCCGATCAGGCGCGGGCCGAGTCGATGGGGCCGTTGGCCGCTGCCTGGGAAGTGCGGTTCTCGATATTGCCGGCGGTCACGGGCGGCGGCGATGGTGCCCGCGAGGCCCGCCTGCCGGCAGTCAAGTTGCCCTACATCGACCCGACGGCCGACAAGCCGGGATTGATGATCGATCATGCTCGCAGCGATACCCAAACGGTCCGTTGGCAGGCCGAGCCGGCCGAGCAGCGGCTCGACGCCATTCGTGCCGCCCTGCCCTGGGTGCTCGCTGGCCTGGCCGGCCTGGTGCTGCTGGGGCTGATCGCTCGGGCGGGATGGCGTTGGTGGAGTGCCCGTTGCGACTGGCGCCGCGCCCAGCAGGCATTGCGGTCGGCCGCCGATCAGCAGGCCTTGCGTGTGCGGTTGAGCCGTGTGCTGGCCGCCTTGCCGCAACCAATGGCAAGCCCGACACGCTCGGCATTGCTGGCCCGCGGGGCGCCGGCGGAGTGGCTGGAGGCGCGCTCGACCCTCGAGCGCCTGCGCTTTGCCGGCGACGAGTTCGACGAAGAGGCGTTCCAGGCGTCGCGCGATACCCTGGCCCGGTTACTGCCTGCTGGGTGGTTCCGGTAGTCGCCTCCGGGGCCTTGGTGTAAGGTTGGCGGCGGCCCGCCGGGCATCCTACTATCGAGCGAACGAGCGAGACGATGAGCATGCAGTTGAACGAGATCCGCGCATTGATGGCCGACGACATGCAGGCCGTCGACCGCGTGATCATGCATCGGCTCGGCTCGGACGTCGCCCTGATCAACCAACTGGGCAGTTACATCGTCCATTCCGGCGGTAAGCGCTTCCGGCCGTTGCTGCACATGCTGGCAAGTCGGGCGCTGCGCGGCGAGGGGGCGGAGCTGCCGGGTTCGGCGCAGATGGCCGCCGTGGTGGAGTTCATTCATACCGCGACGTTGCTGCACGACGACGTGGTCGACGAGTCGACACTGCGGCGTGGCCGAGATACCGCCAATGCTCGGTTTGGCAACGCCGCCTCGGTGCTCACCGGTGATTTCCTCTACTCGCGCGCCTTTCAGATGATGGTCGAGGTCGAGCGCCCGCGCGTGATGGCGATCCTCGCCGACGCCACCAACCGCATCGCCGAGGGCGAGGTGATGCAGTTGATGAACATCGGCGATGCTGGCGTTTCCGAGGCACGCTACATGGACGTGATCGGGCGCAAGACGGCCACCCTGTTCGAGGCTGCCTGTCGTCTCGCCGCCGTCCTCGACGACCGCGACGAGGCCACCGAGCGCGCGCTAGGCGACTATGGCTACCGACTGGGCGTCGCCTTCCAGCTGATCGACGACGTCCTCGACTACCGCGGCGACGAGACGCAGACCGGCAAGCACGTCGGAGACGATCTCGCCGAGGGCAAGCCGACGCTGCCGCTGATCGTTGCCATGGCGCGCGCGGACGCCGTCAGTGCCGAGCTGGTGCGCGAGGCGATCGAATCGCAGTCGGCCGATCGGATCGACGGGGTCCTCGAAGTTGTTGAACGGACCGACGCTCTCTCGTATACTTCGGCGCTCGCTGAACGCGAGGCCGATGCGGCCAAGCAGGCACTGGGGGTTCTGCCCGACAGTGACCATTCCCGAGCGATGGCCGCCTTGGCGGACATCAGCGTGCAGCGCGACCACTGACGTTTCAGGCGTCGACGGTCTTTCGGAGTGTAGCTCAGCCTGGTAGAGCACTACGTTCGGGACGTAGGGGTCGTAGGTTCGAATCCTGCCACTCCGACCAAATTCCCCGGCCGGGGCCCCGTTTGGGGTCCCGGCCTTTTTGGTTTTGGGGTTCCATTTGTTCCTTGGGCCCAGGGTGGCTGGAGTCGGGCGGTAGGAGTTGTTTCGCCCAGCTGTTGGTGCAGGGTTGTTCTTCCCCGCCCTTGTCGAAGGCCGCTCGCCCTCGTTGCAATGCCGGGGCACTTGAAGTGTTTCAACTTTTCGGCGCCCCTGGCCACGCTCATTTGCGACGCCGCAAACCTTTACGGCGTCGATTCCGATTGGAGACCACATGATCCAGTTGAAGTCCGTCTCCCTTCGTCGCGGCACGCAGTTGCTGCTCGAGGACGCCGATCTCACCTTGCTGCCGGGCCAGCGCATGGGCTTGGTGGGTAAGAATGGCACCGGCAAGTCAAGCCTGCTGGCGATGTTCGAGGGCCAGATCGCGCCGGATTCGGGCGATATCGAGTGGGCCGGCGGCCAGCGCATGGCCACCGTGGAGCAGGAGACCCCGGCACTGGATGCCTCGGCGGTGGACTACGTCCTAGATGGCGACCGCGACTACGCTCGCCTGAATGCCGCCCTGCTCGAGGCCGAGGCCGAGAACGACGGCATGCGCATGGCGGAGATCTACCCCGAGTTTGAGGCGATTGGCGGGTTCACCGCCCGGGCTCGCGCCGCCCGTCTGCTCGACGGGCTCGGCTTTGAGCCCGCGTCGATCGACAACCCGGTCTCGAACTTCTCCGGCGGTTGGCGGATGCGATTGAACTTGGCGCGTGCGCTGATTGCGCCCTCCGACATCCTGCTGCTTGACGAGCCGACCAACCACCTCGATCTCGACGCGGTGTTCTGGCTGGCCGACTGGCTGGTCAACTACCCCGGCACCCTAATCGTGGTCTCGCACGACCGCGACTTCCTCGACCACGTCTGCACGCACATCGCGCATATCGAGAACCAGAAACTCAACCTCTACACCGGGCACTACAGTGACTTCGAGGCGATGCGCGCCGAGCGCCTGGCGCAGAACGCCGCGCTGGCGGACAAGATCGCCAAGGAGCGCGAGCGCCTGCAGGGCTTCATCGACCGCTTCCGCGCCAAGGCGACCAAGGCACGCGCCGCGCAGAGCCGCGTCAAGGCTCTCGAGCGCCTGCCGACCATCGCCGCGAGTCACGCCGACCGCGACGATTTCTCCTTCTACTTCCCGACGCCCAAACGCGCCCCGGACCCCATGGTGACCCTCGAGGACGTTTCGATCGGCTATGACGGCAAGCCGTTGATCGACGATGTTTCCTTGCAGATCCGTGCCGGCGATCGCATCGGCGTGTTGGGTGCGAACGGTGCAGGCAAGACCACCCTGATCCGCGTGATCGCCGACGGTGGGCCGACCTGGCTGTCGGGGGACCGCTTCCTGGCCCCGGGCGTGCAGGTGGGCTACTACACCCAGCACCAGCTCGATCAGCTCGACCCGCGCGACACGCCGCTGATCGCGCTCGAGCGGGTCGCCGGCAAGACGGGCTCGACCCAGAAGCTGCGCGATTTCCTCGGCCGTTTCGGTTTTGTCGGTGATCGCATCTTCGAGCCGATCGAGCCGTTTTCCGGTGGCGAGAAGGCACGGCTGGCGCTGGCTCTGCTGGTCTGGAAGGCGCCCAACCTGCTGATCCTCGACGAGCCGACCAACCACCTGGATCTCGCCATGCGGGAGGCATTGGCCGAGGCATTGCAGACCTTCGAGGGGGCGATCTTGGTGGTCTCGCACGACAAGAGCCTGATCGAACTGGTCTGCGACCGGTTCTGGTGGGTGCGTGACGGCGCCGCCCTGCCGTTCGATGGCGACCTGGACGACTACCGCGAGGCGGTCACCGAGCGGCGACGTGCCCACAATCGGGAGCAGGCGGCCGACAAGCCGAAGGGTAAGGCCGACGAGAAGGCGCCGGCCGACCCGTCTAACTGGGGCAAGCCGCGCGACAAGGCGTCGCGCGCGAAGGACAAGCAGCGGCAAAAGCGCCTCGATCGCCTGGAGGTCGAGGTTGAGCGCCTTGGCAAGCAGTTGGCCGAGATCGACGCGTTACTGGCCGATCCGGCGCTGTACGATGGGCAGCGCGAGACCGAAGTCACACGCTTGCAGGCCGAGCGCGGTGAAATCGCCACCCGGCTCGAGGCAGCCGAAACCACCTGGCTCGAGGCGCAGGACGAGGGCTGACCGGTCCGATGCCGCAGGTTTTCGGGCGGTCGATGCCGGGTCTGTACTGCTCCGACGTGTCGCCCGGCGCTTTATCGGGAAATGCCGCTGCCGACCGGTGGCGTGCTGGATGCGGCAGGGTGGAAGGCGAACGAGGAGCGCTCGCAGGCATGAGCAGGGACGGCCAGTTCGATATCCGCGTGGCCCCGGGCGTGCTCCCCGGGATCGTCTGTGGGCGCGCCCCCGGCGGTCGGCCATCACAGCAGGATGACTTGATCTGCCTGCATGACGCGCGCGAGTCAACCATCTCTGATGGTGCTGGCCGACGGCATGGGGGGTGACGGCGCCGGTGAACTTGCCTCGGGTGGGGTCATCCATGCCGCTCGTGAGTTGTGGGACGAACGGTCTTGGCGCGACCAGCCCGGCGCGCGCTTTCTCGAGACCCTCTGCAAGGCGGTGCATGACGAGATCCGCAGGCGCAGCGCCTGCGTGGCCGCCGAGCCGCATTCCACCGTTGTCGCGATGTTGCTGCGTGAGGGGCAGGCCTATTGGTCCCACGTCGGTGACAGCCGCCTCTACCATTTCCTAGGCCGGCGCTGCCTGAGCGTCACCCGAGACCACAGTCTGGCCCGGCTTAAGCTCGACCGCGGCGAGATCCGCGAGGCCGACCTGGCCCATGACCCCGACCAGCACGTGCTGCTGCGAGGACTGGGCGGCAGCGAGCCCCCCGAGTTCGAGCATGGCTATGCTGTCGTGCGACCCGGTGACGGTTTCGCGCTGTGCACCGACGGCATCTGGGAGACCCTGAGTCGTGAGGAACTGGCCGGGCTGGTGCGCGCGGCCGACCTGTTCGACGCTCTGCATGACGTGCTCGTCCTCGGGGCGGAGCGCGGTGGCGGGACGGCGGACAATCTCGGTCTTATCCTCGCGCGCTCCGAGCGCCCCACCTCGTGGCTGGGCCGACTCGTGGGGCGACTGCCGTTTACCTGGCTCCATTTCCTTGAATCACGGCAACCGAACCATGATGACTTTTGTTGGACGCTCCAAATGCCCAATCCGACTCGTCCCGCTGGTCGTCTTGCTGATGGGATCGGCCGTCGTGGCCTTCCATGTCGTCACCTCCCGATGTGGCTGGGCTCAACATCATAGCTCAGTGCGCTGCCGCTACCAGAGATGCCCGGCCCGTGAACCAACCCGTCGTACCGCGGTCCATACCCCGTGAGTCACATTGTCACAATACGGTAGCTTGGCGGCTTCAGGATGCCGCTATCGAAACCCGCGAGACCTATCATGGATCTGTTGATCATCCGACACGCTGCCGCGCAGGACCGCGAGGCCTTCGCCCGTGAGGGACGCCCCGACACCGAACGCCCACTTACCAAGCGTGGCATCGAGCGCATGCAGATGGCAGCGCGCGGTTTGACCACCATGGCATTGCCGATCGAGCGACTGGTGACCAGTCCGGCTAAGCGCGCCGTGCAGACTGCCGAGATCGTTGCGCCGGGTATCGAGCAGCGGCGGGCCGAGCAGGAGGGAGTGTTCGCCCCCGACGCGCCGGTCAGCTCGGCGGTGGAGTGGTTGCGCAAGCAGCCGCGGGTGGATGGTATGGCCGTGGTCGGCCACGAACCCAGTATTGGCCAACTGGCCGAATGCCTCCTCGCTGGGCGGCCATCTGGCAACCTGCCCATGAAAAAGGGCGGCATGATCCTGATCCGCTTCGACAATGCCGTTGGTTATGGCAATGGCAAGCTGGTCTGGGCCCTGCCGCCGGCCGTGTTGCGCGCGCTGGCAGATTGACGCAAGAAATCAGAGTTGAAAGGTCAGAGGCTGTCTTCTGACTCTGTTTTCTGCCCTCTTTTATTCGACCCCCCCCACTTCTATTCGACCCCCCACTTCTGCAACCGGTAACGCAACTGGCGCAGGGTCATGCCTAGTCGACGGGCGGCCTCGCTGCGATTCCAGCGGGTCTGCTGCAAGGCGGCAAGCACGTCATGCTGTTCGTCGGTTTTCGGGATGAAGCCGGGGCAAGCACCCAGGGCCGAGCCGGACTCGTCCTCGGCGGTCATCATCGGGTGCGGCGCCATGGCCTGATCGGTGATCCACTCGCCGTCGGTCAGGGCCATGGCGCGTTCCAAGAGGTTTTCCAGTTCCCGCACGTTTCCCGGGAAAGTCTGACTGGTCAGGGTCTGTAGTACGGCAGGGTCTATGCCGGGCACCGGGCGCTGGTCGCGGGCGGCCAGCCGGCCGAGGATCGCCGCAGCGAGCGCCGGCAGGTCGTCGAGGCGTTCGCGTAGTGGCGGAACGCGCAGGCCGATGACGTTCAGGCGGAAGAACAGGTCCTGGCGGAACCGGCCATCGGTCACCGCTTGGTTGAGATCTTGGTGCGAGGCCGAGACGATCCTCACGTCGATGGGCACTTCCTCGGTGCCACCCACCGGCCGTACGCGCCGTTCCTGCAGCACTCGCAGCAGGCTGACCTGTAGCGGCAACGGCAATTCGGCGATCTCGTCGAGAAACAGCGTGCCGCCCTCGGCCGCTCGAAACAGTCCCGGCTTGTCTCGGGTCGCGCCGGTGAACGAGCCTTTGTGGTGGCCGAACAGTTCCGATTCGATCAGCTCGCTGGGGATCGCGCCGCAGTTGACTGGCACGAATGGCCCGCCTGCGCGGCTGCTGTGCGCGTGGATCTCGCGGGCGACCAGTTCCTTGCCGGTGCCGGACTCGCCCTGGATGAAGATTGGCGCCTGCGAGCGGGCCAGGCGGCCAATCATCTCGCGCAGCTGTCGCATGGCGCGCGACTGGCCGATCAGGGGCGAGGCACTGCCATTCGTCTCGGTGGGAGCATTGGTCTTCGGCTGGGCTGCCTGCAGGTTGCGCGCATCGCGTAGCAGGCGTCGCAGAGTGTCCTGCTCGATCGGCTTGTTGATGAAATCGAAGGCACCGGCCTTGAGTGCGCGCACGGCGGCCTCTACTTGGCCATGCGCGGTGATCATCGCCACCGGCAGGTCGGGGCGCCGGTGGCGGATCTCGTCGACCAGGTCCAGGCCGTTGCCGTCGGGCAGGCGCATGTCGGCCAGACACAAGTCAATCGCCTCGCCATGCCGCTCGAGCTGCTCGCGGGCCTCGGCCAGGTCGGCGGCCTCCAGCGTGGGGACCCCTTCGCGTTTCATGAACAGGGCAACCAGCGTCCGGATGTCCGGCTCGTCGTCCACGATCAGGCAATATGCCATGACTCATTCCCTTGCTTGTATCGTTGTCGGCTAGGCCGACCCGCCCGCCCAAGCCTCATGCGCCCGGGCTCCATCTCACCCGGCTCTCTCTGCCATTGGCAGGCACAGCCGGAAGCAGTTTCCCGGTGCGTCGCCGGCGGGCTCGACCAGTGTCAGTTCGCCCCGGTTGGCCATGGCCAGTTCGCGCGAGACGAACAGCCCCAGCCCGGTTCCCTGCGAGTGAGTGGTATAGAACGGCTCGAACAAGGCGTCGCGTTCGGCGGGCGGAATGCGCGGGCCGTTATCGCAGATCTGGATCTGCCAGCATTGCCCGGCCGCCGCGGTCACACGCAGACGGATGTCCAAGTGCCCGTCAGCGGGGCGTCCGTGGCGTTCGGCATTGTCACAGAGATTGTCCATCACCTGCCAGAGGTGGGTCGTATCGACCCGGGTCGGGGCGTGCTCCATCTCGGCATCCAACTGGATAGTGAACGGTTCGCCGGCAGTTTGCCAGGCCGCGCGCCGCCGCTCGGCAAACTGCGCCAGCCAGTCGATCATGTCCACTTCCTGTATGTGGACTACCGGGGCGCGGGACGCGCCGAGCACGTCTTCGACAAGTCGATTTATGCGGTCGCTGTGGCGCGTGATGATCTCGGTCAATTGTTCGCGCTCGGCGGTCGTCTCGGACTCCGGCAGCAGCTCGGCGGCCTGGTGGATCGATGAGAGAGGATTGCGCACCTCGTGAGCGATTGAGGCGATCAGCCGGCCCAGCGCGGCGAGCTTGTCGCGCCGGACCCGCTCGTCCTCGGCTGAGAGATCCAGCAGCACGATCAGGGTACGTGGACCCAGCGCGGTCTCGATGGGGTGAAACTGTGCGCGTAGCCGGCGTGGTTGGTCGAGGTCATGCTGTTGGCCGCCGCTGCCGGCGTGCCAGGCTCGCAGCGCGTCATAGACCCCGGTATGCAGGTCCGGCAGGCGGAGATCGACCGTTTCGTTGGCCGCCTCGTGTTCGCCGAGCATCTGGCGCGCGGCGGCATTGATGTACTCGATTCTTCCGTCGGGGTCGGAGACGATTATGCCGTTATCGGTCTGCTCCATGACCCGCAGGGCCAGTTCGGAAAGATAGCGCACCTCGCGCTCGCGGGCGTGGCTCTGGTGCTCCCAAAGGGCGGCACGTCGCTCGAAGGCGATCACCAGCACGGTAATCAGCAGAAGGGCGGCGCCGAGAAAGCCGGAGTTGGTCAGGTGGTTGGCGTCGGCCTGCGTCCAAGAGGCATAGATCGCCTCACCCAGTACTAGCAGCACGCCGCCGGCGGCGTAGCCGATCGCCGCCCGCCCGCCATGCAATACCGCCGCGATGCCGACGGCGATCACCAGTGCCAATGCGATGGGCCCTTCCGGTCCGCCCGAGGCGTGGGCGATCAGCATCAGGCAGGCGAGATCGCCCGCAGTGTGCAGGTGGGCCTGCGGGCGGAACGGCAGGATGCGCAGTTCCAGCAGCCATTCGAAAGCCATGGCCAAGAACAGGTAGGCCCAGGCGGTGAGCATGAACAACGAGGCATCGGCCTGGCCGAAGACCGCCGGGCCGCGATCGGTCAGCGCCGCGGCGGTCAGGGCCAGTGTCAGCAGGAGGCGATAGGCGTTGGCGAGCCGCAGCCCGCGCCAGTTTTCCGTGCCGGCCGGCTCGATCATTCCTTCTCCGGGCGCCGCTCGTCGGCCCATGTCTGGGCATGTTCCCAACTGCAGAAGTCATGGCCCTCTCGCCGCACCGCCTTGTCCTCGGGCACGAACACACCGCAGTGGGCGCAGCGAACGGACTCGAGCGAGCGGGTCCCGGGCGGATCGTCCTGTTGTTCCGCGCGCAGGCGATTGGCCTGGCGGATGGCGAAGAACAGCCCGATGACCAGGGCGACGATGAGCCAGAACAGCAGCTTGAGCATAGGTGGACGGTTACCGTAATCGGGGAGACGACGGTTGACAGTATCGCACGCCAACTGGCACGCCGGTCGGCGTGCTTGGAGTGCGTCGGTCAGCCCGCCGACGCGTAGCCGATCGGCAGACGCCCGGTCGACTTGTTCAATGCTTGCCCAAGTCGGTGATCAGCGATTGCTGGGCATTGAACGGCTTTTCCCCCTTGGCCAGCGTGATGCGGCGGTACTCGCCAGCCGGGGTGAGTTCCCAGGCACCTGTGTTATCAGCAAGATACCGGTCGAAGGCCTCGTCGATCACCCGGGCGCGGATCTCCGGCGTGTCGACCGGGAACGCGGTTTCCACCCGGGCAAAAAAGTTGCGAGGCATCCAGTCGGCGCTCGAAAGGAACAGCTCCTCCTCGCCGTCGTTTTGGAAATAGAACACTCGCGGATGTTCCAAAAAGCGCCCCATCACCGAGCGGACGTGGATGTTCTCGGACACACCCGGGATGCCCGGCTTGAGGCAGCAGACCCCGCGGATCACCAACTCGACGGTCACCCCGGCCTGCGAGGCCTCGTAGAGCGCCTCGATAACGCGTTTCTCGATCAGGGCGTTCATCTTGGCGCGGATGAGCGCCGGTCGGCCATTGCGGGCGTGCGCCGTTTCACGGCGGATGCGCTCGAGCATGCCGTCGTGCAGGGTGAATGGCGACTGCAGTAGTCGCTTGAGGCGGATGCCGCGACCCAGGCCGGTCAGCTGCATGAACAACTTGTTGGCGTCCTCGCCTACGAAGCGATCATCGGTCATTAGGCCGAAGTCGGTATACAGCCGCGCGGTACCCGGATGGTAGTTGCCGGTGCCCAGGTGGACGAAGCGCTTGAGGCGATTGCCGTCGCGGCGCACCACCAGTGCCATCTTGGCGTGGGTCTTGTAGCCGACGATGCCGTAGGCCACGTAGGCGCCAGCCCTCTGCAGCCTCGTCGTGATGTTGATGTTCGCTTCCTCGTCGAAACGCGCGCGCAGTTCGACCACCGCGGTTACCTCCTTGCCGGCGCGCGCGGCCGCCTCGAGGGCGTCGACGATGGCCGAGTCCTTGCCAGTGCGGTAGAGCGTCATCTTGATTGCCACCACCCGCGGGTCCGTGGCGGCCTGGCGGATGAACTCCACCACCGGCATGAACGACTGGTAGGGGTGGTGCAGCAGCACGCTGCCCTGCTGCTCGATGGTCTCGAAGATGTTGCGATCCGGGTCGAAGTCCGCCTCCAAGCGTGGTGTGAACGGCGGGTCTTTGAGCTCCGGTCGATCGATCAGACCCGGCAGGGCCATCAGGCGGTGCAAGTTAACCGGACCGTGGACCTGGAACACCTGACGGTCGTCGAGAGCGAAGCGCTCGCAGAGAAAATCGATCATGTCCGCCGGGCAGTTGTCTGCCACCTCGAGGCGCAGGGCATCGCCGTAGTTGCGCTCGAACAGGCCACCCTGCAGGGTCTGCAGTAGGTCGTCATCGTCGTCGACGTCCACCGACAGGTCGCTGTTGCGCGTGACGCGGAACTGGTAGCAGCCGGTGACGGTCATGCCGGGAAAAAGTTCGTGGACGTGGGCGTGGATAACCGAACTGAGGAAAACGAAGCCGGCCGGTCCCTCGGCAGCCCCCTCGTCCATCTGGATGATGCGAGGCAGGGCGCGTGGCGCCTGCACGATCGCCAGCCACGCCTCGCGGCCGAAGTCGTCGTTGCCCTCCAGCGAGACGATGAAGTTGAGCGACTTGTTCAGAATCCGCGGAAAGGGGTGCGACGGGTCGAGGCCCAGCGGAGTGAGCAGCGGCAGCAACTCGCGACGAAAGTACTGCTTGACCCACAGCGCCTGCGCTTCGGTCCAGTGGGTGCGACGCAGGAAATGGATGTTCTCCTTGGCCAGCGCCGGGATGACCTCGCGGTTGAGCGTTTCGTACTGGTCGTGGACCAGGGCGTGCGCCTGCTCAAGTACGAGATCCAACTGCGTTTGCGGGGAAAGCCCGGCGTCGTCCGGCCGGCTGATGCCGGCGCGAATCTGCTGGGTGAGCGTGCCGACGCGCACTTCGAAGAACTCGTCGAGGTTGGCGGAGGAAATGCAGAGGAACTTGAGCCGTTCGAGCAACGGGACGTTGTGGTCCTGTGCCAGTTCGAGCACGCGGCGGTTGAAACCGAGCAGGCTCAGTTCGCGGTTGATGAACGGCAGGGATTTCTCGTCGGTGGTTGTCATTATTTCGCAACGTAAAGTCGGTTAAAGTACGCGTATTTGGGCGGTCAGCCCCCGTTTCATCTGGGTCGACAGTCTGCCCGCCGGGCATGACAGGCATGTTAAGCCCTCATGCCACGAGTAAACCCTAGCAACCGGGTCGAGACAAGCCGCCTTAAGGAGATCCCGAGCAAATGAGCGATAAAGACACGCCCAACCTCACGCCGCATACCCTGACTCGTTATGACGATGATCTCGGCGCACTGCGTTCGTTGTTGATGAACATGGGCGGCGTGGCCGAACAGCATTTCGACGACGCGCTGGCCTACCTGCTCGACGGTGACGCCGAGCGCGGCCGCGTGGCCATGGAACAGGACTACGAGATCGACCGCCTCGAGACGTCCATCGACGAGCTGGCGATCCACATCATCGCTCGCTACGCGCCCACCGCCAGCGACCTGCGGGCGATCATGGCGATCGTCAAGGCGATCACCGACCTCGAGCGTATCGGCGACAAGTCGGAGAAGCTTGCGCGCATTGCCGAGGAAGTTGGGCCGACACTGCAACAGACGGCGTTTTCCACCCACTTTCGCGTGATGGGCCGGATCGTCAAGGGCATGCTCCATGACGCGCTCGACGCCTTCGTCCGTCAGGACTGCGTCGCCGCCGAGGAGATCGTTCGCCGCGACACACACGTCAACCACGAGTACAACGCCGTCCACGAGGTGTTGCTCGCGTACATGGTGGACAACCCGCAGAGCGTCGATCTGAGCCTGCGGATGCTTTACTGCATGCGTGCGATCGAGCGCATCGGCGACCACTGCGCCAACATCGCTGAGTACGTGATCTTCCAGCAGCGTGGGGTGGACGTCTGTCGCCAGGCCCGCGGTGACGATAAGGAACGCACACAGATTTGATCATCCTCGCCCGGCGCACGGGCGAATGCGATGTCGAAGCAACGCGCAGCAACGGGCCGGTATCATACCGGCCCGTGTTCGTTCAGGCGCCATCGTCGTGTTCGGCTCGCCGCCGGAGTTTCTTCTCGGTCTCGTCACCGACAAAGGGGTCGACGTCGGTTTCCGGGTAGGGCAGCTTCAGGTGCCCGTAGCGCAACAACAGGACCGTGCCAGCCAGGATGAGCATGGTCGCGCCGACGGCTAGCATCTTCCATGCCTCAAGATCCTTCACTTCCAGCACCAGGTAGCGCGCCAGCGCGATGATCCCGATGTAGATCGGGAAGCGAATCGGCAAGCGACCAGTCTGCAAGTAGGCGCCGATCATGGCCAGAACCTCTAGATAGAGGAACAGCAGTAACAGGTCGGCGAGGGTGACGCGTCGGGCCGCGATCATCTCGGCGATGTCCTGCCCGGCGGCGATAAAGGTGGCGATCAGGATCACCACCAGCCCGGCGAGTTCCAGCCCCCGAACCACACGGTGAACCGGCGGACCCAGACGAAATTGTTGCATGCGAGCCTCCCCATTCGATGCCGACTCCACCCATCGGCCTGTCGTTGACTTTCCCTACTGTATATCCTCTATTCGACCTTTCAGCGACGAGAGAACCTTCATCATGCCGGAGAAGCGATTAACCCTTCCCCGACCCCGCATCGGCCTCGGCCTGGCTGCCCTAGGCCGCCCCGGCTACATCAATCTCGGCCATGGGCAGGACATGCCCGACGGGCGCGACGTCGAGGCCATGCGTGCGCACTGTCACGCTATGCTGGAGACCGCGTGGCGGCATGGCATCCGCTACGTCGACGCGGCGCGTTCCTATGGTCGTGCGGAGGCGTTCCTGGGCGACTGGCTATCTACCCGACCGATAGGCGAGCGTCCCACGGTGGGATCGAAGTGGGGCTATACCTATACCGCCGGTTGGCAGGTCGAAGCCGAGATCCACGAGGTTAAGGAGCACAGCCGCGAGGTTTTCGACCGCCAGTGGGAAGAGACCTTGGAGGCGCTCGGATTTCCGCCCGCGCTTTACCAGATCCACTCGGCCACGCTGGATTCCGGTGTGTTGGAGAATGGGGCCGTACTGGAACGCCTGGGCGATCTGCGCGACCAGGGCGTGGCCATTGGCCTGACCACAAGCGGCCCAGCGCAGGCAGAGACCCTTGGCCGAGCGATGGAGATTGAGATCGACGGACGGCCCCTGTTCGACGCCGTGCAGGCGACCGCCAACTTGCTCGAACCCTCGGTACTGGGCCAGCTCGAACAGGCCTCAGAGGCCGGCATGGCCGTGATCATCAAGGAGGCGGTCGCTAACGGTCGGCTGACCGCGCGCAATGATCGGGCGGATGATGCGGGCGCGTTGGAGGCCCTGGATGTCTTGGCTGGGCGGCACGGCGTTGGTCGTGACGCCATAGCGCTCGGCTGGCTGCTTGATCACCCTTTTGTCGATATGGTGCTGTCCGGGGCCGGTAATGACGGACAGCTGGCATCGAACCTCTATGCGTTGGACGTCACCCTCGCGCCGGGGGACCGGGAGGTGCTGGCTGCGCTCGCGGAGCCCCCCGAGTCGTACTGGAAAACGCGCGGTGGACTAAGCTGGAATTAGCCGAAATATCTCATCAAGAGCGTACGCCTCGTTTTGTTGGGTCAATATTTTGCGCAATTTTCCTGTGGAGTCATGAAAATCTCTGGACAAGCCAATCAACGGGTTGATTGAACGCTGATCAGCGCATGTTGTTTCAAATCAAAAAACTGAATGGGTTTCAGGGTTGTTTTCTCACCTGAACGGCGAGATGGTTAGTCGGCTAATAGATAAATCTAAAATGCTTGTGGGTATTTCCAAGGCAAGGAGTGGAATCGTATGTTGACCGAATGGATAAGAGACACGCGCAATCTGGCTGGCAGTGCGCTGCTGGCGATGGCGACCACCGGCCTGATTGCCGGCCCGGCGATAGCCGAAGACGACAACCCGCCCGACAAGGCGCCGGATTCGATGCTCTACGACATGCCCCAGAAGGTGGCCGATGACGTCTGGTCGGCGATCGGCGCGACCCAGCCTTACACCTACGAGAACTCATTGCACAACAATAACCTCTCGTTCGTGATCGGCGAGGACGCGGTGCTGGTTATGAACGCCGGCGCCTCGTACCAGTTGGCCGAGGCGCTGCATGAGGAGATCAAGAAGCGCACCGACGTGCCGGTGAAATATGTGGTCAACGAGAATGGCCAGCTGCACGCCGCCATGGCGACTGGCTACTGGATCGACCAGGGTGCCGAGGTTATCGCCCACGTCGATGCCGCCGAGTACTACGACAACCACAAGGCCGACTATCTCGACCAGCTCAAGAATGTCGCAGAGGAAAAGGCCGAAGGCACCGACGAGGCAGTTTCCGCCAGCCTCACCTTCGAGGACCGCCTCGAGCTTGACCTCGGTGGCATGACCGCCGAGGTGATCTACTTCGGCGAAGCGCATTCCCCGGGTGATATCTCGGTGGTGATCCCCGAGCGTGACGTGGTGATCGCCGGCGACATGGCATTCAACATCCGCATGTTGCCAATCTTCGAGTACACCGACACGGCTGCCTGGCTGGAGACCTGGCCGAAGTTCGTCGAGGTCGCCGAGGGAAAGACCATTATCCCGGGCCACGGTGGGCCGACCGATCTGGAAACCGTCGAGCACTACACCAAGGATTACTTGGTTTTCCTGCGCACCGAGATCGGCAAAATCGTCGACGAGGGCGGCAGCCTGCAGGATGCCTACGAGCTCGACCAGAGCCAGTTTTCGCATTGGCACACCTTCGACGAGCTTGCCGGCCAGAACGCCGGTCGAGTCTTCCAGAAGATGGAATTTGAGTTCTGATCGGCTGACAAGCTTAGCGATTCGTCAGGCCGCTCCGGTGTAACCCGCGGGCGGTTTTTTGTGCCCGTCTGTCGGGATGGCTTTCGTTGGACAGCGCGGCTCCTCCCGACAGACCCGCGCTAACGGAAAATCAATTGCTTGCATTGCCGCCCCGATCGGCTTTACTGCATGGACGTCTAGCGATTAAGTATACGGAGGAAAGGGTCATGCGCCGAGTGATGCTGGGTCTGATGTTCATGCTTCTGCCAGGCTTGGGCCTCGCGAATGACGTGCCGCGGCCGGATGACTCGCGCGCCCTGCAGGGGGTCGAGGAGGCGCGCATTCTCTGGGACGTGACGGCGTCTGACCCGGAAGCCCTGCTCGCGCGGCTGGGGGTGATTGAACAGACTTACCGGGATGTCGAGCGCCAGGGGGTGGTACCACGAATGGTATTCGGCTTTCGCGGGGGATCGGTTCGACTGCTGACCCGCGATGCCCCGGACCGGAACATCGAGCACGCCCAGACGATCCTGCAAATTCACCTCCGGCTGGCCGAGTTGCACGCTCTCGACGGAGTCGAACGCATGGAAGTCTGCTCGATCGCCAGCCGGCGCGCCGGTATCACCCAGGCCGACCTGGTCGAGCCGATGGTCGAAGTGGGAAATACCTTCATCACCGCCGCTGCCTACGCCCAGCGTGGTTACACCAAGATCAAGATCGATTGACAGCCCGATGGATGAAGCCCAGCGCCACGCGCTCCACGCACAGTTGTTCGAAAGACGTGAGGCGTTGCGGCAACTGCTGATTGGCAGCGCCGAGTCCGTCGAGCGGATGGAAATCGACAATTCATGTCAGAGTCAGCTGTCGCGCGTGGAGGCGCAGCAAGGTCGAGAGATGGACCGGGCCATCCGGGCTCGCTGGGAACGTGAACGGGCCCGGGTTGAAGGTGCCTTGCGGCGGATGGAAAACGACGAGTACGGCGATTGTTTTGTCTGCGGGGAACCCATTCCACTGCGCCGACTTCAAAACGATCCCAGCGTGACACGCTGCGTCGAGTGCGCTGAGAGCTAATGACAATCAATCAGGAGAGATCCAATGAAGCGCATGAACACCTTGTTGGCTGGAGCCATTGCCGTGACGTTGTCCCAGCCCGTGCTGGCGGAAAACGCGCCGGAGGGGCTGTATTCGATGGATGCCCTGATCGGGGCCGAAGTTTTTCTGGCCACCGATCGCAATCGTGAGGTGGGCGAGGTCGAGGATGTCCTGGTGGCCGAGAACATGAAGGTTCACGGCCTGGTGATCGAGTTGGACGGCGGTCTCGATGACGTCGGCGATGACGACTACCGTTTCGTCGAGGTCCAACAGTTTTCGGTGGCGACCCGCTCCGGCGACCGACTCGATCGGGTCTCCTATGCGGTGTTTCTCAACGAGGACCTCGACCAGGTCCGCGAGTACCCGCGCGTCGACAACGACTGGTGGGCCCAGACGAAGGAAGCCGCTGCCGACATCTGGTCAAGCACCAAGTCCGGCGCCTCCAGCGCCTGGCAGGCGACCAAGGACACCACCTCCAACGTCATCGACAAGACCAAGGAAACGACCCGCGGTGTGCTCGAGAGCCTGCAGCGTACCCTCGAGTAAATTGCTACGGTGGGAGCGGCTTTAGCCGCGAAACGGTCTGGCGCCGCATGGGATCCGGATTGGCCCAATCCCGCCTGAAGGCGCTCCTGCAATCTGAGGCCCGTCCTCGTGCCGATGTAGTGCCCCCTACGTCTTCGCCTGCGCCAGCACCCGCTTGAGGTAATACCCGGTGTACGAACCTTCCACCTCGGCGACCTGCTCGGGTGTACCCGAGGCGATGATGCGCCCGCCGCCGGAGCCGCCCTCCGGCCCCAGATCGACGATCCAGTCGGCCGTCTTGATCACGTCGAGGTTGTGCTCGATCACGATCACGGTGTTGCCGTGGTCGCGCAGGCGGTAGAGCACACGGAGGAGTTGCGCGACGTCCTCGAAGTGCAGGCCGGTGGTCGGCTCGTCGAGGATGTAGAGCGTGTGGCCGGTGTCGCGCTTGGCCAGCTCGCGCGAGAGCTTGACCCGCTGGGCCTCGCCGCCGGAGAGCGTGGTGGCGTTCTGCCCCAGCTTCACGTAGCCCAGGCCGACGTCCATCAGGGTGGTCAGCTTGCGATGGAGGCTGGGCACGGCCTCAAAGAACTCGGCCGCCTCCTCGATGGTCATCTCCAGCACGTCCGTGATGGTCTTGCCCTTGTAGTGGATGTCGAGAGTCTCGCGGTTGTAGCGCGACCCGCCGCAGACATCACAGGGCACGTACACGTCCGGCAAAAAGTGCATCTCGACCTTGATCACCCCGTCGCCCTGGCAGGCCTCGCAGCGCCCCCCCTTGACATTGAAGGAGAACCGGCCCGGCGTGTAGCCGCGCGAGCGGGCCTCTTGCGTGCCGGCGAACAGTTCGCGGATAGTGGTGAACAATCCGGTGTAGGTCGCCGGGTTCGAGCGCGGCGTGCGCCCGATCGGCGACTGGTCGATATCGATCACCTTGTCGAGCTGGTCGAGTCCGTGGATGTTCTTGTACGGCGCGGCCGTGGCGCTGGCGCGATTGAGCTGGTGGGCGCTGATCTTGAACAGGGTGTCGTTGATCAGCGTTGACTTGCCCGACCCGGAAACGCCGGTGATGCAGGTGAACAGCCCCAGCGGGATGTGCAGCGGATTACCCTGGAGGTTGTGGCCGGTCGCCCCCTCCAGGGTGAGCATCTTCTCCGCATCGGCGCGGTTGCGCTTTGGTACCTCGATCTCCCGCTTGCCGGCGAGATACTGGCCGGTGAGCGAGTCTTGGTTGGCCTCGATCTGCAGGGGCGTACCTTGCGCGACGACCTGGCCGCCGTGCGCGCCAGCGCCGGGACCGATGTCGAGCACGAAGTCCGCGGCGCGGATAGCGTCCTCGTCGTGCTCGACCACGATCACCGTGTTGCCCAGATCGCGCAGGTGGGTGAGCGTGCCTAGCAGGCGGTCGTTGTCGCGCTGATGCAGGCCGATCGACGGCTCGTCGAGGATGTAGGACACCCCCACCAGCCCCGAGCCGATCTGGCTCGCCAGACGGATGCGTTGCGCCTCGCCGCCCGAGAGCGTCTCGGCACTGCGATCAAGCGACAGGTAGTTCAGGCCGACGTCGTTCAGGAATTTCAGCCGCGAACGGATCTCGCGCACGATCGGCGTGGCGATCTCGCCGCGGGCGCCCTCCAGTTCCAGCTCGGCGAAGAACGCGGCCGAGTGGCCGATCGACCAGTAGGTGATCGTCGGCAGGTTGTGCCCCTCGATGAACACGTGCCGCGCGGCGCGGTTTAGGCGGGTGCCATGACAGCTCGGGCAGGCTTGCTCGGAGATGTAGCGCGCCAGTTCCTCGCGCACCGCCTGCGACTCGGTTTCACGGTAGCGCCGCGACATGTTCGGCAGCACCCCCTCCCAGGGATGCGTGCGCTCTTTCGCCCGGCCGCGCGGGCCGATGTAGGTAAATGCGATTTTCTCCTTGCCCGAACCGTGTAGGACCACCTCGCGCAACCCGTCGGTCAGTTCCTCCCACGGGGTATCGAGGTCGAAGTCGTAGTGCCGCGCCAGCGAGGAGAGCAGCGCGTGATAGTAGGTATTGCGCCGGTCCCAGCCGCGCACCGCACCGGCGGCCAGCGACAGCTCGGGGTTGATGATCACTTTCTGCGGGTCGAAGAACTGCTTTACCCCTAACCCGTCGCAGCTCGGGCAGGCGCCGACCGGGTTGTTGAAGGAGAACAAGCGCGGTTCGAGCTCGCCTAGTGAGTACCCGCACTTGGGGCAGGCGTGCTTCGAGGAGAAGACATGGTTCTCGTCGGAATCCATGGACACGACCATCGCCTGCCCGTCGGCCAGCCGCAGCGCGGTCTCGAAGGATTCGGCCAGCCGCAGCTGCAGGTCGTCGCGCACCTTGAAGCGGTCGACCACCACTTCGATATTGTTCTTGGTCTTGGGATCGAGGGTCGGAATCTCGTCGATCTCGTAGACGGTGCCGTTGATGCGCACCCGCAGAAAGCCCTGCGATTGCCATTCTTGGAACAGCTTGTGGTGCTCGCCCTTGCGGTTCTCTATCACCGGCGCTAGCAGCAACCATTTTGAACCCTCCGGCAGGTCCATCACGTGGTCGACCATCTGCGAGACCGTCTGTGCGGTCAGGTCGATGTCGTGTTCCGGGCAGCGCGGGATGCCGGCGCGGGCGTACAGCAGGCGCAGGTAGTCGTAGATCTCGGTGACCGTGCCCACCGTCGAGCGCGGGTTGTGAGAGGTGGTCTTCTGCTCGATCGAGATCGCCGGCGACAGTCCTTCGATGGTGTCGACGTCCGGCTTGTCCATCATCGACAGGAACTGGCGCGCGTAGGCCGACAGCGACTCGACGTAGCGTCGTTGCCCCTCGGCGAAGATTGTGTCGAAGGCGAGCGACGACTTGCCGGAACCCGACAGCCCGGTGAAGACGATCAACTTCTCGCGCGGCAGGTCGACATCGATGTTCTTGAGGTTGTGCGTGCGGGCACCGCGAATGCGGATAAACGGATCGGCCATGGTGTGCGGTTGTCGCTCGATTGAATGGACTTCGCTCACGGCGAGGAGGCTTGCCTCCCCGCCGTGAGCGGAACCGGTAATTGTAGTCGAAAGGGGGGAGATCTCATTGACCTGCCAGACGGTCAGGTGAATCGCGCCGATGAGTGGTACCCCTCTTCCCGGATGCTTTATAGTGATGTTTTGGCCGGCGACTCGACCGGTCCGGCAGGAATTAGGAAGGAGTGTGAATATGGCGAGCCGCGGTGTGAACAAGGCAATCATCATCGGCAACCTCGGGGTTGATCCGGACGTGCGCTACCTGCCGTCCGGCGGTCAGGTCACCAACATCCGCGTGGCCACCTCCGAGCAGTGGCGCGACAAGAACACCGGTGAGAACCGCGAGAACACCGAGTGGCACCGCATTGTCTTTTTCGGCAAGCTCGCCGAGATCGCCGGCGAGTACCTGAAGAAGGGTAGTCAGGTGTATATCGAGGGTCGCCTGCAGACCCGCAAGTGGCAGGGCCAAGACGGCCAGGACCGCTACACCACCGAGATCGTCGCCAACGAGATGCAGATGCTCGGCGGCCGTCCGGGTGCCGGTGGCGGCCAGGGCGGCTATGGCGGTGGTCAGGCCAGCCAGGGTGGCCAAGGCGGTTATGGCGCCGCTGCCGGTGGCGCCGGCGCGGGCTACGGCGGCGGCCAGTCAGACTACGGCGCACCGCCCCCGCCGTCGAGCCAAGACCAGCGCCCTGCCAAGTCGATCGACGACGGCTTCGGCGAGGACGACATTCCCTTCTAGGAACTACCTCAAAAGTATATGTTGCAAATGTAGCTCAAGCCCCTGTTATAGGGGCTTTTTGCGTCTATCCTCTCTTCGAAAAGATTTGAAGGAGGCCTGCCGATGTCGCGTTTTTCCTGTCATCTCCCGGGCCTTGCTGCGCTTGCCCTTGCCCTACTCCCGGCCAGCCTCCAGGCCAATGAGCAATTTATCTCCGCCGAAGCGTCCGATCCGCGAATGATGGGCTGGATGGAAGGCTTCCCGCCACCGACTGACAAGCTGGTCATGCAGCCTGAGGCCGAGTTCTTCAGCTTCCCGAAGCTGCGCTGGACCGTTTGCCATTTCCGTGAACTGTTGCCAACCGAAGTGGTCAGCCGCGGTCTCGAGGCGCCGAAACCGCTTGAATATGCTCGGGATGAGGACGCGATCGATTCCCTGACCTTCACACCGCTAGGCGGGGAGCGGGAGATGACGTGGGAGCAGTCACTCGCCGCGAACTACACCGATGGTGTACTCATCCTGCATCGTGGCAAGATCGTCTACGAGCGCTACTTTGGGTGCCTCGACGAGGCGGGGAAACACGGCGCCATGTCGATGACTAAGTCGCTGACCGGGTTGCTTGCCGAGATACTGGTCGCCGAAGGCAAGCTCGACGATCAGACCTTGGTCGCGACCATTATTCCCGAGTTGGCCAATAGCGGATTCGGTGACGCTACGGTGCGCCAGGTGATGGACATGACCACCGCGCTGTCTTTCAGTGAAGACTATGATGATCCCGAGGCGGACATTTGGACCTATTCGGCGGCGGCGAATCCCTTGCCTAAGCCCGAGGGGTATGAGGGGCCCGACGGGTATTTCGATTACCTGCAGACGGTCGAGGCCGACGGTGCCCATGGCGAGGCGTTCGGCTACCGGACGGTCAATTCCGATGTCCTCGGCTGGATTGTTTCTCGTGTGAGCGGCAGAGAAGTCACCGAGTTGCTCTCGGAACGAATCTGGAGCCGCATGGGCGCCGAACAGGATGCCTACATGACCGTCGATGCCAAGGGCACGCCCTTTGCCGGCGGCGGCCTTAGCGCAGGGCTTCGTGATCTTGGGCGCATCGGGCTCCTGATGCTTAATGAGGGGACGATCCACGGACAGCGGCTCTTTCCGGAACAGGTTATGGCCGACATCCGGGCAGGTGGCGACCGAGCCGCCTTTGCTAAGGCGGGCTATACGACCTTGACGGGCGGGAGCTATCGCAGCATGTGGTGGGTCCTCCACAATGAGCATCGGGCCATGGCCGCGCGAGGAGTGCATGGCCAGACCATCTACGTGGACCCTGCGGCGTCCATGGTGCTGGTGCGATTTGCCTCCTTTCCCGCTGCGAAGAACGCGCAGATCGACCCGACCTCCCTGCCGGCCTATCAGGCGGTCGCGGAGTATCTGCGCTCAGAATAACGGTGGAAGGCGGAATGGCGCGCCAATATGGTGACCGGAACGGATAAACCCCGCTGGTTTTGAGCGGGGTTTATCCGTTCCGAGTGTGGCCGGGTGTCAGTTTTTGGCGGCCACCGGCAGGCCGGCCTCTTCCCAGGCGTCCATGCCGCCCATCAGGTTGGCGACGTTGGTGTAGCCCGCACGGTGCAGCAGGCTCGCCGCGACGGTCGAGCGCATGCCCGAGCCACAGACCAGTGTGACCGGCTCGCCCTTGCCGACGCCGTCGAGCCCCTCGCGGGCGTCGTGGGCCGGGGTGTGGCGCGCGCCAAGGGCATGGCCCTCGTCCCATTCGCTCGTTTCGCGCACGTCCCACAGCGCGCGGCGGTCGTGATCGAGATCGGTCTTGGCGGTCTCTGCGTCGATCAGAGGGATGGTGTCGAATGGCTCACCGGCCTTGAGCCAGGCGTCGAAGCCGCCGTCGAGAAAACCGACCACGTTGTCTTGGCCGACGCGCACCAGCGAGCGGATGGCATCACTGACCACTTCGTCGTCGCCGTCGTGATCGACTAAGATCAGCGGCTTGTCCGGCGGGGCGACCCAACCAGCCCAAGTCGATAGGTCGTCACCAAACTCGATGCCCAGCGAGCCCTTGATGTGCGCGGCATTGAAGGCGAGCCTGTCGCGGACGTCGATCACGACCGCGCCGGCAGCCATCTGCGCCTTGAGGTCGTCGATGTCGAAGACCTCGATCTCCTCTTCGATCAGGTCGACCATGCCCTGCACCGGCTTGGGGCCCTCGGAGTTGGTGACCTTATTGCGTGGGTAGAAGTCCGGTGCCGGCGGCAGGTTGCCGAGCAGCGTGTCGATGAACTCGTCTTCAGTCAGTGAGGGGTCGAGCAGCGGGTTGGCGGCGCGCTCGTAGCCCAGCGTCGAGACGGTACGCCCCGACATGCCGGCACCGCAGGCCGAGCCCGCGCCATGCCCCGGGCGGATCTCCAGCCCGTCGGGCAGGCCGTGGAGCTTCTCGCGCACGCTGTGGAATGCCTGCTTGGCCAGCCCTCGGGTGGCTTCCTCGCCGAGCAGGTCGGGACGGCCTAGGCTGCCGACGAACAGGAAATCGCCGGTGAGGAAAACGGTCGGCACGTCGGTCGAGCGGGCGCCGTCGTAGACGAGTAACGAGATATGCTCCGGGGTGTGGCCCGGCGTGTGCAGCGCCTCGATGCGCACGTTGCCTAACCGCACCGAGTCACCTTCCTGCATCGGCAGGTGATCGAAGCCCACCTCGAAGACCTCGTTGTCGTCGTAGGCCGACAGGTGTAGTTTCGCGCCGGTCACCTCGGCTAGCTCACGTGCGCCGGAGGCGAAGTCCGCGTGGATGTGGGTGTCCATCACATGGCGGATGACGTAGCCCTCCTGTTCGGCGAAATCGAGGTAGATGTCGATGTCGCGACGCGGATCGACGATCGCCAGCTCTTTGCTTTGCTGGCAACCGACGGCATAGCTCAGTTGCGACAGGCCGGATTCTTCGAACGCTTCGAACAGCATGGGTACTCCCTCGGAGATTAATAAGCGTGACTTGGGAATCTATCAGATATCCTGTTGACTGACGTTCAGACCTATGGATGGTCGAGGAGTTTCTCAACCCTCGTCCGTCGTCTAGCCAATTAGCTGTCCTCGCCGGGGCGTGCATCCGGCAGGCGTGGTGCCGGCGCCACAGCAGGGCACGCGGCTTGTTGCGCCCGGGCTAACACCTGTGCTTAGCTCGAAGACGACGGCCCGCCCACGCCTTGCTCTTCGCGTGGCGCCTGCGGTCCGTCGATCCGCCCGAATCCATCCCTGACCGGTCCCGTGCCGGTCGCCGACAGGAGGCCCCGGTGCCCTCGATCTGGACCGACATCGCCACCCAGGCAACTGTGTTTCGCCGCCGCCTGCACCAGGCCCCGGAACTGACCTGGCAAGAGCACGCCACCGCCGGGGCGATCCGCACGGAACTCGATCACCTCGGCATCCCCTGGCGCGCCTGTGCCGGGACCGGCACGGTCGGTCGGATTGCCCCCGAAGCGCGCGGTCGGCACATTGCGTTGCGTGGCGACATCGATGCCCTGCCCATCGAGGAGATCAGTGGTGCCGAGTGGTCCTCGGGTGCGCCGGGGATCATGCATGCCTGCGGTCACGACGGCCACACCGCCACCCTGCTGGCGGTCGCCCGGTGGCTCAAGACCTGTGAGGACCACTTGCCCGGGCCGGTTACCCTGCTGTTCCAGCCGGCCGAGGAAGGTGGGCACGGTGCGCGCGAGATGATCCGTGACGGTGCACTTGAGGGCGTCGACTCGGTATTCGGCTGGCACAACTGGCCGGCGATTCCCTTCGGCCAGGCCGTCTGCCCGGACGGCCCGGTAATGGGCGCGAATGGCACCTTCGAGATCCGTCTGACCGGCAGCGGCGGGCACGCCAGCCAGCCCGAGGCCTGCCGCGACCCGCTGCTCGCTGGCTCCGCGCTGGTCCAATCCATCCAGCAGATCGTCTCGCGCCGGCTGGCACCACAGACCGCCGCGGTGGTCAGCGTCACCACCTTCGAGGCCGGCGGGGCGATCACCGCCATCCCCGACACCGCCCGTCTGGCCGGTTCGGTGCGCGTCGAGCGCACCGAACAGCGCGACGCGGTGGCCCAGCACCTTGACCAGATCACCCGCGATACCGCCGCGGCCTACGGTGTTGAAGCACGCTTTACCTTCACTCCCCGCTATCACGCCACCATCAACCACCCGGAGGCGGCCGCGCACTATCGTGGTGCGCTAGGCCGTGTGCTGGGTGCCGATTGGCGCGACGCGTCCCTGCCGGTACCGATCATGGCGTCGGAGGATTTCAGCTACTACCTTCGGGAGGTGCCCGGCGCCTTCGCCCTGATCGGCGCCGACGACGGGCAGGGGCATCACGAGCCCTGCCACAGTCCGCGCTACGACTTCAACGATCGGCTGATCGACCCGGTGGGGCGCATCTTCGCCGACATAGTCGGTGCGGCCGTGGAGCCCGGTACGGGCTGATCGCGAAAACGGCAGGCTTGTTGCAAGCGCTGTCACCCAATACGCCGGCGATGCCGGCCCGGCGGCCCAGGCGGAGTTCCCGATGGGCCCCAGATTACACCCGCAACCAGGGGAGAAAGCGTCAATGCATATGCAGGTGTTCGAGCAGTGGGAATCCGAAATCCGCGCGTACTGTCGCGCGGCGCCGACCGTATTCCATTCGGCGAGCAATGCCCGCCAGACCGACGAGCAGGGGCGGAGTTACATCGATTTCTATGCGGGCGCCGGGGTGCTGAACTTCGGGCACAATGACCCGAAGATGAAAGACGCGCTGATCGACTACATCCAGAACGATGGCGTCGCTCACAGCCTGGACATGTATACCACCGCCAAGCGCGCCTTCATTACCAAGTTCGTCGAGACGATCTTGAAACCGCGCGACATGGATTATCGGCTGCAGTTCGTCGGCCCGACCGGCACTAACGCCGTCGAGGCGGCGCTGAAACTCGCCCGTCGCGTCACCGGCAGGCAGCAGGTGGTCTCCTTCCATCACGCCTTCCACGGCATGACGCTTGGCGCACTGGCCGCCACCACCAACGCGCATTTCCGCAACGCTGCCGGCGTGCCGCTGGACAACATTGTCCATCAGGCCTTCGGCTGCGAGACCCAGTGCCCAAATTGCACG
Source organism: Guyparkeria sp. (assembly GCA_041685825.1). GTDB lineage: Bacteria > Pseudomonadota > Gammaproteobacteria > Halothiobacillales > Halothiobacillaceae > Guyparkeria. Next base: position 2,073 of record JAWLFB010000012.1, on the reverse strand, counting down.
CTGGGTTGCGGCATGCCGTCGCTCGAGCGCCTGCGCGACATTTATGCCGACCCGTCGACCGGCTACGCCCCGCCGGCGGCGTTCCTGGTGGAAACCGTTCAGGCCGAGGGCGGCGTGCGTGTTGCCTCCGAGGAATGGCTCAAGGGCATCCAAGATCTGGCCCGCGAAACCGGCGCGCTATTCATCGTCGATGACATCCAGATGGGTTCCGGGCGCACAGGCTCCTACTTCAGCTTCGACGACATGGACCTCGACCCGGACATTATCACCCTGGCCAAGGGTCTCGGCGGCTTCGGCACGCCCATTGCCATGAACCTCAACAAGCCCGAGCACGATAAGCACTGGGCGCCGGGCGAGCACACAGGCACCTTCCGCGGCCAAGACCTGTCGTTTATCGCCGGCACCGTGGCGCTGGACTACTTCGACGACCCGGCCTTCATGGAGGAGACCGAACGCAAGGGCGAGGTGATTCGCAAGCGCCTCGAGACGATCGCGGAGAAGTACCCGCGTTTCGCCGTGCGTGGTCGCGGCATGATGCAGGCGCTGGATTTCATCGACGGAGATCTCTCCAAGCGGGTGGCGCGCGAGTGCTTCGATCGCGGCCTGCTGGCGGCGGTCTGCGGCTCGAAGGGGCAGGTGATCAAGCTGATTCCGCCGTTGACCATTCCCGACGACGACCTCGAGGAAGGGCTGAATCTCTTCGAGCAAGCTGTCGATGCACAAGTGGAGGGCTGACCCATGCGCCAACGCGACGACATGACCTTCCCGATGGAAGAGTACGAGCGCCGACTCGGCGAACTGCGCATGCGCATGGCCGAGCGGCTGCTTGACGCGGTGATCATCACCGACCCAGAGAACCTGATGTACCTGACCGACTACCAGACCACGGGGTACTCGTTCTTCCAGGCGCTGGTGGTGCCGCTCGACGACGAACCGTTCATGATCACCCGCACCATGGAGGAGTCCAACGTCCACGCGCGCACCTGGGTGGAGATCACCCGACCCTATCCGGACACCGGTGATGCCATTCAGATGCTGGTGTCCTCGTTGAAGGAATTCGGGCTGGCGAACAAGTACATCGGCTACGAGCGCAACAGCTACTTCTTCCCCGCCTACCAGCAGGATGCGCTGCACACCACGTTGACTGGCGCACACCTGCTCGATTGTTTCGGCATCGTCGAGTGCGGCCGGCGCACCAAGTCCAAGCACGAGATCGAGATCATGCGGCGCGCGGCCGTCGCCACCGAGGCCGGCATGCAGGCCGGGCTGGAAGCCTGCATGGCGGGTGTGACTGAAAACGAGATCGGTGCGGAAATCAGCGCCGGCATGTTCCGCGCTGGTGGCGAGCCGCCGGCGGTGATGCCCTACGTCACCTCCGGGCCGCGCACCATGATCGGCCACGCGACCTGGGAAGGACGCGTGGTCAAGCCGGGCGAGCACGTCTTTCTCGAGATCGCCGGCTGCTACCGCCGTTATCACACCGCGATGATGCGCACCGCCGTGTTGGGCGAGCCCACCGACCTGATGTGGAAGGCCCAGGAGCGCATGAAAGAGGCGCTAGAGCGCGTCAAGGGCCTGATCCGACCGGGAGTGACCGTCTCCGATGCCGACAACCTGGTCCGCTCGATCATGACCGTCGACGATGCCCACGGGAAGCTGATCACCCGGTCGGGGTACTCCATTGGTATCGCTTTTCCGCCCAGCTGGGACGAGGGTTACATTCTCAGCCTGATGCACGGTGACAAGACCGTGCTGCGCGAGGGCATGACCTTCCACATCATCCCCTGGGCCTGGGGTGTGGACGGCGACAAGACCTGCGGCATCTCCGACACCATCTATATCACCAAGGACGGCTGCGAGTCATTCTTCACGCTTGGCCAAGACTTCACCGTAAAGCGTGAGGAGTCCAAGCGCGAGATCCAGGAGGAGCAGCCGGTGATCGAACTACTCGCCGGCGAGCACGCAAAGGAAGACAAGAAGTCGCAAGGCAAGTCCCGCGGCAAGCACGACCACAAGCAATCCCAGAAGCAATCCAAGGAGTCGCGCGCCTCATGAGCCAGACCGTCATCAACC
>JAWLFB010000001.1:0-92239 GCA_041685825.1 Guyparkeria sp. | reverse complement strand
CGGCTGCCATACTTGACATCGAAGCAGTGGCGAGAGCGCCACCGATGGATAGTGCCAACAAATGCTTCTTCATAATCAATCCCTCGTTATTGATTGTTTATCAAAGGCTCTAATCTTGTAATTTTTTGTGACCAAAATAGTAACATGGGATGCAAGTGCCCGACTTGGCGTTTACCACATCACGAGTTCACTCGTCTGAGCCCGATCCGTGTTTGGGAGCGCAGGGATCGGGGCGGTCCACAGCCGGCATGATCAAACGCAGGTCGAACGCATCATCGGGATCAGGGGTATTGCTATCGCGCAGGTGGTTTATCGGCACCATGGCCACTGACAACACATCCGGGCGCCTCTTTTCAGCCACTTGGCCCAACCAATATTTAACCCCCCGGTCCTGCCGAGCGTGCTGATTGCCCATCACGGCGATAGTCTTGTGCTTGGGGTACGATTCACGGGCTCGCATGATCGCCTTGGCCATCAACACATCGCGCGCCACCTGTGCGCGAACCATGCGGCTAGACATCGCCGAAGGTATCTCATGGCAATGCGATTGCTCGAGGACGTCGACTAGGCGGCGCTGCTGCTCGGTCGGCAGGGAAAGATCCGGGGCGATCTCATCTATCCAAGCGCGTGCGTCCTCGTCGAACTCGCCACGCCATCCGTTACCGTCTGCCATCGCTACCGCCATGGCTTTTTCCCGAGACAGGTTCAGTGGCCAAAGCGGCACCTGATAGTTCGTCGCCCAATCGAACAACGGGCCGTAGTGGTCCCACCCCCAGCCATTGAAATCGAACCCACCCGCCTCAGCTCTCGCCCGACCGTTTGCATAGCTCTCGGCATTTAGTTGCTCGATCCTCCTGCCATTACCGCCCAAATCAAGTTGCTCGAGAGCCAGCAGCACCGGCCCCTCGAACGCATCGAGCAGTTCGACCTGTCGCCGATGGATGGGCTGGGAATCATGTACTTCTCCCAGAAGAATCACGGGAGCATCACGCAAGCGATCCAGCGCACGATTCTCCGTGACGCTCTGACCCTTGGCATCCCACCAACTGCCAACAAGCGTCGATGTCTCAGCCCGGGCGCAGGAAAAGACGAGCAAAACGGCTACGCCTCCCAACAGGGTCGCGATAAGGGGAGCCATCCGACGATGGCTCGCCAAGCGTGGGGTCAAATTATCAGGGGCTGCCGTCGGTTCCATACTTGACAGATCGACTCCTTAACGATCGGGTAAACAAGGGGCGGTCAAAAACAGTCGAACCGAAGCTTAGTCAATCGAGGGCGATTTGCCTCACAGGCGACGCACTAGGCATGGCTGAAACTCGGAGTTGGGACTCCGAAACACACAAAGACAGAATAAACGCCGATGTCGATCGCCCATCGACAATCGCCCAGGGACGGACTTGATGTACCGCCGACCTGACATGGGGGCACGGAAGCAATAGATGCTGGAAAACCACGGCTCGTCAGATCGGCAAAAACACCACTTGCGTTCAGGCACCAATCGTTTACTGTCAAACGAATGAAGGGGCTTATCACTGCCCGGCAAGCGGCCGGTGCGGCGAACTTGCCACCTTCATTCGACTAGGGTGGATGCGTGCTGAACACCCCGGCCGGTCGCCAGATCAGCACGGTTTTGAGAGTTTGTTTTCGAGATGATCAATATTTACGTGGGCAACCTGCCCTACTCCCAGGATGACCAAGGCCTCCAAGCCGCCTTCGAAGCCTTCGGCGAAGTCAAATCCGCTAAGGTGATCAAGGACATGGCCACCGGTCGTTCCAAGGGCTTCGGCTTTGTCGAGATGACCGACAAAGACGCCGGCATGCAGGCAATCGAAGCGCTGAACGACTCGGACATGGACGGCCGTAACATCCGTGTCAACGAAGCACGTCCGCGCGAGCGTACCAATGACCGCGGCGGTCTCGGCTCGCGCTACTGAGCCGCCCTTCGGGAGATTGACGAAAAGCCGGCTCCTGGCCGGCTTTTCTGTGCCTGCCGCACGGTCGGCATGACCGCAGATCAGTTGCCAGACCTGACAACCTTTGACCGTCGGGGGAGTCGGGGATAACGGTACAGGTCGAATCGACCGGCGCTCATCCGCACCTCAGCCTCGATTCGCGGAACCTCGAACGCCAGCGAGTACAAAACCCCGCCTTTCGGCTGCTCCCTCTGGCACTTGCGCCAGACACGCAGCATCGGCTCCGGGGAGAGGAAAGTGAACACCGCATCGTACTGACCCCAAGATTGCCGCCAGAAATCCCGGAATATCACCCGACAATTAGGTAAGCGGCGGCATCGCCACCGGGCCACAAGGTAAAGCAGGGGCGCCGTCTCGAAACCAACGAACCCTAATTCGGGAAATCGCTTCGCCAACGCGGCAATGACATGGGCGTCACCACAACCCATATCGGCTAGCCGATGTACCCCTTGTCGGCGTATCTCAGCGTCGAGCACGTTTATGACCGCACTGCCGGACCGATAGAGAGGAATACGATGCCGAATCGCGTTGATCTGCACCAGCAGCAAGACAACGGCGGCAGCAAGGAACCAGCCTGGATGGATTTGCAGCCCGCCCCACATCACCAGTGGACCGAGCAACAATACCCCTCGCCACCACGCCGGCAGAAACCGCCATCCCAAACCCATGGCAAGCACACCGGCAAGCGATGCAATACCCCACGGGGCCGGCCAGTTTCCCCTCCAGTCCAGCCATACCCGAGCAAGCATCAAGCTACCTACGATGCCGATGGCGAGCACTGCGAAACCGGTCAACAAGGTCAGGTGGCGGCGCACTCGAACTTACCTTGCCTGGTCCGTGCCCTCGGGGCCGCCCTGCATCTCTTCGTTGATTCCGTTTTCCGCTTCCGACCCAGCATTCTCCTCGGGTGCGGCAGCCTCGCTCCCTGGCGGGGTGTCCAGAAGGTCATCGATGTTTAGTCCGTCCTCGCTCGAGGGTTCGATGATTCGTTGCGTCGCGGATTCCTTCATTACCGTCATGGATATCCGCCGGTTCTGCGGGTCGAGCGGATCCTCCGAAACAAAAGGCAACGCGTCGGCCATGCCAATCACCTGGAGGAACTTCTCCTCTTCGTAGCCGTATTCGGCCAGTGACCGGCGGGCCGAGTTCGCGCGATCGGCTGACAACTCCCAGTTGCTCCGGCCTGCCCTACCGAAAGGACGAGCATCCGTATGACCCTCGATCGACAAGCGGTTGGGCATGTCGTTGAGGACCGGAGCAAGCGAGTGGAGTATCTCGTCGGCATAGCCCTGCAGGTCATTCGACCCCAACTCGAACATCGGGCGATTTTCCTTGTCGATGATCTGGATACGAAGTCCGTCGCGTGTGATGTCGAGTTTTATCTGATCTTTGTAGGCCTTAAGTGCCGGGTCGACCTCGATCAACGACTCGAGTCGTTCCTTGAGTTCCTCAATCTGCTCGGCTTCCAGGCGCTCGATCTGTTCGTGCAACTGCTCGTCGGTCATATCAGCGGGGTCGGCCGTCTTCTCTTCCTCCCGCGAATCACGTTCTTCGGCTGTCGCCGTGTCACCCGCACGAACTTGACCTTCCTGACGCGTCAGATCGTCACCGCCGCCGTCGATCAGGCTCTCGCTCATTCCCGCACTGCTACCACCCTCAAGGGTCACCTTCGTCGGGTTGGCGAAATAATCAGCAATACCCCTGAGATCCTCCTCCCCCATGGAGCCAAGCAGCCACATGAGAAGAAAAAAGGCCATCATGGCGGTCACGAAATCGGCGAATGCGATCTTCCATGCACCGCCGTGATGTCCACCATGGCCTTTCTTGACCTTCTTGATGACGATCTGCTGGTTCTGGTCCGGTTGTTCGGCCACCGTATTTCTACCCCGCGCTCAACCGGCTCACTTGTTTTCCTTGAGGAACGTCTCGAGTTCCGCAAAACTCGGCCGGTCGGAGGAATACAACACCTTGCGACCGAACTCGACGGCCACTTGCGGTGGATACCCGTTCATGAATGCGATCAAGGCCGCCTTGATACTCTGTTGATATTTGGTCGAATCACCCACCTTGTGTTCCAGGTTGGCGGCGATCGGGTTGACGAACGCATAAGCGGCGAGGATGCCGAGGAACGTTCCCACCAAGGCGATGGCAATGAGCTTGCCGAGTTCCTCGGGAGGCAGGTGCACCGATTCGAGCGTATGAACCACGCCTAGCACCGCCGCGACAATACCAAAGGCCGGCAGGGCCTCACCCATCTTGGCAATCGTTGATCGAGGCATATCGGCCTCCTCGTGATGAGTGTCGATGTCGAGATCCATCAGGTTATCGATCTGATGGACATCCAGCGTGCTCGAGACCATCAAGCGCAGGTAGTCGGTGATGAACTCGACAGTGTGATGATCCTTCATCACCGTCGGCGCACTCTTGAACAACTCACTGTTTTCGGGATCGTCGATATCTTCCTCGATCGCCATCAGACCCTCCTTACGCGCCCGCGTGAAGATCGCGTAAAGGAGTGCAAGGGTCTCCATGTTGAGTTGTTTGCCGTAACGCGAGCCCTTGAAGGCGGTGCCAAAACCACCCAAAGTCGCTTTCAGAGTCTTGGGTGAGTTGCCGGCAATCAGCGCCGCTATCGCGGCACCAAAGATCATCAGGTACTCCACGGGCTGGAACACGATGGCCAAGTGCCCTCCGGCCAACATAAAGCCACCAAAAACGCTGCCCAAGGCAATGAGCCAGCCGATTGCAACCATCATGGCGCGATCATCTCCAAGTAGTCGGTCATTATGTTCTTATTTCAACGCCTTACCGGCTATTTCGGCGAGATCGGGCGAGCAACTGGGCCGATCCAGCATGCGCTCGAGCTCCCCACGCATCCGATCGGCGCGGCTGCCATCGTAACGACGCCAGCGACTGAATACTGTCGCCATCCGGGCGGCGATCTGCGGATTGAAACCGTCGATCTCAATGATCTTGTCGGCAACCCAGCGATATCCTGAACCCGTCGCGGCATGAAACGCGACCGGATTACCCCGCGAGAATGTGCCGACCAATGAGCGCACGCGATTCGGGTTATGGATAGAAAACGCCGGATGCGCCTCCAGTGCCGCCAGCGTCTCGGTGTCATCCGGCTCGACGATCCGCGCACGCAAGGCCAGCCATTTGTCCATGACCAACGGGTCGTCCTTCCACTCGTTGGCGAAGGCCTCGAGCGCCTCGTCACGTTCAGCGGTCGCACGCAGGGAAAGCGCCGTCAAGGAGTTGAATCGCTCGGTCATGTTGTCGGCTTCCCGGAACTGCTCGACCGCGAGTCGACGCCATGCCGGGTGATCCAGCGCGTTCAGGTAGGTCAATGCCTGCGCGCGCAATGACCGGCGGCCGACATCCACGCCATCGAAACGGTAACTACCATCGACGGCGAGCTTCCCGAATAACAAGACCAGGGTCTGGGACCACTCGTTGGCCAATTGCTCACGAAGCTCGACGCGCGCCCGGTGGATGGAATCCACCGGGATGTCCTGGGTGAACTGCTCGGCGATGTAATTCTCGCTCGGCAGGGCAAGACACTCGGCAACAAAGCGGGGATCTGCCGTTCCCTGCGTGCCCACCGCCGAGTGAAGCAATTGACCGAAGGCCTTGCTCAAACCGTCCGGCAACCGGGTTTCTGGCCACTCGCCATGTTCCTCGGCGTCACGGACTCGCTCGACAAGTATCTTCATTACCAAGCGCTGATAGGCGTCCCAGCGATTGAATTCGTCAGTGTCGGCACCGGCAAGCAACGCCAGGTCGGCCGCATCGTAGTCGTGTTCGATCTTGACCGGTGCGGTGAAACCGCGATTGAGCGAAATCACCGGCAGTTCGGATCCGGCCGGCAATGAGTAACGCCGGGTCTCCCGCTTTCGCGTGAGAACCAGCGTCAATGACTCTTCGCCGTTGCCATCCGGCCCGCCGAGTTCAACAGGTTGACCTTCACGGTCGAAAAGCGCCAACCCGAGCGGAATCAGGAACGGGTCGTCATCCTCCTGCCCGGCAACTTTTGGCACCTCCTGATGGAAGTCGACCACCAGATCGTCACCTTCCAGCCGTTTGCTCACGTGAACGATCGGCGTCCCCGCTCGGTCATACCAACGGCGGAACTGAGCGGTATCGAAATCCGCCTGCCCGGCCATGCTGTCGATGAAGTCTTCGATGGTGACCGCCTGGCCGTCGAACCGTTCGAAATACTGGTCGGTGCCGCGGCGAAAAGAGTCCCAACCGAGCAAGTTGTGCCACATGCGCACCACTTCGGCGCCCTTGTTGTAGACAGTCGCGGTATAGAAGTTGTTGATCTGTTCGTATTCCTTGGGCTGCACCGGGTGCGCCTGAGGGCCCGCATCCTCGGGGAACTGCACCTGCCGGAGCAGATTGACCTCCTCGATGCGCTTGACAGCCCGTGACCCCATGTCGGCAGAGAACTCCTGGTCGCGGAACACGGTGAACCCTTCTTTCAGCGACAACTGGAACCAGTCGCGGCAGGTCACCCGGTTGCCGGACCAGTTGTGGAAGTATTCGTGGGCGACCACCGATTCGATGCCTTCGTAGTCGTGATCGGTGGCCGTCTCCGAGCGCGCGAGAATGAACTTGGAGTTGAAGACGTTCAGACCCTTGTTCTCCATCGCGCCCATGTTGAAGTCGTCGACCGCGACGATATTGAACACGTCCAGATCGTATTCACGTCCATAGGTCTCCTCGTCCCAGGCCATCGACTTGATCAACGAGCGCATGGCGTGATCACAACGATCGATATTGTGCGGCTCCACGTAGATCCCCAGATCAATTGTCCGGCCCGAGCAGGTCGTGAACTGATCGTGGATCGACTTGAGGTCACCCGCGACCAGAGCGAACAGGTAAGAGGGCTTGGGGTGCGGGTCTTCCCAGACGGACAGGTGGCGGCCGTCCACGAGATCACGAGATTCGACCGGGTTGCCGTTGGAGAGCAGCACCGGGCAACTCGACTTGTCGGCAATCAACGTCACCCGGTAACGACTCAGCACGTCGGGCCGATCGGGAAAGAACGTGATTCGCCGAAAACCTTCAGCCTCGCACTGGGTGCAGAAATTACCGGATGACTGGTAGAGCCCGTCGAGGGTGGTGTTGTCGAACGGATCGACACGGCAGACAACGGTCAAGCGGCACTCATCCGGCAAACCCGCGACCGACAGGCCGTTATCCCGCTCGTCGACCTGCTCCTTGGCCAGCGGCTCGTCGTCGAGCCGGATCGACTCGAGTGTCAGCTCGTCGCCGTCCAGCCAAAGCGGCTCGTCGTGGGTCCCGTTGCGCCGGACGGTCAGGATTGACTCCACCCGGGTCCCGCGAGCAGCCAGATCGAAGGTCAGGTCGACATGGTCAATCAGGTAGTTCGGTAGGCGGTAGTCGGCGAGGCGGACGATATGCGATTGACGTTCGGTCATGATGGCCTTGTAGATAACAACGAAAGTGAGATTTTAAGTCTTGTGAGCATATCAGGAACCGAATCAATTCCGTGCCCGTGGCCAGCGAGCAAGGCCCCCGAGCAATGACCTTAGGCATCAGGCATAATGCGCCCCGACTTGCCCCGGTGGACCTGCCGCGGGTTTATTATTTGCCAACCGAGTTCCCGGAGTCGCCGACGCCATGCTCTTTTCCCAGATTGCCGCCTTCGACTTGGCCCACTGGCCGGACCCGTCGCTGGATACGCTATCCGAACAGCTGGCCGGGAAGCGCTTTGCCCCCACCCTGTCGCAGCAGGTCGAATCCATGGGCTGGGCCCCGGTGGTGGCCGATGAACTTGCCATCGAAACAGACGGAGCGTTCGGCCTTCTGTTCCGCCGCGAGGAACGAGCCGTGCCGCCACGGGTCATTCAGGATCATGCCGCCAAGAAATTGGCCGAAGAGGCCGGCGAGCGCGAACCCTCTCGCGACGAGTTACGTCAGGCCAGAGAAAAAGCCTTGCTTGAACTGCTGCCGCAGGCTTTCCCGCGTCAGGCAGAGACCCGGGTGATCATTGATGCGCGCCACAAGCAGGCGTGGCTGGCCAACGCCGGCGAGAAGCGCAATAGTCAGGTCAATTCCCTACTCCGAGAGACTCTCGGCCAGTGGCGCGTCACCCCAGCCTTCGGCTCCGAGGAGCACGGCAGCCGACTTTCGCGCTGGTTACTCGAGGGCCCGCCGGCCGAATTCGAATTGGGCGACTCCGCCAAGCTGCTCGAACCGCGCGACGGTGGGAGCATCACGGTCACCCGTCTCGGGCTACCGGCCGAGAACGTGCTGGCGCACCTACGCGATGGCATGACAGTAGAGCAACTCGAACTCGTCTGGCGAGATCGGCTGCGGTTCACCATCCGAGCCGACGGCGCCCTGACCAAGGTCAAGGCGCTCGATACGCTCGATGATGAGCTTGACGACGATGCCCTCGATGATCCCGCGACCCGCCTGGAGGCCGAACAGCGCCTGACGCTCGGCGTGTTGCGTGAACTGACCCGTGTGCTATGCGAGGCCCTCGCCCGGCCCGACGCAATCAGTTAACACCTCATTTAACCCGGGCGAATAACAGGGGCGGATGGCCTGAGTGGATCGGGCGCTCACCCGGTCGTCACCGGGCCGCATTTGGCCAGCCCGACTGCCAATCGCATAATCACGAACCAAGCCGTTGAACTCGAGTCCCTTCGCGACTCGACCGACCGATATCTTACAGGAACGCGCATGACTGACTCCGCCCAAGCCGCCTTCGCCCTGACCGCCGTCTCGCCGCTCGACGGCCGGTATGCCCGCCATACCCGCGCGCTGACCGAGTGTTTCAGCGAGTACGCGCTGATCAAGTATCGCGTGCTGGTGGAAGTCGAATGGTTCAAGGCACTGGCCGACGAGTCGAAGATCGCAGAAGTCCCGGCGCTGAACGGCGAGGACCGTACCTCGCTGGACGCCATCGTCTCGGAGTTCACGGTCGAATCGGCGAAGCGCGTCAAGGAATTCGAGGCCACCACCAACCACGACGTCAAGGCGGTCGAGTACTTCCTCAAGGAGCAAGTTGCCGACCATCCTCGCCTAGCCTCGATCAGCGAATTCTTCCACTTCGCGTGCACTTCCGAGGACATCAACAACCTCGCCTACGGCCTGATGCTCGCCAGGGCCCGTGAGGACGTCGTCCTGCCGGAGATCGACGGGCTGATCGACACCCTGCGCAGGATGGCCCACGAGTGGGCGGCCGTATCCTTGCTGTCTCGAACCCACGGCCAGCCGGCCTCGCCGTCGACGATCGGCAAGGAGATCGCCAACGTAGTCGCACGCCTCGAGCGCCAGCGCGGGCAGATTGCCGACGTCAAGCTGATGGGCAAGATCAACGGCGCGGTGGGCAACTTCAACGCCCACCTGGCCGCCTACCCCGAAATCGACTGGCCGGGCTTCTCCAAGCGGTTCGTCGAGGGGCTGGGGCTGACCCACAACCCCTACACGATCCAGATCGAGCCGCACGACTACATCGCCGAGTTGTTCGACGCGATCGAACGCGCTAACACCGTTCTAATCGATTTCGCCCGCGACATCTGGGGCCAAATCGCCCTGGGACACTTTAAGCAGCGCCTTGTCGAGGGCGAAGTCGGCTCGTCAACTATGCCCCACAAGGTCAACCCGATCGATTTCGAGAACGCCGAGGGCAACCTCGGCGTTGGCAACGCGGTCATGGGGCATCTCGCCCGCAAGCTGCCGATCAGTCGTTGGCAGCGCGACCTGACCGACTCCACTGTGCTGCGCACCCTGGGCGTGGGTCTCGGTCACTCGTTGATCGCCTATCGGTCGATGGCCAAGGGCCTGTCCAAGCTCGAGATCAATGCCGATCAGCTGGCCGCCGAACTCGACGGCAACTGGGAGGTGTTGGGTGAGGCCGTTCAGACGGTCATGCGGCGCTACGGCGTGGAAAAGCCCTACGAGAAACTCAAAGCGCTCACCCGCGGCCAGAGGGTCGACGGACCGGCGATGCGGGTGTTCATCGAGGGCATTAACGAGCTGCCGCCCGAGGCACGCGAACGACTCGCGGCGATGGCACCGGGTGATTACGTCGGCAACGCCAAGGCTATGGCCGAACGCATCTGATTCTGGTGGTTTAGGATTGGACAGGCGTGTATGGGAGTCTGGGCGAGAAATCCGCGCCCGATCGGACCGGCGCCGAGGCGTGAAATCACTGGCTATTGCGAACGGCGCGAAAAGCCCGCAATGTGGCGCTTTTGGCCATGGAATTACGTCCAGAGCCTAGGCTGAAGGACTACGTGGGGGACGCCGGCATGACGCTGCCTGATAACTGGAGCGAGTACCTGCTCGATCACCCGTTGCCTGTCCGGCGGGCGATTCATCAGGGCATGTGCCGGGAACTGCTGAGTGAATCCCCCGACTTCCCGCGGCTGGTCGGCTGGCTGCGACGCGACCCGGCGGCGGCCAGCTTCGTGCTGGGCGCGGCTGCTAGTGGTCAGCGCCAACGTGAACGCAGCGCGCCGCACAGCCTCGAGCACGCCCTATCGCTTCTGGGCAGCGATTGGGCACGAAACCAGTTGCCGCAACTCCCGATCCTCGAGAACACCCTGACCGACCCGGGGCAACAGTTGGGTTATCTGGCCGCCTCCTCCCGAGCCATGCGCGCGGCCCGGCTGACCGAGACCTGGCTGATCGAACGCCGCGAGACCGGCCACGACATGGTCTCGGTCGCAGCCCTGCTGCACAACCTGGTGGAGCTCGCGCTGTGGCGAGATGCCCCGGAAATGGCTCGAAAGGCGCTGGTAATCGCGCGCAAGAGATTGATCGATTTCAACGCCGAGCATGGCGAAAACAACGACGTCGAGCGATGTTTTTCCCTCGGCCGAGCCTTCGAAGTGGTTCTTGATGAGGCGGGCGTCGAGCTTGGTGCCCTTGAGAGGGCACTGACCGAACGCTACTACCTCCCCGTCATGCTCCTCTCCGACGAGGCCAGCATCCCAGTTCTCGGCGTGCATCACCAGACGATCCTCGTACTTGCCAGGCGGCTTAGCTTCGCCAGTGAATTCGGCTGGTACCACCCCGTAATTCGACGCTTGACGATCGGCATTGCCGAGCAACTGCACCTGTCGCCGCAGGCAGCCTGGCGAGTGACGGTAAGGAAGGTCCTCACCGATGCGCGTGAATTCACCGATATCCCTCTCTATCATCCCGGTCGCCTGCTGGTTCAGCACGACGATGGTCGCGACCTTCTCTGGCCGCTTCCAGCCGACTATCGGCTTGACGATGATGATAACGGCTGCCATGCGAGCGGCACGGCACGACCAACGGCGGCCCCGACATCGCGGGGACGGCAACTGGGCGACACCATCCGGCAACTAAGCCGCCTCGCCGGCGTCGAGGAGATCGCGTTATACGAAAACGGCGAGAGCGGCCATTCGACGCGACGCTTCCACTGGAAGCGTAACGGGGAGATGGTGCTCCCGGAGCGATTGGCATTGGCCAAATCCCCCCTACTCTCCCGACTACAATTGCGGCTGGAAACTCTGGGTGTCGACGCGCAGAACCTCGAGCGCCTGGCCCCTCACCTCGAGCCCAGCCTAGGAGAGGCCGCAAAATCGGGCCTGGTTATTGCCCCGCTAGCCGTCGACGGCGCGTTGATCTCGACCCTGTTCGTCCGGGGAGCTCAGGGCAAGGAACAGCACGAGATCCTGAGAGTGCTGGACCGCGCCTGACGGTCCACGACATGTCGTTTTACCGCAGCCGGTTAGCCCGCTAGCCGCGCCAGCGCCCAGTGAATGTGTCGATCAACCTGGTCGCCCGCCTCACCCAGTCCACCACGCAAGACCGCCAGTGCTGCCGGTATGCGCGGATGCCCAGCCGGCAGGTTTCCCAGGGCGACGGCCAGATTGCGCCGCCACCGCCGCCAACCGATACGCCGAATCGCCGAGCCTTCCGTGCACGTGAGGAATGTCTGCTCGTCCCAGCCGAACAAATCGACCAGGTCCGGCGCGTCCAACCCCTGCCTCGCGTGAAAGTCCACGTCATCGGTCGTTCGGGCGAATCGGTTCCACGGGCAAACCAACTGGCAATCGTCACACCCATAGATCCGGTTGCCCATCAAGGGGCGCAGGGATTCGGGTATGTCGTCGTGCGACTCGATGGTGAGATAGGAAATGCAACGGCGCGCGTCGACCACACCATCGGCGATAATCGCCCCGGTCGGGCAGACATCGAGGCAGGCTGTACAACTGCCACAATGCGGCTGCACCGGCTCGTCGACCGGAAGGTCAATGTCGAGAAAGAGCGCACCGAGGAAGAACCACGATCCGCCAGAGCGGTTGAGCACCAGCGAGTGCTTGCCTTTCCAACCCACCCCCGCTCGTTCGGCAAGGCCCGTCTCGTAAACCGGGGCGGAGTCGCAGAACGCGCGGTAGGTGAATGGTCCGATCGACTCGCTGATCCGTTGGGCCAGTTGCGCCAAACGCTTTCGCACAAGCTTGTGATAATCCCGCCCCAAGGCGTATCGACTCACATAACCCAGCGCCGGCTCACCCAGGACTTTCGACGGACCAAGCGATTCAGGCGGCAGATAGTTGCGCGTAACCATCAGCACCCGACGGGTCCCAGGTACCAGTTCCTCGGGGTGAAACCGCATCAGGCCATGACGCCGGAAGAACTCCATCGTGCCGTCGTTTCCATCCGCGAGCCAACGTTCAAAGCCTGCCTCGTAGGCCGACAGGTCGGTATCAGTGACCCGCGCGTCGGTGAACCCCAGTTCGGCTGCCCAATCCTGAATTGATTTCTTCAGTCGCTGCGGCGAGTTCTCGGTCATCATGTCGTCACGGTAATCGGTCATCCGGCGAGGCGTTCGCCCAGAAATATCCCACCGCGCGCGGCCAGAAGACAGAGGACCACGGTCCCCACCACATACAGGCCCGCCCAGATCCACGCCTGGCGTTGCATTAGGGCCAGCGTATCGATGGAGAACGCGGACATGGTGGTGAACGCGCCAAGAAAGCCCGTCAGGATTGCGAGTCGGTACTCAATCGGCACCTGCCAGCGTGTCAGCAACCAAACCCCGAGAAACCCCATCAACCCGGAGCCGATTACGTTGACGCTGAGGGTGCCCCACGGGAAGGCACGCCCGGCAAACTGCGTGATCGCGGCAGTCAGACCGTAGCGAGCCATGGCACCAAGGCCACCGGCCAATCCAATCAACAGATACAGTTTCATTCCGACCCGCATGCTCCAGGGCGAACGCTAAGCGATACCAGATAAAAAACGCGCGAAGGGTCACATACGCCGCACTCGGTGCGCTTCCCTACGACGTCGTGAACAAAGAATCAATGCGAGGTTATCACGCTCGTTCGTCCCAATTGGTTTTCCGCGCGGCAACGGCTGGAAGGCATGCAACTTGTCGATTTAGCCGTCCTCGCCCTTGCAACCGCAGGCAAGTGTCCTAAGCTACAACTTGGATCAATGAGGCAAGTTCGGACAGTGGTTTTAAGTCGACCCGAAACGGCAGGCCGTAAAACGTTTTCAACCAAAGCACGACAGTCAAGGAGAACGCATGAAAAAATTGCTACTCGCCAGTGCAATCGCAGGGCTCTCTGTGGGGCTGACCGCGCCGACCATGGCAGCGGAAGACAGCTACGAGCAATACCAGACCGCTCTTGACCAGCGAGCCGATTCCGGCGTCTCCGGCACGGCGACATTCATCCCCCAAAACGGCGAGATGAAAGTCCACTTGCAGGTGAACGATGCTGACGGCATGTCCGCCGGGCTACACGAGGGCATCTGCCGGTACGCAGAGGACAGCGAAGGCGCGCCGGAAGGGTTGGCGTTCAATGAAGAACCGTTGGCTGAGCTCAACGAGGTAGACGGCAACGAATCAATGACCACGATCGAGTTGACCGTTGACGCCTTGATGGGCCAGCCGCACTCCGTCGCAATTCACGACGGCAGCTCCGTCGTCGCCTGCGGCAACGTGCAATAGCCACTGCACCGTCTGTCGGCAATCCAGCCTGAACGATCACGCCCCGCATAATCCGGGGCGTTTTTCGTCGTGTGCAAGCAGAAGGAATTCACTCACGGTGACCGGAGCCGTTTCATCAGTTATTCGCGAGTCACCCCGTCATTTAGGGCGGGGTAGTTGTTGACCGTCCGACCACGTTGTCACGCAAGTAGGATGGTACAGCCGCGTCGGGTGGAATACGATCCGCTTGCGGCAGACGACGGATTAGTTCCAGCGCATCGATGGCATGCGGCAACGCATCGGCTTCAACCCGAAACACCTCGGGACCGTCGCCGAGTACAGGATACCGCCCAAATCCCGTACCACTCACGACGACACGCTTGGATTGCGTCAACGGGAAGGTCGGTTCGGTCACGGATTCCTCGATCACTGTGCCCAACTGGCCAGGACCGTCCAACCGATAAGCGGCACGATAGATCTCGCCCATGCGGGCGTCGATCGCGACCCGAACCTCAACATCCCGGGTCTCCTCGCCCGATTCGTCCAGCCGCCGGAATGCCCCAGCCGCCAGACAGGTAAGCGACGAAATGCCGACCATCGGCAGGTCACGAGCAATGGCAATGCCCTGGGCCATGGCCGTAGCAATACGTACGCCGGTGAACGATCCCGGACCGCGTCCAAACCCGATCAGGTCCAGGTCCTCGAAATCGATCTGTGCTTGTCCGAGCAGTTTTTCGGCCATTGGCAGCAGCTTTTCAGCATGGCCACGGGGAGCAATCTCGAAGTCGGCGACAACCCTGTCGCCCGCAAGGACCCCAGCGGTACACGCCTCCGTGGACGAGTCAAGATAGAGAATGTTCACACTCACCCCTGGGTGATGACGGCTATTGGCTGACGGTCGGGCCGGGGCGCAAGCCCGGATCAACCGTTTTTGAAGCGGGGATTCTATCGGAAACGCCAGTGCAACCGCGAGACGAAAATTGCCTCGCGGTGAGGTGGGATCAGTCCCCCTCGTCGCCCTTCTGGTCGGTGGTCCAGTGCTGGCGAATCTGGTCGAGGAGCCACCGGGTGGAACCGTCAAAGTCGTCGTCCGCGAGGTCGCTGCCGACGAATGGCTCAATTTCGTTGGCCATCTGCTTGCCCAATTCCACCCCCCATTGATCGAAGGAGTCGATCTGCCATACCGCCCCCGCCACGAACACCCGATGCTCGTAGAGGGCAAGCAATGCGCCGACCGCCTCCGGGGTCATCATCGGAAACAGAATGGTGTTGGACGGCTGGCCACCGGGGCAGACCCGATGCGGGGCGATCCGCTCTATGGTTGCCTCGTCGGCACCTTCGGCCCGCATCTGCGACTCGATGTCCTCACGGGTGCGCCCCAACATCAATGCCCGGCTCTGGGCCACCAGGTTGGCCAGCAGTTGTTGTTGCTGGCTGCCGATCGGAGAATGGGTGCATATCGCGCTGATGAAGTCAGAGGGGATCAACCGGGTGCCCTGGTGCAACAACTGATAGAACGCATGCTGCCCGTTGGTACCCAACCCCCCCCACAGCACCGCGCTCGTATGCGAGTCGACCGGCTGGCCGTCGATGCGCACCCGCTTGCCGTTGGATTCCATCATCACCTGTTGAAGATGGGCAGGCAGGAAGCCTAGCCGCGTGCCGTAGGGAAATACGGCCAGCGAGTCCGACCCGAGGAAGTCGGCATTCCAGACGTCGATCAGCCCGAGAATCAGCGGCAGGTTGTCCCGGCCCGTGTTCAGCCGGAAATGCTCGTCGAGGGCATGCGCCCCGTTCAGCAGTTGCTTGAACCGATCCATGCCAAGGTAAAGCGCGATCGGCAAGCCAATCGCCGACCACAGGGAGTAACGGCCACCGACCCAGTCCCAAATGGGGAACATGTTGTCCGGATCAATTCCGAAGTCGCGGACGCGTTCAGTGTGAGTGGAAACGGCGACGAAATGCTTCTTGATCGCCTCCTCGTCCGGCGCCGTCTCGAGGAACCATCGACGGGCCGAGCGCGCATTGGCGAGCGTTTCCTGAGTGCCAAAACTCTTGGAGGCGACCACAAATAGCGTGGTCTTCGGATCGAGGACAGCAAGCTTGGAGGCTAGATCGCTGGGCGCGATATTGGAGACGAAATGCACCCGGATACCACGATCGGCGTAGGAACCCAGTGCCCGGCAGACCATGCGCGTGCCCAGATCCGATCCACCGACCCCGATATTTACTACATCGGTAATCGGGCCGCCTGCGTACCCCCGCCATTCGCCCGACTGGACCGACTCGACGAAGGTTTCCATGTGGTCGAGGACGGCGTTCACCTCCGGCATGACGTCCTGGCCATCAAAATAGATCGGCCGGTTCGATCGGTTGCGCAGTGCCACGTGCAGCACCGCCCGATCCTCGCTGCCGTTGATGTGCACGCCGTTAAACATGTCGTCGCGCAACTCGAGCACGCCACGTTCATCGGCCAGCGCCAGCAATCCGTCGATCACGTCATCAGTGACGCGCTGCTTGGAATAGTCGATCGACAAACCGGCCGCCTGCCCGGAGAGACGGTTCGCCCGATTTTCATCGGTCTGGAACCAGTCGTGCGGGTGGCGGCGCATGTGTTCGGTCGCCTTGACCTCGAGCAACTGCCAGATGGGGCTCATCCGGCCAACATACCGTTCCTGTCGCATCAATCCTCCCCGGGGATCTTGAGATTGTTTCGCCAGCGGTGGGAATCGGCATCAAACAGCCGGTCGGCTTCCGGTGGCCCCCAGCTGCCCGCCGAGTATGTTGGAATATAGTCCCGTTCGACCGCCCAGTTTCGCAGGATCGGATCGACCACCCGCCAGGCCCAGGACACCTCATCATATCGAAGGAAGAGTGTCTGATCGCCGTTGATCACGTCGAGAAGCAGGGTCGCGTAGGCATCCAAGTTGGGTGGCTCCTCCCCCGTATATGTCGCGTCCATCTGAACCGTGCGGGTACGCATTTCCAGACCCTCGGTTTTGATCTGCATCTCAAAGCGGAAATTCTCCTCCGGCTGGATGCCGATCAACAACCAATTTGGCGCGGTGTTGGCAATCTGAGTCTCGCGAAAAAGCTGCTGCGGCGGTTCGCGAAAACGAATCGAGATCTGCGAGTGATTGTTCGACATGCGCTTGCCCGTGCGCAGGTAGAACGGAACGTCCCGCCAGCGCCAGTTGTCGATGTACAGCTTCAGGGCGGCATACGTTTCGGTGACGGAGTCATCCGGCACGCCCGGCTCATCCAAATATCCCGGCTCGTTGACCCCGTCGACCATGCCGCGCGCATATTGCGCACGGAACGCCTGCGCATGAACACTCCGATGGGAAACCGGACGAATGCAGCGCAACACCTTGACCTTCTCGTCACGCACCGCCTCGGCGTCCATTGAAGCCGGCGGCTCCATGGCCGTCAGGGCCAGCATCTGCATCAGGTGACTCTGCACCATGTCGCGTAGCGCACCGGCCGAGTCGTAATATTGGCCCCGCCCCTCGATGCCTTGCTGTTCGGCATGCGAAATCTGCACGTGGTCTATGTAGTTCCGATTCCACAGCGGCTCGAGCAACAGGTTGGCAAAGCGCATCACCATGATGTTCTGCACGGTGCCCTTGCCCAGGTAGTGGTCGATGCGGAAGATCTGGTGCTCGTCGAAATACTGGTGCAGCAGGCCATCGAGGGCATGGGCGCTCTCGATGTCGTGCCCGAATGGCTTTTCGATCACCACGTGTCGGCAGCCCAGCGTTTCGTCGGTCAATCCACAGGCCCCTAGGTTGCGACAAATCGCGCCAAAGGCCGACGGCGAAACCGCGAAGTAGAACACCACGCAGTCGGGGTACTCAGCGTGCGTCAAGCGGTCGGCCAGATTCTCGAAGCTGCTGGTCTCGTCGAGATCCCCGTTATGGAAATGCAACTTGGCGAGCAGACGCTCGATCGCGTAGTCCGAGGAACAGTCATCCCCCTCATCGCTGCCCGCGAGGCACAGCCGGCGGACTTCCTTTCGCCAGGTGTCGTCGTCCCAATCGCGACGACCGAAACCGATAATTCGACTGCCTTCGGCAAGGCGGCCGGCCACCTCAAGCTGGTACAGCGCGGGCAGCAGTTTCTTGCGCGACAGGCTGCCGGTCGCCCCGAAGATGACGATACTCACCGGCCGTGGTGGCTCGCTGCGAATCGGTTTACGCATGGTCCGGGCTCCTGTCCTGTCGAGTCCCTATGACGTCGCTGCTCATGATTCGTCCCGGCGCTGGACCACGTGACCGCCGAAGGCGTTACGCATCATCGCCAGGACCCGGTTGCCATAACCCTCGTCGTCCTGACTGGCAAAACGCATCTGCAGGGCAAGCGTCATAACCGGCGCGGCCACCCCTAGGTCGATGGCCTCGATCGCTGTCCAGCGCCCCTCGCCGGAATCGGCGACGTGTGGCTGGATGGCTTCGAGGCCCTGCCCCTCCTGTTGCAGCGCGTCGGCCGTCAGGTCGAGCAACCAGCTTTGCACCACCGACCCCTCGCGCCACAATTCGGTGACCTGCGCCAGGTCGAGATCGAATTCCGATTTCTTGCGCAGCACCGCCAACCCCTCGGCCATCGCTTGCATCATCCCGTACTCGATGCCGTTGTGAATCATCTTGGTGAAATGCCCCGATCCGGCCGGACCGACATGCCCCCAACCCGAATCGGGAGTCGGCGCCAGCACCCGGATCGCCGGTTCGATCAGATCGAATCCGGCCTTTGTGCCACCAATCATCAGGCTGTAGCCGTTCTTCAGCCCCCAGACGCCGCCGGAAGTACCGCAATCCAAGAAATGCATACCGGCTGCCTCGACGCGCTCGGCATGCGCCATGGTCTCGCTATAACGCGAGTTGCCCCCGTCGACCAAGACATCACCGGGATTCATCTGGGGTAACAGGCGCTCGATCGCCTGGCTAGTGATCTCGCCTGCCGGCAACATCAACCAGATCACGCGCGGCCCATCGAGCTCGCGGAATACGTCGGCCTCCTGATAGGCCGGCACGATGTGCTCCTCCTCGAGCAGCAACTGGTCGATGGGCTCTCGACTGCGGTTGTGTGCTACCACCGTGATGCCACCACGCGAAAGGCGCCGCGCCATGTTTGCGCCCATGCGCCCCAGACCGAAAATCGCGAGTTTCATCGGCTCACACTCCTTTAATCGTGCAACGGTTAATCGTCAAATGGTTGAAAAACGTCGGATCACCAAACAAACCCTTGAACCGAACGACGGATCGCTTGCCCTGTCCGGCTTTGTCAAAGACGCGACATTGCGCCCGGATCGTTCAGCGGTCAACGATTTATCCACCTTGCAGGCATCCACTCGGCCGCAGCCCACTGCGTTGGTTGCGGAAAATCTCCCGTATAGGAGAGCAAACTTCGCGCCACATCGGCTAGATTCGGCACACCCTTAATCGAGTTGAACCTATTCAAGCGTAGCCAACGCGGATTCGATTTCCATGACGGCCCGCTGAAAAGAGAAGACCCACAGGCGGTCAACCAGAACACATCGAGCCCTCCATGGCGGGGATTACGCTGCAAACCGGCAAGAGAAGCCAGAAAACGATATAATAATCGCGATTTTGCCTGACGATCCCGACCCCCTTCCCACGGGCCAACCCCAGGGTCCCCGCGGTCGGACGGGCCACTTCTGGCCGGGGCAACCCCCGGTTTTGGAGCCGCAACCATCAATGCGCGAGAACTCATACGCGATGACGACAAGCAAAGACAAGGACAAGGCCCTGCGCGCCCGAGTGCGCCTTTTCGGCAACCTGCTCGGTGAAGTACTCCGCGAACAAGCCGGCGAGACGGTCTTCGATACCGTCGAGAGCCTGCGTCGTGGCTTCATCCGCCTGCGCAAGAGCTACGACCCCGAGCTTTACCGCGAACTGATGGACGAGATCGAGGCGCTTGACGCCGACAGCCTCAACCTGGTCGTACGTGCCTATGGCCTTTACTTCAACCTTGTCAACATCGCCGAGGAAGACTATTCCCACCAGCATCGCCGCCGCCAGATCCGTCGCGGCCTGCGACTATGGCGCGGGTCGTTCTACGACACCATCCGAGGCTTTAATCGAGAAGGCATGACCGCCGAACAGCTTCAGGGGCTGCTCGACCAGTTGGTCTACATGCCGGTCTTTACCGCCCACCCGACCGAAGCCAAGCGCCGAACGGTCATGGACCTGCAACGACGCATCTTCCTGTTGTGCGGGGAACTCGACCGTCCGGAATCCACCGGAGTCGAGCGCGAGCGCCTGCTCGATGAGGTGAAATCGATCATTCTCGCCCTGCTTCGCACCAACGAGGTGCGCACGACGCGCCCAGAGGTGTCCGACGAGATCCGCCTTGGCATGTACTACTTCCGCACCTCGATCTTCGCGGCGGTGCCCAAGGCCTATCGCTACCTCGAACGAGCCGTCAATCTCAACTACAACACCGCCAATCCCGACAGCCCCGTGTCGGTGCCCAGCCTGTTCAAGTTCGGCTCCTGGATTGGCGGCGACCGTGACGGCAACCCATACGTCACCCACGATGTCACCATTCAGGCCGTCTGCCTCGCCTCAGAGACCATCCTCAAGGAATACCTGGATCGGCTCGAGACGCTCAAGCGCACCCTGACCCACTCACTGCAGTTGGTACCGGAAATCGATTGCCTTCAGTTGCAGTTGAAGGCGGATTCCGAGGCACTCGGCATGTTGGAGGCCAATCAGCAAAACGGCGAGTTCTTCCCCGAGGAACCCTATCGCCTAAAACTGCGCGCAATTCGCCAACGACTTCGCTACAACCTCGCCTACATTCACAGCGAACTCGATGGCAAACCGACGGCCCTGGACCCGCGCGCCTACCAGAGCAAGGACGCCTTCCTCGACGACCTCTACCGCCTGCGCGACTCGTTGATCGGCATTGGCGACCGACTACTGGCTGAAGGCGATCTCAAGGATTTGACCCGACTGGCCGAGACCTTCGGCTGGCATCTCGTGCGCCTGGATATCCGTCAGGAATCGACCGAGCACACCGAGACCGTTATCCAGGTCCTCAAGCAACTGGCCCCGGAAATCGATTACGCCAACCTTGCCGAGGACGACCGCACCCGTGTGCTGGGCGAGCTGGTTGAAACCGGTAAGCACCGGGCCGAGACGCTCGCCGGCGATGGATTGAGCGACAAGGCACGCGAGGTGATCAAGGTCCTGGAGGTCAAGCGGCAGCTGATCGATCACATCAGCCGTGAGTGCTTCGGCACCTACGTCATCTCGATGACCCACTCGGCCAGCCACGTGATGGAGGTGATGTACCTCGCCTCGCTGACCGGGCTGGTGGGCAAGACCGATGACGGCGACTGGTTCAGCGACATCCAGGTGTCGCCGCTGTTCGAGACCATCGAGGATCTCAAGCACATCGAGCACGTGCTCGGCACGCTGTTCGACAACCCCACCTACCGCGGTCTGGTGCGCGCCTCCGGCGAACTGCAGGAAGTGATGCTCGGCTACTCTGACTCCTGCAAGGACGGCGGCTCGCTCGCCTCGGTCTGGAGCCTGTACAACGCCCAAAAGCGCGTCATCCGCCTGACACGAAGCCACGGCATCCGGTGCCGCCTGTTCCATGGGCGGGGCGGCACGGTGGCGCGCGGGGGTGGTCCGACCCACGAGTCGATCCTCTCCCTTCCGCAGGGCACAGTGGAGGGCCAGATCAAGTTCACAGAACAGGGTGAGGTGCTGTCCTCTAAATACAGCAACAACGAGACGGCCATCTACGAGTTGACCATGGGTGCGACCGGCCTGATGAAGGCCTCGCAGCACCAGGTGGTCGACGAACATCCGGTGCCGGAGGAATACGAGCACGTGGTGGGCGATCTCGCGCGCTTTGGTGAGGAGGCCTATCGCGATCTCACCGATAACACGCCGTTTTTCTTCCACTACTTCCACGAGGCTACCCCGGTGCGCGAATTGGGGCTGCTGAACATTGGCTCGCGTCCGACCTCGCGCAAGAAGGGCGATCTCTCCAAGGCCTCGGTGCGCGCAATTCCCTGGGTATTCGGTTGGTCGCAATCGCGGCACACCCTGCCGGCCTGGTACGGCATGGGGTCGGCGCTCAAGCGCTGGCGCGAGGAGAACCCGGGCCGCGAGGAATTGCTTAATGACCTGTTCGAACAATGGCCGTTCTTCCACAGCATGCTGCGCAACACGCAACTGTCGCTGACCAAGGGCGAGATGAACATCGCGCGGGAATACGCCGGCCTCGTTTCCGACCAGGAACAGGCCCGGGCGGTCTACGAGAAAATCCGGGCCGAGTACGAATGTGCCGTCGAGCAGTTGCTGGAAGTGGCCCACGCCGACTCGCTGGTGGAAATCGACGAGTACATCGGCACGTCGATGATGCGACGCAACCCCTATCTGGACGTGCTCAACCACATCCAGATCACGCTGCTTTCACGCCATCGTGACGAGAGCGTGCCGGAAGGCGAGCGCGAACAGTGGCTACCGCCCCTGCTGCGAAGCATCAACGCCATTGCCGCCGGGATGCGCAATACGGGCTGATCGACCGACCTTCGCGGTCTACCAAGGCCACCGTCCGCACGCGGACGGTGGCCTTTTAATTTATCGGGCTTGAGCGAGGCGGCAGTCAGGCGAGTCGATCGTGACGGGCAAGCCGGTCACGCATTCTTTGCGCAAGTGCGTCGCCAAGCCCATCAACAGAAAGCCGCCAACACCAGTTCCCCTCCCGGGTTCCTGGGACATTGATGCGTGCCTCTGAGCCCAGGCCCAGCAAATCGGCGACTGGCAGCATTGCCAGGTTGGCCCGTGAGGCCAATGCCGAATCGACCATGGCTTCAGGCATCGGCGTGGCCGGGTCGATCCCCTGCATCGACTCGAGCCACCGGCGCACACGTGCCCGCCCCGCCTCGTCAAGCGAACGCCACCACCCGAGTGTGGTGTCGTTGTCGTGCGTGCCGGTGTAAACGACGCAATCGGTCCGATGCTGCCTGGGGAGGTGCGGGTTGTCCTCGTCACCGTCGAAGGCGAAATGCAAGACCACCATGCCGGGCAAACCGAATTGATCGCGCAACTCGGTCACATCGGGTGTGATCACGCCCAGGTCTTCCGCCACCAGGGGCAAATCGTCACCGCCGACATCCTCAAGCGCCTCGAGTAGCGCCGAACCAGGCCCAGGCACCCACTGCCCGCCGGTGGCATCGGGATAGTCGGCGGGGATCGCCCAGTAAGCGGCAAGCCCGCGGAAATGGTCGATCCGGACCCAGTCGTACAAGGCAAGATGGCGGGCCAGACGCTGTTTCCACCAAGCGAAGCCGTCCTCGGCCATTCGCTGGAAATCGAATAGCGGGTTCCCCCAACGTTGCCCGGTGGCGGAAAAGTAATCCGGTGGCACACCGGCGACCACAGTCGGTTGGCCGCTGGCATCGACCTGAAACAGCGAGCGGTTCGCCCAGACATCGGCCGAGTCACCGGCCACGAAGATCGGCAGATCACCGAACAGGAAGATCGACCGCTCGCGAGCTTCGTCCCGCACTGCCTGCCATTGTCGTTCCAGCAGGAACTGCTCGAAGGCGATTGCATCGATAAACGAGGCATGTTCCCGCTCGAACGCTACCATGGCCGCAGACTCACGATCGCGGAGACCCACCGGCCAATCCAGCCAGCAACGCCCTTCCTGCGTCTCGCGAATGGCCATGAAGCGCGCGTAGTCGTCGAGCCAGTGGGATTCCCGGTCACGAAATTCGGCAAATGCCGCGCGCAATGCATCACTGGCACCATGCCCCTGCCGGCGGTCGCTCACCGCGGTCGATTGCTCGAATAAATGGTCGGTTGCCAGTTCGCTCTCATCGAGGTAAGCCGGTTCAAGCGCAAACGACGACAGGCACTGGTACGGACTCTTGTCGGGATGAGTTGGACCCAGCGGCAACACCTGCCAGACCGACAGTCCCGACTTTTCTAGGAAACCCAGCACCTCGCGGGCATCCTTGCCAAACCCGGGCGACGTCAGGCTTCCGACGGGCAGGAGCAGGCCCGCCCTACGTCGCGTCGCCGGCGGCTCGGTTTGGACCTCGGTAATCACGCCTGGCCTCGACGCATCGTACCACCGCCGGTGGCCCGCTCGACGGATTCGGACGGTACGCTGATCGGCTCGTCAAGTATCGCCGGCACCGGCAGGTCGATCAGTTCATACAAGCGTGCCAGTTGCAGCCGAAACAGCCGATCGAAATCCCGCGTCGCCTCGGCGGGATTGTCATCGCCGAACCACCAGAACCAGTCCGATCCCTCGCAAACGGCCAATTGCTGGGCGTTCCGAGCTCGGATCGTGTCATCCCATTCACCATGCGTCTCGGCATCGAGATAGGCTTGACGGGCCTCGACCAGCCGATCCCAGGCCCGGTTCTTGGCCGACTCGCCCACCCAGGTCGCGAGATTGCCGTATACCCAGCTGCCGGCGACCAACGCTTCGAGTTCGACGGCTGGCGCCCCCTGGTCCAGAAAGCTGGAGAAGGTGGTCATCTCGATACGCGGGTGGGCGGACAACCGCTTGTAGAGACCGTCGAGCAACCAGAAGCCGTTGTCCGGGTAGTACTCCCAGGCGTTCTCACCATCCAGGATAATCGGCACCAGTGGTGCCTCTACCCCAAGGTGCTCACAGTTTTCCGCAATCGACACCAGATGACGTATCAGGTCGTCGACCGCATCGTCAGCATGCCAGTTCTGGTAATCAAAACCGATTCGATCGGAGAGCCCATCGTCGCGGAAAAACAACCGCAATGCCTGATCGGGCCGCGCGAACATCTGGTGGTCGCAGTGCAGTGTCTGGTGGGCGTGATTCAGGCTGTTACGCAGTACCTGCTGGCCGCTGGCCGCCCAGGCAAAGCCTGCCTGATCGAGAAGGCGACAGGTGGCATCCGATATGGCCCCCTCGGCAGGCCAGCACCCGGCGGGATCTCGCCCCAGCAGCCGACGAAAGACAGCACGCCCACGTTCGATGTGCCAGCGCGAGCGTTGCTCGCCATCTGGGTAATCCTCGGCATCCGGCTGCGGAGCGGCAGGTTCGGCCTCTTGCCCGGCCCGCATGTCCTGCAACAGCGGCATGATCGGGTGGGCATAAGGCGTCATGGAGAGTTCGATTTGGCCCCGATCGGCCAGAGCCTGAAATCTTTGGAACAGCCCGCCGATCGTCTCGCCAATCACGCCGAGCAGTGATCGCCGCGACTGGGCATCGAAGTCACCGTCGCGTTTGAGCAACTCACCGGCCAACGAATTGGATTGGCGTAGTGTCTCGCCCAACCAAGCCAGGTGATACCAGGTCGACAAATCACCAATGAACGCGTCCGTGGCGTAACCGCCAGGGTCGCGGGTTTTCAGCAGGGTCTCGGCGGCATCGACCAGCCGTGCTAGTGGCTCGAAGCGATCGATCATGCGCTCGCGATTGGCCCGCAGTAGCGCCTCGATCACCGCGCAGCGCTGGTCTCCCGCCAGTTCGTTAGGCTCGGCGAGGCTGACTAGTACGGGATCCCGGAGATCGGCGACCTCGCCGCCACGCAGATAAGAATCAATACGTGTTGCGTAATCCTCGAGTTGCTCGAGGAGTATCGGCACGAAGTTGATCACCACCCGCGCACGGGGCCAGCGCTCGAGGTGCGCTGCCATGTCCGCGTAGTCCTTGATCGCATGCAGATAGGTCCAGGGCTGCTGGTATACACCGTCACGCGGATCGCGGTACTCCGGCTGGTGCATGTGCCAGAGGAACACGACCGGCAGCGGTTTCGAAGAAAGCGTGGTTGGCATGACGAAACATCCAGCTGGGCGCTCATGCGCCCGATTTGTTGCGAAAGACGCCGTCCCGGAAGTACCCAGGGAATGCCCGGGCTCTCCCCGAATCGACCGGTATCGACCCGAACCGGATCAGCGCACCATGTGCAGTTTCTGTCCCAGCATTTGAGGCGTGACTAGGACCACACCGTTGGGACTGACCTCGAATCGTTCCCGATCCGCCAACTCATCGACGCCAATCTCCATTCCCGGCGGGATGATGCAACCCTTGTCGATCACCGCCCGACGCACTTCGGCGCCCTCGCCCACCTGAGCGTTGGGCAAGATCACCGCATCCTCGACGTATGCCTGATCGTGCACCATCACGTTCGAGAACAGTAGCGAGTGACGCACCACCGCACCGGAAATGATACAGCCCCCACTGACCATCGAATCGATCGCCATGCCCCGCCGTCCATCCTCGTCGAAGACGAACTTCGCCGGGGGCAACTGCTCCTGATAGGTCCAGATGGGCCACTCGGTATCGTAAAGATTCAGCTCCGGTTCAACGCCAATCAACTCGAGGTTTGCCGCCCAATAGGCGTCGATCGTACCCACGTCTCGCCAGTAGGATTGTGTCTCAGTTCCCGGCTCGCGAAACGGGTAAGCGAAAACATTGTGCTCCTCAATCAGGCGAGGAATGACGTTCTTACCGAAATCGTGCTCGGAGTTCGGATCATCGGCATCGCGGATTAATTGCTCGAACAGGAACGAGGTTCGAAAGACATAGATACCCATCGACGCCAGCGACTGGTCCGGTGAGTTCGGCAACGTCGGCGGATTCTCGGGCTTCTCGACAAAGGACTCGATCCGACCGCCCGCCTCAATGCCCATCACGCCGAACGCGCCTGCCTCTTCGACCGGAACGTGAATGCAACCAACGGTCAGATCCGCCCCTTTCTCCACGTGGTAGGCGATCATCGGCCCGTAATCCATCTTGTAGACATGATCACCGGCAAGGATCAGCGTGTACTCCGCATCATGGGAGCGAAGGATGTCGATATTCTGGTACACGGCGTCCGCGGTTCCGCTATACCAGGACTGGTCGTTCATGCGTTGCTGGGCGGGAAGCAGTTCCACGAACTCACCGCGGGCGACATGATTACCACCCCAACCAAGCTGAACATGCTTGATCAAGGAATGCGCCTTGTATTGCGTCAACACTCCCATGCGGCGAATACCGGAGTTCACGCAATTGGAAAGCGGGAAGTCGATGATGCGAAACTTTCCGCCGAAAGGTACGGCCGGCTTCGCACGCCAGTCGGTCAACTGGCGCAGACGCGAGCCGCGTCCACCGGCAAGGACCAGAGCCAGTGTGTCCCTGGTAATTCGACTGACCAGTCGCTTGGGGCTGTCGACAATCATCCCGAGTTTCCTCTCGCGTTCCATGTGGTCGAAACAGCGGCTAACCGCTAACGCAAAGCCTAGCGCATCCGTGTTTCCGGGGTATAACAATTTCGGCACCCAGTAAACCATCGCCGCAATAGCCGGACCTGTCCCAAACTTCATAGACAGTCCCGGGAACCCTTCAAACAGCGCCTTGGCTTGCGTGCCCCGAAACCAAAAACCCGATCCGGACTCGCTGCGACCCCGCGCCTATGCCATAGTCTTGGAAAGGGAAACACCAAGCATCACCGACAGCGCACTCGCGCCAACCACCGGGATCGAAACAGCATGGAAAACGACCTGCAAGCCATTGTCGATGCGCGCCATCATGACCCGCACCGGGTTCTGGGCGTGCATACCATCGATAACGAAAACGTCCGGCTACGCACCTACCAGCCTCACGCTGCCTCAGTCGAGACTGTCGATCAGGACGGCGAGGCCATGGCATTGACCGCGCACCCAAAATGTCCCGGCTTGTTCGAGGCAACACTGCCACGCACCTGGGTCCCCAAGCATCCGAACTATACCGTCGTCATGTCGGCCGGACATCGCTACGAGATTGTCGATCCCTACAGTTTCCTGCCGACCGTCGGGGAACTCGACCTGCACCTGTTCGCCGAGGGACGGCACCTGCAGTTGTGGCAGATGCTCGGGGCTCAGGTGCTCTCAGTCGACGAGGTGGTCGGCACCCGTTTCGCGGTGTGGGCTCCTAATGCAGAGCGCGTCAGCCTGGTCGGCAGTTTCAACGACTGGGACGGACGCCGGCATCTCATGCGCGTGCTGGGAGACAGCGGCGTCTGGGAACTGTTCGTCCCGGGAATCACGGTCGGCGATCTTTACAAGTTCGAGATCACCAGCCGGCTGACCGGCGAGACGCAGTTGCGCACCGACCCGGTCGGCCGGGCCTTCGAACTGCGCCCCGACACGGCCGCCATCGTGCCAGCCTTCCAGCCCTACGAATGGCAGGATGACGACTGGATGGCCCGCCGCGAGCAATGGCAATGGAACCAGGCACCCATGGCGACCTACGAGGTGCACCTGGGCTCTTGGCGACAGCGGGACGGTGAGTTCCTCAACTACGACGAACTCGCCGACCAATTGATTCCCTACGTTCAGGAACGCGGGTTTACCCACATCGAACTGATGCCGGTCACCGAGCATCCCTTCGACGGCTCCTGGGGATACCAGACCACTGGGTACTTCGCGCCAACCAGTCGCTTCGGCAGCCCGGCCGCCTTCTGCCGCTTCATCGACCGGGCCCATGCCGCGGGCATCGGCGTGATTCTCGACTGGGTCCCCGCGCATTTCCCACGTGACGAGTTCGCCCTGGCGCGATTCGACGGCAGTGCGCTCTACGAGCACGAGGATCCCCGCCGTGGCGAACACCGGGATTGGGGCACCTTGATCTTCAACTACGGCCGGCGCGAGGTGCAGAACTTCCTGATCGCTTCGGCTCAGTACTGGATCGAGGAGTTGCACCTCGATGGCCTGCGAGTCGACGCCGTGGCCTCGATGCTCTATCTCGACTATTCCCGCCAGGCTGATGACTGGCTGCCCAATCGGCACGGCGGACGGGAAAACCTCGAGGCGATCGAGTTCCTGCAGCGGCTCAACCACACGATTCTCTCGCGCAACCCCGGCACCCTAATCATGGCCGAGGAATCGACTGCTTGGCCGATGGTATCCCGGCCGCCGGAGCACGGCGGATTGGGTTTTTCCATGAAGTGGAACATGGGATGGATGAACGATTCGCTCGCCTACTTCGCGGAAGATCCGCTGCACAGGCCCTATCACCACAACCTGCTGACCTTCGGCTTGCTGTATTCCTTTTCGGAGAATTTCGTCCTGCCTCTCTCCCACGACGAGGTGGTGCACGGCAAGCGCTCCCTGCCCGGCAAGATGCCGGGTGACGAATGGCAGCGATTCGCCAATCTTCGCCTGCTGCTCGCCTGGCAATACACCTTCCCGGGCAAGAAGCTTCTCTTCATGGGCACAGAGTTCGGCCAGGGCAACGAATGGTCGCACGCACGAGAACTCGACTGGTGGATGCTCGACTACCCGCTGCACCAGGGTATCCAGGCTCTGGTAGACCAACTCAATTTCCGCTACCGGAACGAACCGGCGTTGTACGAGCGCGATTTCGATGCCGGCGGCTTTGCCTGGATCGACTGCAACGATCGCAACCAGTCGGTGATCAGTTTCTGTCGTCACGGCCATTTCGAGACCGTGGTGGTGGTCTTCAACTTCACGCCCGTCGACCGCCCCGGATACCGAATCGGCGTACCCCAGACTGGCCGGTATCAGGTACTGCTCAACACCGACAGCAAGGGCTTTGGTGGGTCGGGCCGCAACCCGGCTCCCGAGACGGCCGACTTCACGCCTTGGCACGAACAGCGTTCAAGCTTGAAGATTGACCTCGCTGGCTTGTCCGCGATCGTGCTGAAACATGTGGATGACTGACCGCACTCCGTGGGCTGAGTCACGGCGGCCGGGTAACATGCGATACTCGGCCCTTATTTGAAACCACTCATGCCTATCGGCCGGCCGCTTCAACCAATATCAAGGAGATACCGACGTGTCGCTTTCCGTGCTTTTTGCGACTAGTGAAGCCTATCCCCTGATCAAGACCGGGGGACTCGCCGACGTCTCCGGTGCCTTGCCCGCCGCACTGGCCGACCTAGGGGTCGACGTACGCCTGGTACTGCCGCGCTATGGCGATCTAGTCTTGCGCGAGGACCAGACGACCGAACATGTCGCCCGGCTCGATGTGCTGGGCCAACCGGTCGATATTTTGCAAACGGTGATGCCCGACAGTGGCGTACACACCTACCTTGTGGATCACCCCACCTTTTCGGCCCGCCAGGGCAACCCCTACATGGGTCCGGATGGCAACTCCTGGCATGACAACCCCGACCGGTTCGCCTTGTTCGCCCGCGCCGCGGTTGCCGTCGCCACTGGCGAGGTCGACCCCGACTGGCGTCCGGACGTTGTTCACGCCAACGACTGGCAGACCGGCCTGATTCCGGCATTGCTCCACGAGGCCGAGAAGCCGCACACCGTCTTCACCTTGCACAATCTCGCCTACCAAGGCGTGTTCGACCGCTCGACCTTCGAGCGTCTGGGACTCCCCTGGAGCCTGTGGCGCCCCGACGGGTTGGAGTTCTGGGGCAACATGTCGTTCATCAAGGGCGGCATCGTGTTCGCCGACCGCATCACCACCGTGAGCCCCAACTACGCCCGGGAAATCCAGACCGCGGAATTCGGTTACGGCCTCGATGGCCTGCTGCGCCATCGCAGTGATGCGCTGGTGGGCATCCTCAACGGTATCGGGTCGGACTGGAACCCCGAGAGCGACCCCGCTCTGGACACACCCTATTCGCGCGACGAACTCGACGGCAAGGCGATCAACAAGGCCGCCCTTCAGAAAGAGCTTGGTTTGCCGATAAGGGAGGAGATACCCCTGATAGTGCACGTCGGTCGGCTGGTGGAGCAGAAAGGGATCGACCTGGTCATACAGGCCCTTTCAATGCTTGGGCAGAGAGACGTGCAATTCGCCTGCCTAGGCAGCGGCGAGCGGCGCTTCGAGCAGGCCCTGCGGGCACGTGCCGAGGCCGACCCCGAGCGTATCGCGGTGCGCATCGGCTACGACGAGGGACTGGCCCATCGACTGGAGGGAGGCGGCGACGCGTTCATCATGCCAAGTCGGTTCGAGCCCTGCGGGCTCAACCAACTCTACAGCCTCAAGTACGGCACGGTGCCCATCGTCCATAGCGTCGGCGGCCTGGCCGACACTGTGACCCCCGTCACGCCGGCCACCCTGCGTGACGGTAGCGCCACCGGGATCGTGATGAACCAGGTCGACGTCACCTCGATACTCTGGTCGCTCGACGAATTCACGGCACTGTTCAAGCGACCGGACAACCTTAGACAGGTCCGCCAACAGGCCATGATCCAGGAGTACGACTGGGGGGCCAGCGCCCGTTCCTATCTAGAGCTCTATCGAGCGATATCGAACGCTGAAACAAAATGATGAATCGAGTCCAGACCAGCCCGGCCCAGGTCCGTGACGAATTGGCCCGCCTGATGGGGGCCGCGTTACACGAGGGCGTTAAAAGGCTGTTTGCCCGGGTCGAGCGAGAACTGTTCGACCTGGCCTCGTCTGAAACCGATAACGATCGACGGGCCGAAGCGTTTGAAGCCATCGCCCAGTCTCGTAGTGAGCAGGAAGACTTCTACAACGCCTTTGCCCGGACACTAATCGAACCGGCGGCCCACTGGCAACAGGCCGAATGGCATCAACTGATCGGCGACCGCAACCGTGCTCTGGCCTTTGAGGACATGCTTGCCGAGGCAAGCCAGCGCTGCGGCATCGAGCATACCCAGTTCGAAGCGCGCATCGGCCAACTGCACAACGATGATTCGGAGAACATTCCCGCTGGACTGTTCACGCTCGATTCGATCAGCCGGGCCTTTCTCAACCGCGCCCGCGACCTGCCGGACAGCGTGCGCCACCGACTGATCACGCACTGGGCAGAGCAGGTATTGTTCCGGCTCACCCCGATCTATTCGGTACTCAACGACTACCTGATCCAAGTGGGTGTTCTGCCCAGCATCAAGCGACTGCGCGACCCGCTGGCCGAGGCGGCGCCGATCGACCCACCGCCAGTAGCCCAAACGACTGTTTCCGATGTGCCGCAACACGCTGGCCCCTCGCCCGAGGCACTGGCTGACCGTTTGGTGCCGTTGGTACGCGCCAGCATTGGCGGCGACGACCAGTACCAGTTTCGCTTCGAACGCGACCTCGACTGGCAAGCCGAGGATTTCGCGGCATTCATTCGTGACCGCCTCGAGCCCACCCTGCCGGCCGCCAACTGGCCGACCCAAAGCCGGGAAGTGATTCGCCTGGTCGGCATGACGTTGGGCGACGTGCTCAATGACCAGTTGATCGATCCACGTCATCGCCGGCAAATTGCCACCTTGCAACTGGCGGTACTGCTGCTCGCATCGAGAGATCGCCACTTCCTCTCTGATGCCGATCACCCGATGCGCCGCATCCTCAACCTGCTCGCCCTGATCGGCTCGGATCCGGATCTCAGGCCGGACATCGAGGTGACAGCATCCACCCTTGGCCCAATCCAGCAGGCCGTGCTGGACAACCCCTCCAAGCTCGAAGCACTCGCCGATCACCTGCGTGGCATATCGCGTGGCAAACCGACAACGTCTCTGGAGCCGGTGGTCACCCCAGCGCATGAGCGCTTGGCACAGATCGAGGAACGATGCCGGATCCGTGTCGGCAAGATCCTTAAGGGCCATGTTAACGAGATGCCGGTTCGCGCGCCCACACGCGCCCTGCTCGACCAGGTCTTTCAGCCCTTCATGGTCCGCACCATGATCAACCAGGGTCGACAGAGCGCTCCTTGGGCGGGCATCATCGGCCTACTTCAGGATGCACTGACCCTGCAACTCGACCCCACGCTGGGGTCGGATGACGTCAAGGCATTCGCCCGGGAAGCCTCGACGGTATTCAACGACAGGAACAGTGATGGCCTGTTCGGTGAGGAACAAAAAGCCCTAGATGCCTTCATCGACTATCTCGACGTCCAGAGCCGCGACAATCTGGATATTCCCGTGGAACCTTTGTCGAGATTGGGGGGGGGCGAGCAGGCACCTCCGAATACCACGGTCGACGAACCAGTAGCCGAGTCGGCAACGATCGACGCTTTGACGATCCCCGCGCCGATCGTCGAAGCGCAATCGCCGACGGCCAACGCCCACCGGCGGCTCGCAAAGGATCATGAGCCGACCACGCAAAAATCGCAGACAGACGTGGCCAACAGCGAACCGGCAGCGTCTTGCAGCCACATCCCCACCGATGGACTGCTGCTCGCCTCACTCGACGTCGTCAAGGTATTCTTCGACCAACAGAGCAGGAGCGAGGAATGGTTCGAGGTATACACCGGGCCCGGGCGCGCGCTGCGTCGCCTTAAGATCCGGGATCTCGACACCAATAACGGCGTCGTCAACTTCGCCAACCGCACCGGGCAGTCCAAATTGAACCTGCCCGTTGGTCAGGTTCTCGATGATCTATTCGCCGATCGCACCCGTCTGGTGTTTGGCAACCCACGCTTCACCCGCTCGCTTATCGAGTTGCGCGGCCAACTGGAGGAGTCTCGCGATGAAGATTGAACGCGCGACTCACTCCAGCGATTTAGAGCGCCACCGCGAGCGCCGCGATTTCACCCGTCTCGACAAAACCGGCACGGGCCTTCTGCGCCTAGTGGGCGACCCCCATCCGGTAGGGAGTGGACGCATCATCGATATAAGTGCCAACGGTCTGAATCTCTGTTGCCATGCCAGCTGGGCCGATCGGGTCCGTACCAGGACGCCGGTCGAGGTCGTTGCGCGCCTTGAGGAGAACACCGAGCCGTTCTACTTGATTGGGGACGTCGTCTGGTATCGCCCCCTGAAGAACGATGAATGCCAAATCGGTATCGAACTACCCTTGCCCGAAGCGAAACTCGACCTCCCGCGAAACGACAACCGCGACTGGCGGGCCCTGTTCCTCGCCTAAGGCCCCAACGAACGGTCTGAACGCACTTCACCACCCTGACCGCACGGCCAACCGGGCGGCACCGGGACCCGATACAACAGCCCGGTCGGGCTTGTGGCCCGTCACCTGACGCACTTCCCGCAGACCCTGCCGGGGTTGGCGATAGGCTGTTGTACAATTCACGCCCTCAGCACGTGCCGCCGTACGACAGCCTTCGGCATCCGCCACGCTCGGCCCGTGCCTGCCATCCGACACACACCGACCAGGCGACACGCCCGACCGACCTATGCGAATTATTACCGGCAACGCCGCTCGATCCCCGTTCCGACTCGCCAAGCTCCAGCAGCGACTGGCCGCCATTCATCCCGGGATCGAGGCGGTGCACGCCCGGTTCGTTCATCTAGTCGATACCAGCGACAGCGGGCACGTCGACGCGGCACGCCTAGAGGAACTCCTCGACTACGGCGAGCCTGTGGATGAGTGGTCGGATGTCTGGCCTCGAATCGTTGTCGCTCCGCGCGCGGGCACCATCTCGCCGTGGTCGAGCAAGGCAACGGACATAGCCCGCATCTGCGGGCTTGACGGCATCGCTCGCATCGAGCGGGGCATCGAGTTCACGGTATCCGGCCATTCGATCAACGCTGATGACTT
Source organism: Guyparkeria sp. (assembly GCA_041685825.1). GTDB lineage: Bacteria > Pseudomonadota > Gammaproteobacteria > Halothiobacillales > Halothiobacillaceae > Guyparkeria. The sequence continues at coordinate 57,889 of JAWLFB010000001.1, read as the reverse complement.
CGTCTGGCGCCCGGCTCTGCTCGAGGTGCTGCACGATCGAATGACCGAGGCGGTCTACGACGACGAGGCGTCACTCGAGGCCCTTTTCACCCACGCACACCCCGCCCCGCTATCGCGCATCAGCCTGGGCGAAGACGCTCAGGGCGCGATTGCCGCGGCCAACCAGCGCATGGGCCTGGCCCTCAGTGGCGACGAGGTCGATTATCTCGCCGATGCCTACGGTCAACTCGAGCGCGACCCAACCGACGTCGAGCTGATGATGTTCGCACAGGCGAACTCCGAGCATTGTCGCCACAAGATATTCAACGCCGGCTGGACCATCGACGGTGAGGAGCGCGATCTGTCGTTGTTCTCGATGATCCGCAACACCCACCAGCGCCACCCCGAGGGCACGCTGTCGGCCTACAAGGACAACGCGGCCGTCATTAAGGGTCAGGACGGCACCCGCTTTGCCGTGAATCCCGTCACCGGCATCTACGAGACGGTCGACGAGCGCATCGACTTTCTCGCCAAGGTCGAGACACACAACCATCCCACTGCCATCTCGCCCGACCCGGGTGCTGCCACTGGCGCCGGCGGCGAGATCCGTGATGAGGGCGCGACCGGCCGTGGCGGCAAGCCCAAGGCCGGTCTGAGCGGCTTTTCGGTCTCCAACCTGCGCATCCCGGAGCTGCCACAGCCCTGGGAGGGGGCCACCGCGGACATCAGCCGCCCGGAACGCATCGTCAGCCCATTGGAGATCATGCTCGACGGCCCGGTCGGCGCGGCAGCTTTCAACAACGAATTCGGCCGCCCGGCACTGGGTGGCTATTTCCGCACCCTCGAGATGAACACCGGCGAAAACGAGGCCGCGCACCAACGTCACGCCTGGGGTTACCACAAGCCGATCATGATCGCTGGTGGCGTCGGTGTGATCCGTCCCAACCTGATCGAGAAAGAACCTATCGCTCCCGGCCACCTGCTGATCGTACTTGGTGGCCCGGCCATGCAGATCGGTCTCGGCGGTGGGGCTGCGTCCTCTCAGGATTCCGGTGCCGGTCATGCCGAGCTCGATTTCGCCTCCGTCCAGCGCGCCAACCCTGAAATGGAACGGCGCGTCCAAGAGGTGATCGACCGCTGCATCTCACTCGGCGATACGAACCCGATCGTCTCGATACACGACGTCGGCGCCGGTGGCCTGTCCAATGCCCTGCCCGAACTGATTAACGATGCTGGCATGGGCGGCACCTTCGATCTGCGCAAGATCCCCAACGACGAGCCAGGCATGACGCCGCTGGCAATCTGGTGCAACGAATCGCAGGAACGCTACGTGCTGGCGATCCAATCCGGCGACCTCGGGCGCTTTGCCGCCCTGTGCGACCGTGAACGTGCCCCGTTCGCGGTCGTCGGCACGGCCACTGCGGAACAGCACCTGCAGGTCGCCGACCCGCACTTCGGCGACAACCCGGTCGACCTGCCAATGCAGACCCTGTTCGGCCACCCGCCAAAGATGCACCGGGACGTCAAACACCATCCCAGCGACGGTCGTGACCTGGACCTGAACGGTATCGAGGTCAACGCAGCCCTCGATCGCGTGCTCGCCCTGCCCGGCGTGGGCGACAAGAGCTTCTTGATCACCATTGGCGACCGCTCGGTCGGCGGCCTGGTCGCACGCGACCAGATGGTGGGGCCGGCGCAGGTGCCAGTAGCCGACAGCGCGGTCACCGCGACCGACTTCTACCACCATCACGGCGAGGCGATGGCCATGGGCGAGCGCGCCCCGGTCGCCCTGCTCGATGCGCCGGCCTCCGCGCGGCTGGCGCTGGCCGAGGTGGTCACCAACCTCGCCGGCACGGCAATCGAGGGCACCGATCGCATCAAGCTGTCGGCCAACTGGATGGCCGCCTGTGGGCACGAAGGCGAGGACGCACGGCTGTTCGACACCGTGCGTACAGTTGGCATGGAATTCTGCCCGGCGCTGGGCATCAGCATCCCGGTGGGCAAGGACTCGCTCTCGATGAAGACCCGCTGGCAGGATGGCAAGACCGAAAAAACGGTCACCTCGCCGGTCTCGCTGGTGGTCACCGGCTTCGCCCCGGTTAGCGACGTGCGCCGCACCCTGACGCCGGAACTGGTCTCGGATACCGACAACCGCCTGTTCCTGGTCGATCTGGGCCTCGGTCGAAACCGTCTCGGCGGATCGGCCCTTGCCCAGGTCTTCAATGCCACCGGGTCGAACACGCCGGACATCGCGCCGGCACCGCTCAAGGCGTTCTTCGACCTGACCCAGGAGCTAAACCGCCTGGGCTACCTGACCGCCTACCACGACCGCAGTGACGGCGGGGCGATCACCACCCTGCTGGAGATGGCCTTCGCCGGCCGTTGCGGGCTGGATCTCACCATCGACGGGCTGGGCGGCGACCCCATGGCCGGGCTATTCGCCGAGGAAGTCGGCGCCGTATTCCAGGTCAAGGCCGGCGATGCCGACTTCATCCGCGATCAGTTCGAGGCCGCCGGGCTGGGCGAGGCACTGATCGAACTGGGCTGCGCGGTCACCAAGCCGCAGGTCCACATCGACTGGCGCGGCAAGACCGTGATCGACCGTTCGCTGACCGATCTCAAGGCGATCTGGTCGGCTACCTCGTTCCACATGAGCGCCCTGCGCGACAACCCGGAGACCGCCGAGCAGGCCTATGTCGCGGCGACCGACCTCGACGACCCGCAACTTGCCGGCGCCGAGGCGAACTTTGATGTCAGCGAGTCGGTCGCCGCGCCGATGATCGCCACGGGTACGCGCCCGCGGGTCGCGATCCTGCGCGAACAGGGCGTCAATGGCGAGGTCGAGATGGCCGCGGCATTCACCGCCGCCGGCTTCGAGGCCGTCGACGTGCACATGGCCGACCTGATTGCTGGCCACCACGACCTGACCGACATGAAGGGGCTGGTCGCCTGCGGAGGTTTTTCCTTCGGCGACGTGCTCGGCGCCGGTTCGGGCTGGGCGCACGCGATCCGGTACAACGTCCGGGCCAGTGACGCCATGCAGGCGTTTTTCGAGCGCGACGACACCTTCGGTCTGGGGGTGTGCAACGGCTGCCAGATGTTCTCGCAACTGGCCGACCTGATCCCGGGTGCGGCCCACTGGCCGCGCTTTTTGCGCAATCTCTCCGAGCAGTTCGAGGCGCGCCTGTCGCTGGTGGAAATCCCGCAGTCGCCATCAGTCCTGCTCGCCGGCATGGCTGGCAGTCGCCTGCCGATCACCGTCGCCCACGGCGAGGGCCGGGTGGCTTATCGCCGTCCAGAGGATGCCGAGCAGGCCTTCACCGCCCTGCGCTACGTCAATGGGCACGGCATCGCCACGGAAGCGTACCCGGCCAACCCCAACGGCTCGACCGCCGGCGAAACCGGTTTTACCACCGAAGACGGGCGCTTCACCATCATGATGCCCCACCCCGAGCGCGTTTGGCGGGCGAGCCAGTTCTCCTGGCGCCCGGACCGCTGGTCGGCGGATCAGCGCAATACGGACACCGATCGCGGTCCGTGGCTACGCCTGTTCGAGAACGCGCGGGTCTGGGTCGACGGCTCGTGACACCCGGCATGAATCGCCAACGTCTCCGGCGCGCCTGACGTGTCGCCCGCGATGACAGCGGGCGAGCGCGTCCCGCCCGCACTCATCCTGATGTCAGGCTCCACCCTGTGGGGCCTGACCTGGATCTGGCTCAAGTACGCCCACTCGCTGGGCATCGGCCCGATCCTGCTCACCGTCATCGCCTACGCGGCGCAGTGGCTGATCATTCTCCCGTTTGCCTGGCGCGCCTGGTACAACCCGACACGACCACCGATCACCCGGCTGAACTGGGAATGGCTGGCCCTGCTGGCTTTCGCCGCCGGCGTCTCGGGCGTGGGCTTCACCATGGCAATGGTCTACGGCGACGTTGTCCGCTCGATGATGCTGTTTTTCCTGATCCCCGCCTGGGGCGTGCTCTTCGGCCGTTTTTTCCTCAAGGAACCGCTGACACCGGCCCGCGTGCTGGCAGTGATCAGTGCGCTGGCCGGTGCGTTTCTGATCCTCGGACCGGATTTTGGTGACGGCCCGCGTGCCGCGGACCTGTTCGCGCTGGTCGCCGGCTTTACCCTGGCCGCGGCCAACACACTGTTCCGGTTTCTCCACGAGCAGCCCATCCCGATCAAGCTCACCTTGATGCAGGGTTCGACCGTGGTGCTCGGCCTGATCGCCTGGGCCCTGTCCAGCGAGTTCGGAGTGGTACCGACGCTCTCGGCAGTCGGCAGCAGCGCACTCTACGGGGCGACCATGCTGCTCGCCGCCGTGCTAGCCACCCAGTACGCCGTCGAGCGCCTGCCCGCCTCGCGCACCGCCATCCTGATGACCCTCGAGTTGCTGGTGGCCGTCGCTTCGGCGACCTGGCTGGGCGATAGCATCCACGGTGCCCACGTCTGGACCGGGGGCGCGCTGATCCTCACCGCCGCCCTGCTCGAGGCGGCCACCGCCCGTCACCACCGTCCACCGGTCGCGCCATGCAAGGGCTGAATCCGCAACAACAGGCCGCCGTGCGGCACATCGACACCCCGCTGCTGGTGCTCGCCGGCGCGGGGTCGGGCAAGACGCGCGTGATCGTCGAGAAGATCGTCCACCTGATCGAGTCCAAGGGTACGCCCGCCCGCGCCATCTGGGCAGTGACCTTCACCAACAAGGCCGCGCGCGAGATGGGCGAACGGATCGGGCAACGCCTGCCCGCCGAGCGCCGTCGCGGACTCAATATCTCGACCTTTCACACCCTCGGGCTGAACCTGATCCGTCGCGAGATCCGCACGCTTGGCCTGCGCCCGGGGTTCACCGTCCTCGACGCCGAGGACAGCCTCAACCTGATAAAGTCGCTGCTGCAGCAGAACGACGCGGCCGCGGGCATGATCGAGCCCAAGGAAGCCCAGTGGCAGATCTCGCAGTGGAAGAACGACCTGCTCACCCCAAACCGGGCCGCGGAGATCAGCGCCGACGAGGTCGAGGCCGCCTGCGCCTCCCTCTACAGCGACTACGCCCGGCAACTGACCGCCTGCAACGCGCTGGATTTCGACGATCTGATCAAGCGCCCGGTCGAACTGCTGCGCGACGACCCCGAGGCGCGCGAGCGCTGGCAGCATCGCGTGCGCTATCTGCTGGTCGACGAATACCAGGACACCAACGCCAGCCAGTACGAACTGGTGCGGCTGCTGGTGGGCAAGCTCGGCCGCCTGACGGCGGTGGGCGACGACCACCAGTCGATCTACGCCTGGCGCGGGGCGCGACCGGAAAACCTCGTCCATCTGGCGCGCGATTTCCCCGGGCTGACCACCGTCAAGCTCGAGCAGAACTATCGGTCGGTGAACACCGTGCTCACCGCGGCCAACCAGCTGATCGCCAACGACCCAACCACCCAGCCCAAGACACTATGGAGCGCGGTGGGCCCCGGCGAGGCGCACCGGGTGCTGGTCTGCGATACCGCCGAGGACGAGGCCGAGCGCATCGCCACCGACATCCTCCACCGCCACTTCAAGGACGACTCGCCCTACCGCAACTTCGCCATCCTGTTCCGGGGCAACCATCAGGCGCGCCTGATCGAGCAGCAGCTGCGCAAGCTCTCGATCCCCTACATCCTCACCGGCGGGCAGTCGTTTTTCGAGCGCGGCGAGGTCAAGGACGCGATGGCCTACCTGCGCCTGATGGCCAATCCGTCCGACGATGCCGCGTTGCTGCGCATCATCAACACACCGCGGCGCGGCATTGGCCCGGCCACTCTCGAGCGCCTGGGCCAGATCGCCCGCGAACGCCATATTTACCTTGCCGCCGCCGCCCGCTCGGTGACCGCCTCACAACGGCTCGATACCCGCGTGTATCACCAGCTGATCCAATTCCTCGACTGGCTGGACGCGACCCGGGGGCGTATGGACGAACAGCCCGCTGCCGCGGCGATGCGCACGATGCTCGATGAGATCGACTACTTCGGCTACCTGCGAGAGCAGGAAAACAGCACCAAGGCCGCCGAACGTCGCTGGGCCAACCTGCAGGACTGGCTCGAATGGACCGACCGGATCGCCGTGGATAGCGATAGCGGCGAATCGCTCTCGCTGGCCGAGTTAGTCCAAAAGATGAGCCTGCTAGGCATCCTCGAGCAAAAGACCCGCGACCAGAACGACAACGCCGTTCGCCTTCTTACCCTTCATGCCGCCAAGGGCCTGGAGTTCCCACATGTCTACCTCACGGGCATGGAAGAGGACCTGTTGCCCCATCAGGACTGCCAGGAAGACGAACGGCTGGCCGAGGAGAGACGCCTTTGTTTCGTCGGGATCACCCGCGCCCAGCGCAGCCTGACCTTCACGCTCACTCGGCGACGGCGACGCTACGGCCAGTGGCGGGACATTCAGCCCAGCCGTTTTCTCGAGGAGGTCGAATCCGACCTGCTCCACTGGGAGGGCATTGGCGTGCAGAAAAGCGAGGAGGAAAGGCGTGCGACCGCCGTCGAGGCAATGAGCGCGATCCGTGCCATGCTAAGCAAGCCGTGAGGCTTTGGTTTTGCGATTAGCATTACTTATTATGCATTAGTTTCCCGACACAAATCCTAGGATGTTTTGCTATCCTTCGGTCGCGTGATCTCATGACCCGACTCCCGGTAACCCCGTCCAGTTGCCTGCGCCAAGGACCAGCAAAACACCATGCAGCCATCCGATACCCCGAATCGCTCTTCCCGACCACGGCGGTTGCTGTTTCGGTTCGTTCTGCCCCTGCTGATCGTGAGCGTTGCGATCGTAGCCTTCCTGGCACTAAAGGCAAGTCAACCCGAGGCCCCCCAGGCAACGTCCGAGGAGCGGGCCTGGCTGGTCGAGACCATGACGGTCGAACCGGCCACGCGCCACCCCGTATTGACACTGTACGGCGAGGTGGCCAATTCCGACCGACTCTCGATCAATGCCCCCTTGTCCGCGCGGGTCGCCGCCGTGCCGGTCGAGGATGGCCAGTCCGTGACCCAAGGGGAACGCCTGGTCGAACTCGACCGCCGCGACTTCCAGCCGGCCCTGTCACGCGCGCAGGCCAACCTCGCCGATCTCGAGGCACAGGTCCGCGAGGTGCGGGCGCAGCACGATTCAGATCGCCAGGCACTGGCCCTCGAACAAGAGATCGTCCGGAACGCCGAGACCGCGCTGTCGCGCAATCGTGACCTGAAGGGTCGTAACCTCACCTCACAGGCCGACGTCGACAACGCCAGGGACACCCTCAGCCAGGCCCGTCTCGCGCTCAACACCCGCCGCGAGCGCCTTTCGACGTTCGATGCCCGCCTCGCAGGACTCGAAGCGCGCCGTGACGCCGCCGAGGCGGATGTGTTGGCGGCCGAACGCGATCTCGAGCGTGCCAGGTCCGAGGCCCCGACTGATGGTCTGATCGGCAACGTCGAGGTCACACAGGGTGACCAGGTAGGTGCGAACGCCGCCCTGCTGACCTTCTACCCCTGGAACGGCTTCGAGGCTCGTGCGCTGATTCCCTCGACACGAGTTGCATCGCTGCTCGGAGCAATGCGATCGGACGATCCACCACGGGCCCACTCACGAGACACCGACACGCCACTCGAACTGGAACGCATCGCCGCCGAAGCCAGCGGGCAAGGGGCCACCGGGCTGTTCCGCTTTGTCGAACCCAACCACTCGCTGCGCACCGGCCAGGTGCTGACGATCGAGCTCGAGATGCCGGCGGTCGAGAATGCCGTCGTTATTCCGCACAGCGCGCTGTACGGCAACAATCACGTTTACCGCATCCGTGACGGGCGACTGGAGCGTGCACAGGTCGAGCGGCTGGGAGAATACCGCGGCGATGACACGATGAGTGGAAAAGCCGCACTGCTGGTTCGCGCCCCGTCCCTTGTCGCCGGCGATCGCTTGGCCACCACCCAGTTGCCCAATGCCGTCGACGGGCTGCGGGTGCGGTGGGAAGGTGATGAATCCGAATCGGGTGGCAGCTCCACCAGTGGGGCCGCAGAATGACCGACGGGCAACCGCGGGGCATCTTGGAGCGCTTTGCCCGTCACCGGGTGGCCGCCCACCTAGTGATGCTGCTGATGATCCTCGGTGGGCTGTTTGCCATCTCTCGGATGAATATCCAGTTCTTCCCCAATTTCGCCGTGGACATCGTTACCGTCTCGGTAGTCTGGACTGGCGCCTCGGCCGAGGACGTCGAACGCGGCATCACGAACCCTCTCGAGGAACGCCTGCGCGCCGTGCCCGACGTGGACACCATGACCTCTACCTCCGCGCAGGGCGTCTCCACCATCACGCTGGAGTTCCTGCAGGGGAGCGACCCGGTGCTCGCGCTCAACGACGTCCGTGAGCAGGTCGACACATTCCGCAACTTTCCCGCCGACGCGGAAAATCCGCAGATCAGTCGGGCACCGAAGTTCGACCCGGTCGCTCGTCTGTTGATCTACGGCGACGTCGAGCGTAGCGCGCTACGCCAGTGGGTCGATCGCTTCGAGCGCGAGCTGGTAGACCGCGGCATCGATCGAGTCAGCGTCAACGGCGTGCCCCAACAACAAATTGCGGTTGAGGTGCCCTCATCCTCGCTATTGGCACTGGGGCAATCCCTGCCGCAGCTCTCCGAGACGATCAATGCCCTGTCGCGCGACGTGCCGGCGGGCGAATTCGGTAGCGCCGACGGCGGACGGGAGCTGCGTGCCGTCGAGCAACGCCGACGGCCGCTGGAGTTCGCCAACCTGTCGGTGATCAGCAGCCCACAGGCCCGGCTCGACCTCGATCAGATCGCCCACATCGTGCAGGAGCCGCGTCGTGACTCGCTGCTACTGCGCCATGAGGGCATGCCGGCGGCCGAACTAGTCCTACAGCGCGCCGAGCACGGCGACAGCCTCGATTCGGCGCGCGCATTACAGCAGTGGGTCGACGAGACCGCTCCGAACCTGCCGCCCGGCATGCACCTCAAGGCCTATGACCAGTCCTGGCAGCTGATTCGCGATCGCATCAATCTGCTGGTCACCAACGGCGCGGGTGGCCTGATCTTGGTGCTGGTGCTCCTATACCTATTCCTGCCTGGGCGGGTGGCCTTCTGGGTGGCCGCGGGCATCCCAGCGGCCTTTCTCGCCGCACTGGCGATCCTGTGGCTTATCGGGGGGTCGATCAACATGATCTCGCTGTTCGCCCTGATCATGGCCCTGGGCGTGATCGTCGACGATGCGATCGTGGTGGGCGAGGATGCCGATGCGCACTTCCGCCACGGCGAGGCACCACTGCTTGCCTCGCAGGGTGCTGCCCGGCGCATGTTCTGGCCGGTGATGGCGTCCTCATTAACCACCATCGCGGCCTTCATGCCTCTGCTGGTGGTCGGCGGCACGATCGGCCAGATCCTGCGCGACATCCCCGTTGTAATGATCTGCGTGATTGCCGCCTCGCTGGTCGAGGCTTTCCTGGTGCTCCCCGGCCACCTACGCGGCGCGTTCAGCGGCCGGCATCGCGACGACCAGCTCGAGCAACGCCAGCCCGGCCGGATGGCTCGTTTCCGCGCCGGTTTCGATCTCCGCTTCGATCACTTCCGTCAGCGTCACTTCCGCCCCGCGGTGCGCTTTGCGATCGGACACCGGGCCGTCACCCTTGCCACTGCGGTCGCAACGCTGATTCTCGCCGTGGGTCTGCTGGCCGGCGGGCGACTAGGCTTCACCTTCTTCCCGACACCCGAATCGCAGATCGTTTACGCCAACGCTACCTTTGTCGCCGGCACCGACCGCAACCGTATGGCCACCTTCATGGACGAGGTGGAACGCAGCCTGGCCGAGACCGAGGAAGAACTTGGCGAGCCGCTCGTGCAAACGGCCATCATCCGCCAGGGCGGGACCATTGGCGGCGAGGGCGGCACCCAGGGTGACCAGCTCGGGTCGATGCTGATCGAGCTAGTCGAACCGGACGCCCGCTCCACCCGCAATGCCGAATTCATTCGCACCTGGCGCGAGAACACCCGTGTGCCGCCGGGCATGGAAAACTTCTCGATCAGCTCGCGCCAAGGTGGGCCGCCGGGCGCCGACCTGACCGTGCGTCTCAAGGGTGGCACCACCGACGACCTCAAGAACGCTGCCGTCTCCCTTGCCGAAACCCTCAAGGGGGTCCCCGGGGTGGTCGACGTCGCCGACGACCTACCCTACGGCCGACAGCAGATCACCTTCTCGGTCAACGCACAAGGTCGGGCACTGGGCCTCAACACCAGCGATGTCGGCAACCAGCTGCGCGCGGCGTATGACGGCGCACTGAGCCAGATCTTCCAGTCAGGTCCTGACGAGGTAGAGGTGCGCGTGCTGTTGCCACGTGCCGAGCGCCGCCAGATCGGCTCGCTCGACGACCTGAGCATTCGAACCGACGACGGAAACTTCGTGCCGGTCCGACAGGTGGTCGATCTCGGCTCGGAACGCGGCTTCGAGGCCATCCGTCATGCCGAGGGCGTGCGCGCCGTGGAAGTCTCTGCCGAGCTCAACCGCGAACTAGCCAACGCCGAGAACCTGCGTGCGTCACTCGAACGCGACACCCTGCCGGAACTGGCCAGCCGCCACGGCATCGATTACAGCTTCGAGGGACGGCAAGCCGACCAGCGCGAAACCATGGCGGACATGAAATTCGGCCTATACCTGGGGCTAGCGCTGATGTACATCGTGCTGGTCTGGGTGTTCTCCGCCTGGACCATGCCCTTCATCGTCATGATGGTGATTCCCTTCGGCCTGGTCGGGGCGATCTTCGGCCACTGGGCGATGGGCATCGAGCTGACAATCCTGTCGCTGTTCGGGCTTTTCGGGCTTTCCGGAATCGTGGTCAACAACGCCATCATCCTAGTCGCGTTCTATCGTGATCAGCTGGCTGCCGGGCTCGCGGTCGACAAGGCCCTCGAGCAGGCCGCCGTGCAGCGACTGCGTGCGGTCATGCTGACTTCTCTGACCACCATCGGCGGGCTGACCCCGTTGCTGTTCGAGACCTCGCTGCAGGCGCAGTTCCTGATCCCGATGGCCACCTCCATCGCCTTCGGCCTTGCCTATTCCACCCTGCTGGTGCTGTTCGTCATCCCCGCCCTACTCTCCCTGCGCGAGAGCATCAGCCAACGCGTCATGCCGGAGCAAACCGCAGCGGCGTAGGCCTCTCGAGAGACAGCGCGCCTGAGAGCGCTTCGGCGTTATCAATTCCGGCTTAGGGACGCCCTCAGGGGTGATAGTCCCGGGCGATCCTCAAAGCACCGAAAGCAGCCGCCGGAGCGTCAGCCGTCCCTTGGGCGAAACCCGGTCCTGGCACAGGGCCGAGTGCAACTCGGCGGTCGCCAGCGCGTCGATCAGGGCGTGATGGGCATGATAGCGTGGTAGATGATAACGCCCGCGCAGAGCGTCCAGGCGCAGGTCGCCCGGACCGTGATGCAGGTGGCGGCGTTCGAATCCCTGCCGAGCCAGTTGCAGGGTGTCGATCACCGGGATGGCCAACCCGGCGCCGAATTGCCGCTGACAAGCGGCATTGAGAAAGGCGATCTCGAAACGCGCGTTGTGTGCCACCAGCACGCGCCCCGTCAGAGCCTCGAGCACCTCTTCGAGCGCCTCGCGCTCCGGCAGGCCCTCGGCGGCGGCATCATCGGTGATGCAATGGATCACCGCGCTCTGCTCGGGAATGCCGATCATCGGGTTGATCACCTCGTGGTGGGCCGTGGCCAGATCGATCGTCGCGCCGCGCATCACCACCCAACCCACGCTCAGCAGACGATCCTGGCGAGGATCGAGGCCGGTGGTCTCGAAATCGAGCACTAGGTACTCGCCCTCGCGCCAGTCGGCATCGATATCCGCCACCGGGGTGTCGAGAAAACGGGCCAACGGCGAGCCCCCCACCGCCCGTCGGCGGTGATGACGCCGGCGCAGGGAGAGCCAAGTGCCGTGCGGGAACCAGAACAGGCGCAGTCGGGCCATCTCAGCGGGTGCCGCTGACAGCGAAGTGGATGCGCACCCAGCGCTGGTGGTCATCGACCACGCGGAAGGCATCGCGCAGGTGATCGCGCTCCAGGCCCGACAACTGGTCCGGGTCAAGCCGGTTGTCCAGTGGCTCGCCTCCGCGGGCCTGACGGGCCTGGTGACGGGCACGCAGCACGTAGAAGAGGCGCCAGGCATCCGCCAGCCCGGCGGCGGCCTGCTCCGACAAGCCCCCGGCCCTCACCGCGGCCTGAAGGCGACGCACCGTGTGCAACTCCGGCAACCCTAGGCCAACCGCATGCAGGCGGGCGAGATCCGCGATAGGCATCAACCCGTACCGCTTGAGATCTAGGCGCTCATCGTGCTGCTCGTCGTCGACAACCACCAGCCGGCGGAAAAAGCCCAGCGGCATGCGGACGGCCAGCGCGTTGTTGGCCAAGCGTCTCTGGAAGATGGTGTTTTCCTGCGCCGCCGGGCGCACCGTGGTCCATACGGCGTCGAGCAGCGATTCTCGACCGGCGACCACCCGCATATCGAAAAAATTGGTTGCAAGCATTATCGAGTGCGGCTCGGGCTGATCGATCCAGTCGCCGAACTGAGCCTGCCAGCCGGCCACCGGCTGGCGCCAGTCCGCGGTGGTAGCCATAGTGCCGCCCGGACATGGCGTCAGGCCAGCCGCGGCGAGACCGTCGGTGACAAATCCTGCGAAGCGCGCAAACCAGTCGCCGTGTCGCCCCGGCTCGAAGGCGTCATCGAGGATCAGCGCGTTGTCCTGGTCGGTGAACGCCGTCTGCTCGCGCCGGCCCTGGCTGCCCAGAGCCGCCCAGGCCCAAGCGATGGGTGCCGGGCCGAGTTCCATCTCCGCCAGTTCAGTCAGGCGACGGGTCATGGCGTCGGTGACCGTGACCATCGCCTCGCCCAATGGCTCGGCCTCCGCACCGATCGCGACCAACTGGGCCTCCAGATCGGTCAGGCGCGATCCGACCCGGGCGATCGCCTCGACGTCCGGTGCCGCCATCGCATCGCGCACCAGGTGAATCGCATGGGTGCCCTGATGGCGCAGCAGATCGGAGGTCGACAGGATGCCAACCAGCGCCCTGTCCTCGGCAACGACCGGCAGGTGATGAATATTGTGCCTCGAGAACAGCAGTGAGGCCTCGAAGGCCGAGGCGGTCGGGGCGACCGTGATCAGTGTCTCGGTCATGATCTCGCGCAGCGACGAGTCGACCGAGATCCCCGCGGCAATGCATCGCCGACGCAAGTCGCGGTCGGTGATCAGTCCCACCAGTTGCTCGTTCTCGAGCAGCAAAAGAGCAGAGACCTGCGCCTCGGTCATGATTTCCGCTCCGCGGCGGATGGGAATATCCGGCGCAGCGGTGATCGGCTCGCGTCGCAGCAACGCCTTGACCGTCGCCGCCATCAGAGTCTCCGGACGACCGCCCTGACCCAGTTCGCTCAGCGCCCGCTCAAGGCGCTCGCGCCGTGTGCGCTCGAAGCGCCAGGCGAACACGGGATGGGCGCCGAGCAACTCCTCGAATGCCGGCAACGGCAACTGGTAAAGCAGGCTGTCCTCGACCACGGCAACGACAGCCGTCCCGTATTCATCAACCGGACGGGCATCGGGATCGACCGAGTCCCGGGCATCGAGATACAGGTCGGTCTTACCGAGTTTCTCAAGAAGGCGGCCCTCGGGATCGCGCACGGCCAGTGCGCCGCTGCGCACGATCCACAAGCCGGGCACGGCATCGGGTGGCGGGAAGGGACGACCACGACGCAGGTAGCGAACCGTCAGCCGACGGGGCAAGGTGTCGAGCACCGCCGCGGGCAGCTCGGCAAACGCCGGTGCCCCCGCAATGAAATCGCGTATTTCCCAGAGTTCCGCGGCCATCTCGGCTCCTTGCCAGCGGGACCGCCGCCTAGCGGCCCGGTTCGAGCTTGCCCCCGGATCGGGGCGTCAGTGTGTCCGGTCGACAGTCTCGATCAGTTCTCACGATCCATGACTGCCATTAAACGCCATAGTACCCGCGATACCAATCGACGAAACGGGCGACGCCCTCCTCAACCGGCGTGCTCGGCGCGTAGCCGACATCGATCTTGAGATCGTCGACGTCGGCGTAGGTATCCGGCACGTCGCCCGGCTGCATTGGCAAGAGATTTAATTCAGCCTTCCTGCCCGTGGCCTCCTCGATCAGTTCGATGTAATGCAGCAGTTCGACCGGACGGTGACTGCCGATGTTATAGACCCGCCAAGGGGCGAACGACGTGCCGGAGTCGGGATTCGCGGCACTCCAGTCCGTATTGGCGGTGGCGACGTGGTCGAGCGTGCGGATTACGCCCTCGACGATATCGTCGACGTAGGTGAAATCGCGTCGGTGGTGACCGTGGTTGTACACGTCAATCGGCTTGCCTTCGAGGATGTTCTTGGTGAACTTGAACAGGGCCATGTCAGGCCGTCCCCACGGTCCGTAGACGGTGAAAAACCGCAGGCCGGTGGTGGGCAGGTCATAAAGCGAGGCATAGGTATGCGCCATCAGCTCGTTGGCCTTCTTGGTCGCGGCATACAGCGAAAGTGGGTGGTCGACGTTGTGATGCACCGAAAACGGCATCTCGCTATTCGCACCGTAGACCGAACTCGACGAGGCGTAGACCAAGTGCGCCACGTCATTGTGGCGGCAACCCTCGAGGATGTTGGTAAAGCCCACCAGGTTGGAATCGATGTAGGCGTGCGGGTTCTCGATGGAGTAACGCACCCCGGCCTGGGCGGCGAGATGGACCACCCGCTCGGGACGGGCCCGCCCGAACAGCGCGGCCATGCCCTCACGGTCGGCCACGTCCAGTTTCTCGAAGCTGAATCCCGGGCGATCCGTCAGGCGGGCCAGTCGCGCCTTCTTGAGGCTCACGTCGTAGTAGTCGTTGAGATTGTCCAGACCGACAACCTCATCGCCACGCTCGAGCAACCGTGCTGACAACGTCGAGCCGATGAAACCGGCGGCGCCGGTGACCAGAATCCGCATGCCTACTCCCTCAAACTGATGGGGCAGCCCGCACGGGGCGCGGGCTCGCTTGTTGTCTTGATTATGCCTGCCGCGCCCACCCCCTCCAACAGGGCCTGCAAACAGGCTCGACCGGGCCGTCGCCGCCCTGGCGAAATACCATGTCTCAGGTAGACGTGCTGGCCTACCCCCAAGGCTGGAAGACAAAAATTTTTTTCATATCCGATGGTTTTGTTAATGGAGGCCCCGGTCGGTCGGCGGACATCCTCGCGGGGACGCGGGGTTACCGGTTTTCCCTCCGGGGTTATCCACAGGCTGTTCACTGCTTGCCCAGAACCTCCCCACAGTATGCCCACCAACCAATACACATCATATAGTGGCATTTACTCCATCAGAGCACAGTATTTGCGGTTTACCCAGTTGACTTTGCTCCAGCAGCGACCACAATCAAGGCGTTCGAGCGGGCAGCGACCGACCCAGTCGCCACCCCCGGTTCGCATCGGCGACGGCCCATCAGCCCGCCGACCGACCAGACAAGAGTCGGGCAGACAGTCCGGCCCGTCGCGCGCCGGTCCTCCGGGGCGCGGGAAGGACCACCACCGACACAGGAAATTGGCGACCCGCCCGCAGCGGGCCTTCGAACCAAAACACAGAGGACGGATTAGCGGCATGAGCACCAGTCAGACAGTAGAAACCCCGACCCAGGCCTACCACGAGAACGCCGGTGGCTCGGCCAGCGGCATAGAGAGCGCCGCGGCCGCCCCGGGCCAGGTACGAGTCATCCGACGCAACGGCAAACTGACCGCTTACGACCCGTCCAAGGTCAAAGTCGCCATGACCAAGGCGTTCCTCGCCGTCGAGGGGGGTGGCGCCGCGGCTTCCGCCCGCGTCCACGAGACAGTCGAGTCGCTGGTTTCGCTGATCGACCAGGCCCTCAAGCGTCGCCTTCCGGGTGGCGGCACCGTCCACATCGAGGACATCCAGGACCAGGTCGAACTTGCGCTAATGCGCGAAGGCCACCACAAAGTCGCCCGCGCCTACGTCCTCTACCGTGAGCAGCAGGCACAGAAGCGCGCCGCGGAGATGGACGATCAGGCCGAGGCCATCACCGAAACGTCCTCCCTGCGCGTTACCCGCTACGACGGCACAACCGAGCCGCTGGACACCGTTCGCCTCTCGCGCCTGGTCGACGAGGCCTGTGCCGGCCTGGAGGGCGTCGACAACCAGCGCATCGTCGACGAGACCATCCGCAACCTCTACGACGGCGTGGCCGAGCACGAGGTCAGCACCGCACTGGTAATGAGCGCACGCACCCTGATCGAGATCGATCCGGCCTACTCTCAGGTCGCCGCCCGCCTGCTGCTCGACTCCATGCGGACCGAAGCGCTGCGGTTCGTGCACAATCCGGTGACCGCCTGCACCCAATCCGAGATGGCCAACATTTACCCAGACTATTTCAAGGAATACATCAAGGTAGGCGTCGAACACGAGTTGCTCGACCCGACACTGCAGCAGTACGACCTTGATCGCCTCGGCCAGGCACTGGATCACGAGCGCGACCTGCAGTTCACCTACCTCGGCCTGCAGACCCTCTACGACCGCTACTTCCTGCACCAAGACGACACCCGCTTCGAGCTACCGCAGGCATTCTTCATGCGCGTGGCGATGGGCCTAGCGATCAACGAGATCGACCGCGAAGAACGCGCCGTCGAGTTTTACCGCCTGCTGTCCTCGTTCGACTTCATGTCCTCGACCCCGACGCTATTCAACTCTGGCACCCTGCGCCCGCAGCTTTCAAGCTGCTACCTCACCACCGTGCCGGACCACCTCGACGGCATCTACGGCTCGATCCGAGACAACGCCCTGCTCTCCAAGTTCGCCGGCGGTCTGGGCAACGACTGGACCCGCGTTCGCGCCCTTGGCAGCCACATAAAGGGAACCAACGGCAAGAGCCAAGGCGTCGTACCGTTTCTCAAGGTGGCAAACGACACCGCGGTGGCCGTCAACCAAGGCGGTAAACGCAAGGGCGCGGTCTGCGCGTACCTCGAGACCTGGCATCTGGACATCGAGGAATTTCTGGACCTGCGCAAGAACACCGGTGACGACCGCCGCCGCACCCACGACATGAACACAGCCAACTGGGTGCCGGACCTGTTCATGAAGCGCGTCGCCCAGGAAGCCGAATGGACGCTGTTCTCGCCGGCCGAGACCCCGGACCTGCACGACCTGTCCGGCACCGCTTTCGAGAAGGCCTACGAGGAGTACGAGGCCAAGGCCGAGCGCGGCGAGATCAAGAACTTCCGCAAGATCCCGGCGGTCAACCTGTGGCGCCGCATGCTCTCGATGCTGTTCGAGACTGGCCACCCGTGGGTCACCTTTAAGGACCCGTGCAACCTGCGTTACACCAACCAGCACGCCGGCGTGGTGCACAGCTCGAACCTCTGCACCGAAATCACCCTGCACACAAACGACTCCGAGATCGCCGTGTGCAACCTCGGCTCAGTCAACCTGGCCCAGCACACCACCGAGAACGGCATCGACGAGGAGAAGGTAGAGCGCACGATCAAGACCGCGATGCGCATGCTCGACAACGTGATCGAGTACAACTATTACTCGGTGCCGCAGGCGCGCAATTCCAACCTGCGCCACCGCCCGGTGGGCTTGGGGATCATGGGTTTCCAAGATGCGCTCTACAAGCAGAAGATCGCCTACGGCTCGGACGAGGCAATCGAATTCGCCGACCGCTCCATGGAGACAGTCAGCTACCACACGATTTCCGCTTCCAGCGATCTCGCCGCTGAGCGCGGTCGCTACGCTAGCTACGAGGGCTCGCTGTGGAGCCGCGGCATCCTGCCGATCGACTCGATCGAACTGCTGGCCGAATCGCGCGGCGAGTACCTGGACATGAACCGCGACCAGACACTGGACTGGAACGCTCTGCGCAAGAAGATCAAGAAACAGGGCATGCGCAACTCCAACACCATGGCGATTGCGCCGACGGCGACCATCTCGAACATCTGCGGCGTCTCGCAGTCGATCGAGCCGACCTTCGAGAATCTTTTCGTCAAATCCAACCTCTCTGGCGAATTCACTGTGGTCAACCCCTACCTGGTGCGCGACCTCAAGGATCGTGGCCTTTGGGACGAAGTCATGGTCAACGACCTCAAGTACTTCGACGGCTCCGTGCAGGCGATCGACCGCGTGCCTGACGAGTTCAAGGCGCTCTACGCCACCGCCTTCGAGATCGACCCACGCTGGCTGATCGAGGCCGGCTCACGCCGCCAGAAGTGGATCGACCAGGCCCAGTCGCTCAACCTCTACATGGCCGAGCCGTCGGGCCCAAAAATCGACAACATGTACAAGCTCGCGTGGGTCCGTGGCCTCAAGACCACCTACTACCTGCGTGCCGCATCCAAGACTCGGATCGAGAAGACAACGATGAATAAGCTCGACGGCAAGCTCCGCGGCGTCTCCGCTGAGCCGGCCGGCCCGAAGGCCTGCTCGATCGACGACCCCGAGTGCGAGGCGTGCCAGTAAGCGCCCCCAGACAAACCTAATCGAAGCGAATATCGCCGGGCTTCAGCCCGGCCCGGATAGAACCGGAACATGAAAGGAGAAAAACATGCTCGACTGGAATGACCCGCTAAAGAAAGGCAACGATCAACCGTCCCACAACCCCGGCATGAGCGCGGACGCGGCCAGCGTGATGCCCGCCTCCTACGACGACGGTCTGGTACACGAGCCAGGGCAACACTTCGATCCGGCCGCCGCCGAAGGCGCAGACCAAACCGGTCTGGGTGGCATCGAGGCCAATGCTGGGCGCGTCGACGTCTCGGAAAAGCGCATCATCAACGCCACCGCCGACGTCAACCAGCTTCTGCCACTGAAATACCAGTGGGCCTGGGAAAAATACCTCGCCGGCTGCAACAACCACTGGATGCCCACGGAGGTCTCCATGCAGGCGGATCTCGCCCTGTGGAAGTCCAAGGACGGCCTGACCACCGACGAGCGCAGCATGGTGATGCGCAACCTCGGCTTTTTCGCCACCGCCGAGTCGCTAGTCGCCAACAACATCGTGCTGGCCGTCTATGAGCAGGTGACCAATCCCGAGTGCCGCCAGTACCTGCTTCGTCAGGCATTCGAGGAAGCGGTCCACACCCACACCTTCCAGTACATTGTCGACAGCCTTGGTCTTGCCGAGGGCGAACTGTTCAACATGTACCGCGAAGTGCCGTCGATCACCGCGAAGGACTCCTGGGCACTAAAATACACTCAGGACCTATCCGCCGGCACCTTCGACACCTCCACCCACGAAGGCGCGCAGAACTTCCTGCGTGATCTGGTCGCCTTCTACGTGGTCTTCGAAGGTATGTGGTTCTACACCGGCTTTGCGCAGATCCTCAGCCTAGGCCGTCGCAACAAAATGACCGGCATCGCCGAGCAGTACCAATACATCATGCGCGACGAGTCCATCCACTTGAACTTCGGCATCGACCTGATCAACCAGATCAAGATCGAGAACCCGGAACTTTGGGGCGAGGCCTTCCAGCACGAAGTGCACGAGATGCTTCGCGAGGCTTGCGAACTCGAGATCGCCTACGCCCGCGACACCATGCCCAACGGGCTGCTGGGACTGAACGCGGACATGTGCGAGGAGTACATGCACTTCATCACCAACCGTCGATGCAGCCAAATCGGCTTAGCCGAGCTCTACCCGGGTGCGAACAACCCGTTCCCGTGGATGAGTGAGGTGGTAGATCTGAAGAAGGAGAAGAACTTCTTCGAGACCCGAGTGACGGATTATCAGACTGGTGGTGCGTTGACTTGGTAAACAGTCAGACGAATTCGTGACAAGGTCAGGAATGCCCCGCTTCTTTGCAAGTGGGGCTTCTTTTTATCTTCGGCCTACTTGTAGTGGTCAAGCGATCCTGGATAGTTCGTTCAGTAATGTCTCGGTTTCCGACCTCTCCTTGCACTAGATAACCGGGACATACGCCATTGACGCGTTGCGCTTACAAGGCAAGCCCCCAATAGACTGTTGGGTGGTGTTCAGCTTTCGCAACTGAAGGCGCTGCCTCGGTGGGTTGGGCTTATCTCGTCGCCCGCTCGACTCCCCCTGCCCCGACTTCCCGAATCCGCTAACGTAAGGGCCGATCCCGGCGAATCCATCACCCGTCACGGACAGACTCGATGAACAAGTTCCAACTTCTATACGGTCGCCTGCTAGGCGACGTCGGCACGGTCTTCTATCTCTCGGTGGTTATCATCGCCGGCTTCGTCACGGTCGCCGCGATCTTCCCTGCCGACGTCGAGCGGGTCGCCAACCAGGTACTCGATTACACCGCAAACAAGATGGGCTGGATGTACTTGCTAGCGACCAGCGGCTTCGTCATCTTCATCCTGTTCCTAGGGCTGTCAAAGTTCGGCAACATCCGGTTGGGGCCGGACGACGAGCCGCCAGAGTTCAGCTACAAGAGTTGGCTTGCCATGATCTTCTCCGGCGGCATGGGCGTGGGCCTGGTCTTCTGGGGCGTTGCCGAGCCGATGATGCACTTCAACGAGCCCCCATTGGGGATCGCCGAGCCGCGCTCGGTGGATGCGGCACAAACGGGGATGCGCTACGCCTTTTTCCACTGGGGCTTGCACCAGTGGGCGAACTTCGCGCTGGTGGGGCTGGCGATCGCCTACATCCGCTTTCGCCACAACGCACGCGGCCTTATCAGCGAAACCTTCCGCCCCATCTTGGGCACCCGTGTTGATAGCGGCTGGGGCGTGGCCATCGACACGCTCGCCGTGGTCTCGACCATCTTCGGGGTCGCCACCACGCTGGGCTTGGGCGCTCTACAGATCAATAGCGGCATCGCGCGCTTCGAGGGAGTGGAGTACGGCACCAATACGCAGATGATGATCATCGCCGGGCTGGGCGTGCTGTTCACCCTCTCGGCGATGACGCCACTAAAGCATGGCATCCGCTATCTCTCGAACCTGAACATGATCCTGGCGATCGCGTTGTTCACTTACGTGATCCTGTTCGGGCCGACCGCCTTCATCTTTCAGGAGTTCACTCAGACGATGGGCGAGTACCTGGGCAACATCGTGCAAATGAGCCTAGTTACCACGCCCTACTCCAGCGAGCATTGGGTCGAGCAATGGACAATGTTCTACTGGGCATGGGGACTGTCCTGGGCCCCGTTCGTCGGCTCGTTCATTGCGCGGATCTCGCGCGGCCGGACCATCCGCGAGTTTGTGCTGGGCGTGATGGTCGTGCCGGTAGGCTTGAGCATGCTGTGGTTCGCCGCCTTCGGCGGCAGCGCGATCTACCTAGAGCTCTACGAGGCCGCCGGCATCGCCGATGCAGTCGCACGCGAGGTGCCCGCCGGGCTCTACTCCACACTGGAACAACTGCCCTGGGGCACCTACGCGGGGCTGCTGGCGATCACGCTGGTGAGCGTGTTCGTGATCACCTCGGCGGATTCGGCCACCTTCGTGCTAGGCATGTTCACCTCCAAGGGTGTGCTCAATCCGACGCGCTTCGTGCGCGTGCTCTGGGGTATGCTGCAATTGTCGATGGCGGTGGTGCTACTCTTGAGTGGGGGTCTCGAAGGCTTGCGCACGGTCTCGATCGTCGCGGCCTTCCCCTTCATGCTGCTGATGGTGCTGATGGCTTTCGCCCTGCACCACGACCTGACGCAGGAATTCTGGCAACGTGAGGAGAAGGAGCGCGTAATTCGCCAGCGAATCGAGAACCTGCTGATGCGGGAATCCGAACGTGAGGCGGAACGCGAGGCCGCCGAGGAAGTTCACCCTTCCGCTCCGGACACCGTGCTCGGACCGGAGCCCCCCCCGCGGGCCGGGCTTGGTGAGCACTCCGAAGAAGCCGAACCACTAAACCCGCCCGCGCAAAAAACTGACTAAGCACGCGGCGATTGACCCGCCTGTCATGACAAAACCGGACCGCGCGCCGATTTTTGGTGGAGATCCCCTGAAAACCACGAGCCGATCTAGCTCTCTGGGTACCGACGGGCACGATTACGGCCACTTGCCTTGGCATCATACATGGCACTATCGGCCTGCTTGAGCAAGACTTCGTCGTCTATCTCTTTCGATTGCGGGTAGAAGGTATAACCAATACTTGCCGTAACCCGAATCGGTACACCGTCGATGGAACGCTCACGGGCAGCTACTTGCACTAGCCTCGCAATGATCGGCTCGGCATCCGATTCGCGCTCAAATCCGCCCAGGATAATCACGAACTCGTCACCGCTGATCCTCGCCAGAGTGTCGGTTTCGCGCAACTGCCCACCCAGGTCTTTTGCCACCTCAATCAGCAGCTTGTCACCCATATCGTGGCCGTACTCGTCGTTAACCGCCTTGAAGCCATCCAAATCGAGGAAGGCCAGTGCCAACTTGCCGTGACGGCGACGTGTCGAAGCCATCGTCTGACGCAACCGGTCCGCCATCAGCACCCGGTTGGGTAGCCCGGTTAGCGCGTCATGGTTGGCGCGGTGCTCGAGTTCGCGCTGGTAATTCTTGAGATCGGTGATGTCGGACGCCAACGCGATGAAGTTGGCGGGGTGCCCCTCGGCATCGTGCACAAGGCTGATGGTAAGTCGCTCGGCGAAAAGCTCGCCGTTCTTGTGGCGATTCCACACCTCACCACTCCAGTGACCGGCCGAGCGCAATCGCTTACGCATTTGCCGATAGAACTCGCCATCTTGTAACCCCGACTGCAGGAACTTCGGCGTGTGGCCAACGACCTCATCGCGTCTCCATCCGGTCATCTCCGTAAAGGCGGCGTTAACATCGATAATACGCGCGTCAAGATCGGTGATCAGGATTGCCTCACGGGCGTGCACGAACACGGAGGCGGCCAACTGGAGGTCCTGTTCCATCTGCTTGCGGTCAGTGATGTTCTCATGGGTGCCCCACATGCGGAGCGGATTATCGTCGCTGGTCCACTCGAGCACCTGACCGCGTGTGAGTATCCAAGGCCAATAACCATCACGGTGGCGCATACGCACTTCCGCCTCGAAAAACTCGCGCTCGCGGCGGAAGCATGCCTGTAGCTCCTGCTCCGCGGCAGGCACATCATCTGGATGAACCAGTTGGCGCCAGCTCTCGATGGTTGTAGGTTTTAGCTCCGACAGTCTATAACCCAGCATTTGCGCCCAACGCTCGTTGAACACCGTCTCACCGGTCTGGATATTCCATTCCCAAGTGCCGACGTTGGTGCCCTCGATCACGTTGCGTAACCGTTCACGTTCACGCAGCAGCGCCTTTTCGGCCCGCTCGCGCTCAGTGATGTCATGAACGATCACGAACATTCGTTCGCCCTCAGGATGACCGTTTATCGGCGTGACGTGCACCTCGACACGACGACCTTCACCAGAACGCAGACGGTGGGTATGGAGGTAGCAGTGACCGGCAACCATCCCGCTTGCTGAGACCGAGTTTGAAGGCTGCCCGCGAGGCGCCCAAAGGCGGTCTAACGCTTGACCGATCAACTCTCCACGAGACCAACCATAAAAGTCCGCCGCGGCCTTATTCGCATCCAGAATCTCGCCTTTTTCGAAGTCCACCAGCAACAACACCAAAGCGTTATCCTCGAAAAATTGACGGAACCGTTCCTCACTACGGCGCAAAGCCAATTGCCGGAAAACGAGCAACACCGCCATCAGCGCCACAAGCACCAACGACATGGTCAGGACCACCAGTTCATTGCGGTGCTGTGCCCAGATATCCGACCAGGTGATCTCATCGATGCCATCGAAGGGCGGCAGACGCAATTCACGGGTGATCCGTTCGACAGGCAGGTAGTCCGCGGGCGGCCCGAAGCCGGCAATACCGGCGGTCTGGGCTGCCGGATCATCAACATCCAGGCTGAACATCGCCGCAGCTATCTGCCTTTCCAGTGTGAGGTCTACATGCGGCATGGAGACCAGCGGCCACTCCGGGTATAGGCGGGTCGAGACCCGATAGGGATAGTCGCCCAGGTTTTGACGGTTGACTACCTTGAGCGCACGTGGCTCGATGTGACCTCGATCGATCAGGTCCTGCAGCACGCCAGTGCGTATGAAGCCGACGTCGGCCTCGCCGTCCAGGACCGAGCGAACCACAGCGTCGTGGCTACCGAGGAATCGAAACGTGGCAGAGTCACGCAGGTCGATGCCTGCCTCGAGCGCCTCGAACACCGGCGCCTGGTAGCCCCCGAGGAACCGTTCACCCGGCGCGGAAATCACACGATTGGCGAGGTCGGCAAGCTCGTTGATCGCCTCCGCCTCACGTCGGGCGATAATCACACCACCCAGACTTCGGGTGCTCCGCCCGCGGTAGTGGGTCACCAGGGTGCCGAGCACACCAGACAGTGCGTTTTCGCTACGGACCAACTCATAGTGTGTCGGCGTAGTGAGCAGGAGATCAATTTCATTGCGCTGGATCGCCCGATCAAGGTCGTCCAGGTCGAGAACGCGCATCTCGAAGTCGGCTGACTCGATCGAGGCATCCAGATAATCGACCAGCGGGCCGAGTCGCATCTCCATCAAGGGGACGGGGCGCACGGCGAATATCCCCAGCATCACACGCTCGTTGGGCGCGGCGACCGTGAGCAATGGTATGCTGGTCAGAAAAAGCACCGCGAACCAACGCAGAGCGCACATCAACGGACGGATACGGTCGAGTTTTCGCTCCGGCTCCCAGTGATAGTCGGCACGTTCAGCCGGCACGAGCATGCTCCGTCGGCAGGAAGGCATCGGTGAACCAGCCATTGTCCAGACCACTGACACCGCCCAGCCGACGTTCCAGTTCGTCTGCCGCCACCTTCAGGCGCGAGGCGGCACTGAGATAGCGCTGGTTGGCGCGCCGGTCCGGCAACAGGACACCACCTAGCGCCCGCCGTGCGTCCGCGGGCGAGACCGATTCCACGTCGGCGATCCGGTAAAGCGCGTCCTGGCGATTGAACCGCAGGTGTTCGAGTGCGCGAAAGTGCGCGTCGATCAGGCCCAACAGCGTGTGCTCGACGTGTTCGATACAATCGCGGCGCACGGCAAGCACATCAAAGATGGTATCCGGGAAGTCGCGACTATCGGCCAAGCGCACGGCGCCCAATCGACGCAGACGCGCGACCGTGGGCTCGTAGCTGACAAGCGCATCAACGTCACCCGCCTCCCAAGCGACCACATGGCGATCGATCGGCAAGTCCACTATATTGACCTGCTCGCGAACCAAGCCGGCTTTTTCCAGTATGCGGTCGAGCAGCATGGCACCAACCGCCGATTCTTCCGCCCCGATGCGTTTTCCCTCGAGTTGCTCCAATCGTTTGATTGACTCGTGCGCAACCAGGGCATCGGCGCCGGCCGAGACGTTGAACACCATCAGGACCACCAAGTCCATGCCCTGCAAGCGCGCGCGAATCACCTCGTCGAGCGTGAGCGCTGCGGCATCCGCCTCGTTTTCCTGCAGCGCGGCGAGCGATTCGGAAGCCGATGCTCGCCGAGCGAGCGACGCTTGCTCAGGCAGCCAACCGAAGCTCTGGGCAAGGTAGAAGGTCTCGTAACCGATCCATGGATGATACGAGACCCGCAGAGGATCGTCGCGCCGACACCCACCAAGAAAAGGGAGCACACCCGTAACGCCAAGTGCAAGGGGTGCCAGAGTGCAAAAATGACGACGATCCATGCGAGGCAAGGTCCTTTCTGGCCGGAAACATGCGATAACGTTGAGGGGGTATTCGCCAAAACGGGTTAACTATATCAACCCTCCGTGCAGCGGCAATTCCTAGCGAATTGAACGCGTGTTCAGCTAATGGTTATCGCCCAGAGCCACCCGCAGTTGCTAACTTTGATCGACCTAAGCTAACCGGCCGTTTCATACACGCCGGTTAGCCTAACAGTGCACTATCGAGAAAAAACCCACGCCAAAGGCGTGGGTAACCGGACTAGGGCCGCGCCGAGCCTCAGGGCTCGACGGTAGTCAACCCCAGCGTATGCCATGCCTGCATACCACCCCGGTACCAGTAGATCTTGTCGGCGGGATAACCCATGCTCACCAGCGCCTTTATGTTGGTAGGCGACTGACCGCACCAGGGACCGTTGCAGAAAAACACCAGTTTAGTGGCCTGGCGGAATTCAAACAGACCGCCTTCTTTCTTCACGCCGAACTCGTCGAGCAGGAGCGTTTCAGCCACGAACGGATCGAATGCCGAAGAGCCCGGGTAGAGCTTGGTCCACGGGATGTTGACCGCACTGGGGATGGTGCCCTTGTTGAACCAGTCTGGGGTCCTCGAATCAATCAGCAGGAAGTCGTCTTTTTCCATCGCCCGTTCGGCAAGCATTTCCAGCAGCTCGATTTCACCGATCGTATGCACCCCGGGCAGCAACTGCATGGGCTGGACACAGAACGGCGGGCATTCCCGGCTAGTCTGAGTGTAATCTTCGGGGATGCGGCTATCAGGGTCTTGGTCACGCTTGATCACGACCTCTTCGCCCTCGTGCATCACGGTGACAGATTCGAGATCCGATGTGACCTTGACCTTCATTTCCGCGGCGCCCACTACGCCAACGGCAGCCAGTAGTGTCGTGCCGATAAACCAGGCTGGTTGTTTCATGGCTTTCCTTCCTCTCGTTTGAATATGAAGGGAGTCTAGGCCGGGCTCCCCGACACTGCAGGCAGATTCATGACGATTGGGGGATGCGGCTAACCGACTCGCCACGACCGATGCCGTAGTAATGCCAACCCGCTGCCTTGAGACGCTCGGGGTCGTAAAGGTTGCGGCCGTCGACAATCAACGGTTCGGCGAGTGACTCGCGCATCACTTCGAAGTCCGGCGCGCGGAAGGCCTTCCATTCGGTGCAGATCACCAGAGCATCGGCGCCCTTGAGGGCAGCATCGCGAGTACCCACCAGGGAGAGGTCGTCTCGGTGGCCGTAGAGACGCTGGGTTTCCTCCATGGCCTCAGGGTCGAAGGCCTGCACGCGAGCACCAGCCGCCCACAGGGCCTCCATGAGCGTGCGCGACGGGGCCTCGCGCATGTCATCGGTGTTGGGCTTGAAGGCCAGCCCCCACAGGGCGAAAGTCTTGCCGCCCAACGCCTCAACGCCGCCATAATGCGCGACCAGCATCTCGAACGGGCGGTGCTTCTGGCGGCGGTTGACCGCCTCGACGGCATCGAGCAAGAGCGGCGTGTGGTCAACGGAACTGGCGATGCGCGAGAGTGCCTGCACATCCTTGGGGAAGCACGACCCGCCGTAGCCACAGCCGGGATAGATAAAGTGATAGCCGATACGTGGGTCCGAACCAATGCCGAGCCGCACGTCCTCGATATCCGCTCCGAGGCGTTCTGCCAGACTGGCTAATTCGTTCATGAAGCTGATCTTAGTCGCCAGCATCGCATTGGCCGCGTACTTGGTCAGTTCGGCCGAGCGCAGATCCATCACGATCACGCGGTCATGGTTGCGGTTGAACGGCGCATAGAGCTCGCGCATCACCGCCTCGCTGTGCGCATCACTGGTGCCGACGATTATCCGGTCGGGCTTCATGAAGTCGTTGACCGCAGCCCCTTCCTTAAGGAATTCGGGGTTGGAGACCACGTCGAAGCCCAGATCGAGACCGCGTCGGGCGAGCTTCGCGGTGACCACCTCGCGCACCTGGTCGCCGGTACCCACCGGCACGGTCGACTTGTCGATAATGATCTTAGGTGCGTCCATGTGCTCGGCGATGGTGGCCGCCACCGCGCGCACGTATTGCAGGTCGGCTGAGCCGTCCTCGTCCGGCGGGGTGCCGACGGCAATGAACTGCAGTTCTCCAAATGCCACCCCTTGCGCGGAATCGGTGGTGAAGTGCAGGCGGCCCTGGTCGTGGTTTTCCCGCACGATCGGCTCGAGGCCGGGCTCGTAGATCGGGATCACACCATCTTTCAAGCGAGCGATCTTGTCTGGATCGACATCGACACAGGTGACCTCATGGCCCACCTCCGCGAGGCAAGCGCCCGTGACCAAGCCGACGTAGCCAGTGCCGAAAATCGTGACTTTCATATGTCGTGCGTTCCTTCTTTGTTGATTTCGCCGGCAGCCTCGATCACACGACGAACCTCGAGAAACAGGCCACGGCTAGCCTTACCGTATTCCTCGCGGGAGTATTCCGCCCGGGCACCGCGTTGCAATTGGCGCAGCTGCTGAACGTCCACTGCCGGGTAGCTATCCACAAACCTCGTGATCGCGCCAAGATCATCGATCAGCGCATCGCGCCACGCCTCGGCCTGCATCTGGCGGCGCTGGTTCTCCGGCGAGTTCGGGTCGAGCCGGTCGACCGCCGCCTCTATCCCCTCGACATCTTCCTCCCGCATCAGGCGACCGATGTACTGGCGCTGACGCTTGGCGGCGCCGCGCGAACGCGTCCCCTTGAGCTTCTCGATGCCATCGCGCAAACGGTCGGTGATCGGCAAACGATCGAGGGCATCGGCATCCAGTTCAGCCAAGCTGACGCCTAGCGCCTGGGCGGCATGCGCCTCGCGCTTGAACTGGGACTTGCTCGGGCCGACGTCTTCCTCGTCGTACACCCCCGAAGAATCGGGCAGTTTGTGCTCGGACATTGTTGCTCCCGGCATGGGCCCAAGGTTGCCAAGCTAAACCACGCTTTGATGACTCATCGACGCGCAGACATGACTAACCGTGATCCGCTATAACGTTAAAGTCCGGATTCTACCCAATTCCGGGCACCAGACGGCGCGGATCGATCAACCGCGAGTGCAAGAGAAACTGCCGGTCAGCCGTTACGCGGTGATGACTCGAACGGATTGAGCTTCCAGATCCGCGCATTCAGCATGGCGGCGAATGCCACCCAGAACCAGTACGGAATCAAGAGCACGGCGGCGAGGACGCTGACCTGGGCGAATAGCACGACGGTGAGACTGAGCACCATCCACAACAGCAGGATGTCCACCAACCCGGCCACGATGCGCCGACGACCGAAGAAAAGCCACGACCAGGCGGCGTTGAACAACAACTGCAGCACATACAGGATCAGCCCGGCGGTTCGGGCGGTCGACTCGTCGGCCATGAACACCCGCCAAGCCGCCACCGCCATCAAGAGGTAGAGCACCGCCCAGGCGATCGGAAAGACCTTGTCCGGTGGCGTCCAGGACGGCTTGGCCAAGGCGCGATACCAGCCGTCGGGGCGAAAGATGCCGCCGGTCAGGGCCGTCAGCGCAACCAGAACGATTGATCCCATCAGGACCGCGATGGATTCGAGCATCGGAGATTCCCCTTCACACGTCGGAATGGGGTAAGCCTAGTCGGCCCGGCAGCGAGATGCCGGCACGCCCCATCGGGCTGACGCGTTAGTGCGCCGCCTTGGCCGCAAACAATTCGGCCACCAATTCGGTGGCGTAACTGCCCGGCGGCAAGGAGAACGAGAGTTCGACCGAGCCGTCCTCGAGCCGATAGTCGAGATCGGGCACGCGCACGGCAAGTGGACGGCGATCCGCCTCCACCCGCCAATCGGCCAGCCATTGCCGCCACGTCGCTTCGCCGAACCGGGACAATATTTCGTCGGCCAGCGCGTTTTCGAGTGTCCCCACCCCGTTACCTGCCTGGGAGGCGTCCCCGCCCCACAACGGACCCGTGGGGACGACGTCACCCTGTTCCAGACGCGCCTGCAGCGCATCAAGCTCATCCTGCTCGGCAAGGAAACGACTGCGCGATCCGGCCAGTTGCAGCAGGTCACCGGGCTCTACGCGACCGACCGTACCCGCCGCGATGCGCTCGGCAAGCACGTGATCGAAGATCGACGAGCGCAGGGTGGAAAGCAGCCAGTTGCGGGCCTGCCGCTTGGGGCACCCCGTGCGGATGCCCTGCCCCCATTCCACCAACCCGCGCAGGTTGCCGAACTGGCGTCCGTAACGCTGTTCGCCGAAGTAGTTGGCCATGCCCCGCAAGGCCAGGTCCGTCGCACGTTGGGCCAGATAGGCGGCCAGGTCCGCGTCCGCAGTCGCGTCGACCGGTTCGACGTCGTCGAGCTGCAAGCGAAAGCGGTTGCCCCGGTGGGTGCCGCGGCGCAGCTTGCGATCGTGGCGATCGATCTCGAGCAGGCCGATACTCTCGCCCTGGCAGGCACGTCCAAAGGCTTGTGGGTCGAACGACTCGTGCGGAATGCTCAGCCACTGGGTGGTGACCGCCTGACGGTCCTTGAGCCCGGAAAAGCCGATGTCGCG
This sequence comes from Guyparkeria sp., assembly GCA_041685825.1. Taxonomy (GTDB): domain Bacteria; phylum Pseudomonadota; class Gammaproteobacteria; order Halothiobacillales; family Halothiobacillaceae; genus Guyparkeria. The sequence continues at coordinate 27,743 of JAWLFB010000001.1, read as the reverse complement.
GGCGCGCGTACCGGTTACCTTCGCCATCCAGTCGACCATCGCGCCGGTGGTCATATCGCGCTTTTCCAGCCGAACCAGCCAGTGATTGCCGGCGCCACTGGGCGCGAAGCCCAGGTCTTCGTCGACCCGGAACGACTCGGGGGTCTGCTTGATCGACGCCTGCCACAACGGCGCACCCGACGGGCGCGGGCGAGCCGATCCCGGCGCGCCGGACCAGTCGAGAGGTGGATCGACGATAGGATTGCGGGTTCTCTCGGACTCACTCATCGACAAGCGAGGCCGTCCACTCGATCGTCTCGCCACTCAAGAACGGCACCACCACGTCCCCGCCGCAGTCGAGCGGCTCGGGGACGGCCTGGGGCTTGCGTTGCAGCAGCAGCCGGCGCTGGTTGGCCGGCAATCCGTAGAAGCGCGGGCCATTGAGGCTGGTGAACGCCTCGAGGCGATCGAGCGCCCCGATCTGGTCGAAGACCTGGGCGTAGAGCTCGGCGGCCACCGGCGCGGTGAATGCGCCGGCGCAGCCGCAGGCGGATTCCTTGGCACCCTTGGGGTGCGGGGCACTGTCGGTACCCATGAAGAACTTACCCGACGGGTCGACCGCCGCTTCCAGGAGTGCCTCGCGGTGCTTTTCACGCTTGAGGATCGGCAGGCAGTAATAGTGCGGGCGAATCCCGCCGGCCAGCATCGCATTGCGATTGAACATCAAGTGGTGTGCCGTAATGGTTGCCCCGAGACGCTCCCCCTGAGAGCGCACGAAGGCGACCGCCTGGGCGGTGGTGATGTGCTCCATCACCACGCGCAGGTTCGGGTAGCGCTCGAGCATCGGCGAGAGCACCCGCTTGATGAACACCGCCTCGCGATCGAAGATGTCCACAGACGGATCGACCACCTCGCCGTGCACGCACAGCGTCAGACCCGTGCGCTCGAGCGCTGCGAGTACCGAATCGATCGCCAGCGGATCGGTAACCCCGTTTTCGGAATTGGTGGTCGCCCCGGCCGGATAAAGTTTCACCGCGTGGATGTGCGGATCGGCCGCGGCCTGCTCGATCTCGGAGGCCGAGGTGCGGTCGGTCAGATACAAAGTCATTAAGGGCTCGAAACCACTGTCCGAACCCACGGCTGCCAGAATCCGGTCGCGATAGGCCCGAGCCTCAGCCACGCTGGTCACAGGCGGAACCAGGTTGGGCATGATGATCGCCCGACCGCACTGACGGGCCGAAAAGCGGGCGACCGCCTCGAGCATTGCACCATCACGCAGGTGCAGGTGCCAGTCATCCGGCTGGCGAATAATCAGTTCATCCACGAACAATCCTTAATTGGATCAATGGGTTTAAAAGGATGACTCAAGTGAATTGAGACATCCCTACCAGGAAATGTAGGCATAGCCGTCTTCTTGGTACTCCATCAGCGCCGCAGCACCCACTTGCTCGACCCGGGCGAAATCCCGGATGTCGTCCGCGCTGTAGCCGACGGTATCCATGGTGTTGCCACAGGCAATCCACTCGACGTCGTAGTTCGTGGCGAACCCGTCGACGCGGGCATATATCTCCTCGTCGACTTCGCGCTTGGGGTCCTTGGCAAGGATGTGAATCCCCTTGGCGAAGCAGGCCACCGCAATCTTCACGTTGCCGCCGTACTTACCGATCATGGCGTTCATCGAGTTGAGCACGTGGGTCTGGTAGTCCACGTCGCCATGGTTAAGCTGATAGATGACCTTGTGCGCCGGCTCGTCACCCGGGAAGAACAACTCCTCGTCTCCCCCGCCGTCCTGAGCATGCGCACGCCCGAGGCCAAACGCCGCACCGGCGCCGGCCATGGCGGTCATGAAACGGCGTCGATTCTTGAGAAAATCCTGCATACATCTACCTCTCTAACCAACAAGCCCCGTCGAGTGACGCCAGGCCCGTCATGTGGGTCTTAACAATCCGTCGATTGCGCTTCCATCCCCCTCCGTGACGTGCAATCACGATCCTTGATCATGGTAGCGCATTAATGATTGGCCGGCGGCACTTGCCTATTGAGCGATCATCCTGAGTTAGTCACTGGCCCCGACCCGCATCAGAACATAGCCACCCTTCGCGTACAGCACCTCGCCCGGCGTGCGCTCGGCGCGCTCGGTACGGGTAAGCAGCAGGTCACCATCCCGTACCTCACGCCGCTCGACCACCTGTTGTGCGTAAACGCCGAAGCTCGGCATGTTCATGTCACGCATCACCAACGGGCCGGGCAGGTCACGTGCCAACAGGCCCGCATCACGCACCGGCCCCTGTTGCATCTGGCCCACGGCATTAAGGACCAGCGCATTGACTACCAGAGAACACGACAACGCCACCGGGATCAACACCTTGGGCAACGACCATGAACGCGCCAGACCGGCGGCAATGACCAAAGCCAAGGTACCCCCGACGATCAGGTACCAGGACGCCCCGAAGAACTGCCCGCGCTCGGCCAGCATGTCCTGCACGTAAGACGGCTTGATCTGGTCGAAGTTGATCTCCACCAGCCAGGGCAACAGCAAGACGAACAGCAGGAACAGGGCCGAAGGCACCAGGTGCACCCAGCGATGGCGGACGTGCGGCAGGTGGGATGCCATCACGAGCATCAGGCCCACGAGTCCGTAGCTGAGGTAATGCGGCAACTTGGTGCCGGAGAACGAGAACAGGAGCAGCGTCAGGCCGAACCAGATCCAGCCGAAGCGCCTCAGCGCCAGCGGTAACGAGGCCGGCTTGCCATAGGCTGCCTGCCAGTCACTGGGCAGGTAGCGCAACGCGGTGAGCACCGCGCCGGTGAACGGCAACAGGGCGATCAAAGTGACCACCGGGTAGTACCACAGACCACCGGAATGGCCCTCCATCGGCTCGTCGAACCGGCTGACGTTGTTCTTGAGGAAGAACTCGTCGATGAAATACTGGCCGTGTTCGAGCCAGACGGCGATGTACCAGGGCAGCGCCACGGCGAGAAAGATGAGAATGCCCTGCCAGTCGAACACCGCGCGCCACCAGTCGCGCCCCCGCGCCGTGACAAGGTAGAACGCGAGACTGGCCAGCGCCGGGATCACCACCGCCACCGGTCCCTTGGTGAGAAAGCCCAGCCCCATCGCCAGGTACGCCCAGCGCACCCAGCGCCGCTCGCCGGTCACCCAGTGATTGAAGGTGGCGAACACCGCGGCGGTCAGGAACAGGAGCAGTACGGCGTCGGAAATCGCCGCCTTGCCGACCACCGTGGTCATCAGCGATGTGGCGGCAATCAATGCGGCAAAGAAGGCCGGGCGCGCGCCGAGATAGCGATCGGTAAAGGCGTATATCAAGCCCACCCACGCCGCTGAGGCCAGCACCGACGGCAGGCGGAAGGCCCATTCGCTGAAGCCGAACAATCCAACCGAGGCGGCCTGCAGCCAGTAGATCAGCACCGGCTTGGCGAAACGCGGCTCCTCGTTAAGGTACGGCGTGAGAAAGTCGCCGCGCTCGAACATCGCCCAGGTCGCGCCAGTGAACGCGCCCTCGTCGAGATCGAACAACGGCAGGCTGGCGATGCCCCAGACGTAGCCAATCGCCACGGCCGCGGCGAGGACGATCAGGTGAAAACGGCGGGAGTCGAGCATGAGCAACTATCTCGTGACGGCGATTTGCCCCGGCAAGATCGGGGAGCGCGGGTTCGCGAGTATATCAACGACGGCCAGCCCTCGGGATGAGGTCCCAGCGTCGCCCGTGGCGGGAATACCGTTACAATGGAGGTTTTCATCCGATTGCCATCAAGTTGCGTTTGCCATGGACCTCTATCCCCTGCTTCGTCCGCTGCTGTTTCGACTCGACCCGGAGTCCGCTCATCGCGTCACGCTTGGGTTGCTCGACCTGGCCGCCCGCACCCCCTGGTGCGGGTTGCGACGTCGTGGGTTCCCGGACGATCCGGCCACCGTCATGGGTCTGGAGTTTCCCAATCGCGTCGGCCTCGCGGCCGGCCTGGACAAGAACGCCGCCCACATCGCCGGGCTGTCCTGCCTCGGCTTCGGCTTTATCGAGGTAGGCACGCTCACCCCGCGCCCCCAGCCGGGCAACCCCGCCCCGCGCCTGTTCCGACTCACGGATGCCGAGGCACTGATCAACCGGATGGGTTTCAACAACGACGGCATCGAGTCGGCGCTGGAAAACATCGCGGCAGCCCCGCGAACGGTGCCGCTGGGAATCAACCTGGGCAAGAACTTCGACACGCCGATCGAGAACGCGCTGGACGATTACCGCGCGGGTCTAGCTGCTGTCTACGAAACGGCCGATTACGTCACCATCAACATTTCCTCGCCCAACACCGCCAACCTGCGCAATCTGCAAGGCGGCGAGGCCTTTACCGCCCTGCTTGCCGGTCTGGCCGAGGAGCGTGAGCGACTGTGCCAAAACAGTGGCCGGTACGTGCCGCTGGCGATCAAGATCGCCCCGGATATCGAGGACGCGGATCTGCCCGCTCTGGTCGACGCCCTGGTCGCCCACGGCATCGACGCGGTGATCGCGACCAACACCACCGTGGGTCGCCCACTGGTCTCGGGGCTGCCGAAGGCGGACGAGGCCGGCGGGTTGAGCGGTCGCCCCGTGCGCGAGCGCTCCACGGCGGTGATTGCTGCCCTGCGCGAGCGGCTGCCCGAGGACTTCCCAATCATCGGCGTCGGCGGCATCGATTCGGGTGACGCGGCACTGCAGAAGATCCGTGCCGGGGCCGACCTGGTGCAGGTTTACACGGGACTCATCTACCGCGGACCGAAACTCGTGCAGGAAGCCGCCCGCAGCCTGGTCGGATCGGCGGACTGATCACGAGCCGCGACGTCGCGAACGGGATTATCTTTCTCGCCGCGCCGCGCAGACGGGGCAAGCCGGGTCCTGACGATACTTGACGGTGCGCCACTCAGCGTCCTTTAGATCGAACAGGGCCAGCCGACCGATCAGGGGCCGCCCCGCCCCGGCGATCACCTTGATCACCTCGGCGGCCTGCAGGCTGCCGATCATGCCCACCAAGGGTGAGAGCACGCCGGTCTCCGCGCAGCGCAATTCGTCCTCGCCCTCATCCCGGTACAGGCAGCGGTAACACGGCGCCTCCGGATCTCGATGGTCGAACACCGTCACCTGCCCCGCCCACTGGATCGCCGCGCCGGACACCAGTGGCACGCGACGCTCGGCGCAGGCTGAATTCAGGGCAAAACGCAACTCGAAGTTGTCCGAGCAGTCGACCACCAGATCGACACCGGCCACCGCCTGATCCAGCGGCTCGCCTTCCAGGCGCGACTCGATCGGCCGCAACCGGACCTCGGGATTGAGCTCGCCAAGGCGCGCGCTGGCCGAGGCCACCTTGCTCTGCCCCACCCGCGCTTGGTCGTGGATGATCTGACGTTGGAGATTGGACAGATCGACGTGGTCGAAGTCGGCAAGATGCAGCTCGCCCACACCGCTCGCGGCGAGGTATAACGCGACCGGCGAGCCGAGTCCGCCCAGCCCGACGACCAGCACACGGGCATCGAGCAGGCGCTGCTGACCCTCGTAATCTAGTCCGTCGAGCATGATGTGGCGCCCGTAACGCAACAATTGTTCGTCTTTCATTGCCAGTCTGTCGTCAGCGGTGAGTCGTTGGTCAATCCCGGAACGCAAATGCCCGGCCTGTGGCCGGGCATTGGTGCCGGTAGGTGTGGTTCGGCCGCGGCGCGATCGATTAGCAGGTAATTACAGGTAGTGGCGCCAAGGGTCGTCGGAATGATCACCCTGGTCCTCGGCCTGTCGCTCTCGCACGAGACTCGCCTCGCCGGTGGGGCGATACTTTTGCGGCGGCAGGTTGCAGCCATCCAGCCCCAGTGCCTCACGCTGGTTCTGCTCGGTGTAATCGACTAATGCACACTTGAGCTTTTCCAGCAATGCGGCATCGAGATGAAAACCCGATGCCTGCAGCCCCTGCCGGATCGCCCTCAGGCAGATGACGGAGAGGTCGTACTCGACTTCAAGGCACAACGGCCCACGGCGCCTCGCGACAATCACGCCCGGCAACCACCGGGCAAACGATTCCGCGGCTCGTGCCGGCTCCCCTTCCTGGTGCGGGCCACGAAACCATATTTCGTGCATCTTGATCAGTTGCTTGTCTTCCATGCCGGCACTTAGCCTTTCACCTTGTAAGCGTCAAGACTAGCGCAGTTGGCAAGGCGAACCAAGAACGGCGTGCCGTCCCGTTCACTGGCATCAGGCCGGGCGCCGCCCGGCGGTCACCCGTTCGTGCCCGGCGACGTCTCGACGCGAGTCGATCGCCTCGAACCCGGCCTGCTCGAGCAGCAAGCTGACAGCCTGGGCCTGCTCGAATCCATGCTCGAGCAACAACCATCCATCCGGACGCAGCACCGCCCGGGCCTGACCGATGATGTGCCGGTAGTCGGCCAAGCCAGCCTCGTCGGCCACCAGTGCCTCGACAGGCTCGTGACGCAGGTCGCCTTTGCTGAGATGCGGATCGTCAGCGGCGATGTACGGCGGGTTGCTGACGATCAGGTCGACCGTGGCCGGGGCGAGCGCCTCGAGCCAGTCGCCCTGCCACAGGCCCACCCTCACTGGGGCGCCCTGCTCGGCCAGGAACTCCCGATTGCCGGCCGTCAGTCGGATCGCCACCTCGCTGCGATCGACGGCATGCACCTCGGCGTCGGCCCGCTCGGCGGCGATCGACAGGGCGATCGCCCCGCTGCCCGTGCCCAGATCCAGCACCCGGGCGGGCACCGGTTCGGGCAGCAATTCCAGGGCCCATTCGACCAGAACTTCGGTGTCCGGTCGGGGAATCAGCACACCGGGCGCGGTCCGAAAGCGGTATCGCCAGAAGCCGCGCTCGCCGACCAGGTAGGCGACCGGCTCACCGGCCGCACGCCGTTCGCAGAGCGCCTCCAGCCGGTCGCGGATCTCCGGCTCCTCGGGCGGGCGGTCGCCCAGCATCATCAACGCGCTAGTATCCAGGCCGGTGACGAAGCCGGCAAGCAGGCGCGCCTCGAACAGCGCTTCCGCCCGATCGCAGCCCCGCCCCGTCATGATACGCTCACCGCACCGTCGCAGCACGGCATCAAGGCATTCCTCGGTGGATACCGGGTTCATGGCTTGTGTCACGTGCCTTCCTGGGCCAGCGCCTCGAGTTGTGCCGCCTGGTCGGCCTGACGCAACGGCACCACCACCTGGGCGAGATCACCGGCCAGTATTTTGTCGAGTTGATGGAGCGTGAGGTTGATACGGTGGTCAGTCACGCGCCCCTGCGGGAAATTGTAGGTGCGAATGCGATCGGAGCGATCGCCACTGCCGACCAGAGCCTTGCGGTTAGCCGCCGTCGCCTCGGTCTGCTCGCGGCGCGCCTCGTCAGCGAGTTTCGCTGCCAGCAGATCCATGGCCCGCGCCCGGTTCTTGTGCTGCGAGCGCTCTTCCTGGCACTCGACCACCGTGCCGCTCGGCAGGTGGGTGATCCGGATCGCCGAATCAGTCTTGTTGACGTGCTGGCCACCCGCCCCCGAGGCGCGGAAGGTATCGACGCGTAGGTCGTTGGCGTTGATCTCCGGGGCGTCGGCCGCGGGAATCACCGGCATGACGGCCACCGTCGCCGCCGAGGTGTGGATGCGGCCCTGGGTCTCGGTGACCGGCACGCGCTGCACACGATGGGCGCCCGACTCGAACTTCAGCCACGAGTAGACACCATCGCCGCTGACCCTTGAGATCAGCTCGCGGTAGCCGCCGTGCTCGCCTTCCGAGGCCGACAGCACCTCCACCTTCCAACCCTGGGACTCGGCGAAGCGGCCGTACATGCGGAACAGGTCTCCGGCAAAGATCCCCGCCTCGTCGCCCCCCGCGCCGGCCCGGATCTCAAGGAACACGTCGCCCTCGTCGTTCGGGTCCTCGGGGAGCAACTGGCGCTCGATCTCGCTATCCAGATCAGCATACCGCGCCTCCAGGTCGGCCAGCTCCTCGCGGGCCATCTCGGCCAGATCGGGGTCATCCCCATCGACCAGGGTGCGCGCCTCCTCAAGTTCGCGCTCGGTGCGGCGATAGGTCTCGACATTCTTCACCAATGCCTCGAGCCGGGCGTATTCGCGCGACAGACGCTGGAAGCGCGCCTGATCGGCGATCACGTCGGGATCGGCGAGCAGGGCGGTGATTTCCTCGAAACGTTCGACCAGGCTGTCGAGCCGGGCGACCAGGGCGTTATGCATAAAAGATTTCGGGTACGAAAAGTGAGGGGAACGATCAGGGGATGGAGCGCGGCCCGACCGGATGGCGGGCGAATGGAATCAGCTAGCGCTCGCGGTCGTCGTTCGGGTTGCGGTTACCCCATTGGCCGACCGGCAACGCGCGCTGGGCGAGAGTTTCGGCGTCCTCGTCGAGACCCACCACGTGGGAGACGCTCTGCACCGTAGCAAGATCGCCGCTAACGCACGCTTGGCGTAGAACTACCGTCGGCTGGTGGATCAGCCTGTTGGTGAGCGTGCGCGCGAGGTAGTCCAGCGCCTCCCGCGGATCGCGGCCGGATTCGATCATCGAGCGCGCCCGGGCCAGTGCCTCGTCGCGCATGTCTTCGGCACGCCGGCGATAATTACGGATCAGTTCCGCACCGGTCTGCAACTGCACCCATTGCAGGAAATGTTCGACCTGGACGTCGATGATCTCTTCGGCCTGCTCGGCTGCCTCGCGACGGCTGCGCTGACCCTCGTCGATGACTGTCTTGAGGTCGTCCACCGTGTAGAGATACACATCCTGCATTTGCCCGACCTGCGGCTCGATATCGCGGGGCACAGCGATGTCGACCATGAAGATCGGCCGACGCTTACGCTCACGGATCGCCTGTTCGACCGCGCCCTTGCCGAGTACCGGCAAGGAACTGCCTGTCGAGGAGATGACAATGTCGGCGCGGTGAAGGTGGGCCGGGATATCGCCCAACCCAATGGCGCTGCCCTCGTACTGCTCGGCGAGCATGTGGGCCCGCTCGATCGAGCGGTTGGCAACGATCACCCGGGTCAACCCGGCCGACTGCAGATGGCGCGCGCACAGCTCGATGGTTTCCCCGGCCCCGATCAATAGCGCCGTCTTCTCCTCGAGCGAGCCGAAGATCTGCCGCGCCAAGCTGACCGCGGCAAAGGCGACCGAGACCGGCGAGGCGCCGATCTGTGTGTCGGTGCGCACCTGCTTGGCCACCGCGAAGGTGTTCTGGAACAGGCGACCGAGAATCGGACCGAGCGCGTTGGCATCCTGCGCAAGCGTGAAGGCGTCCTTGATCTGGCCGAGGATCTGCGGTTCGCCCAGCACCATGGAATCCAGTCCGCAGGCCACCCGCATCAGGTGACGGATCGCCGACTCGTCGGTGTGCGCGTAGATATAGGGCTGCAACGCCTCCGGCGACATCTGGTGAAACGTCGCCAGCCACTCGACCAGTTCATCGGTGACGCACTCGGCGTGGGTGTAGATCTCGGTGCGGTTGCAGGTCGAGACGATCGCCGCCTCGCGTGCCCCACCATCGCCGAGCAATTCCTGAAGCGCGTTTTGCACGCGCTCCGGGCCGAACGCGATGCGCTCGCGCACGTCCACCGGTGCGGTCTTGTGGTTAACCCCGAAGGCGATCAGTGACATGTGAGAATTATAGCCTCGCAGACCCGTTTTTGACGATCCCCGCGACCGGCATCAGCGTCCCCGCGACCCCGGTGGACCCAAACGACGATCCAGTGACCGGCTGAGCCGACCCGGCCAGTACCGCAGCGTGCCAAGAAACAAAGCGACGACACCGATCAGCGCGACCATCCAGTTCGCCCAGACACCTTGCGGATAACCGACGTCAACCCAGGGAGCGCCCAGGGCGCAGACCGCACAGATAAACACCGCCACCGGCACCGGCCAGCTTGCGTGACGGGCCGCCGGCCAGCGGTCGGCCAGCCACACGGCCGCAGCCACCGACACCAGTCCGACGATCGCCCCTGCGAGCACATCGGTCGGCCAGTGCACTCCGGCCACCATACGCGAGATACCCATGAGCGAGGCAAGCGCCAGCAGCAGCGCCACCCACGGCCAACGCGGACGCAACCCCAGTATGAGCAAGCCAGCGAAGGTGAACGCGGTCACCGTGTGTCCGGAAGGAAATGCCTCGGAGCGGATCGAGTGCCCGATCAGGTTGAAGGCATCGGCCTCCAGTACACCCGGTGGACGGAGTACGTCGAGCAGGGGTTTGAGGCTGTGGGTGACTGCCGTGGCGACGATCGCGGCAAACAGCAGCAGGATGGCCAGCCGGGGGCGCCAGAGCACGAACGGCAACAGCAACCCCAGCGTCAGCCAGGTGTCTGCCAGGGCATTGATGCCCGCCCAGAACGGCTGGGTCGATTCAATGCCACCCAGCGCGTTAAAAACATGAAACAGGGACTCGCGGGCATCCGGCCAGACGAACACGCCCGCCAACAAGGCGGCCGCAGTCAGCACAAACGCCGACACCAGCTGGCTGACCGGGGCCGGATCACGAAAAAAGCTTGTCTGCATGGTCATACCGGGTCCCCCTCGGCGGAAACGGATCTATCTACCTCGTGGCCCTTACCGGACGACGGCATGCGAAAGGCATCGTTCTCACCCGCCAGGTCAAAGCGGGCCGGCAGATGGTAGGTGCGCACGTCACGCGACTCATAATAGGTCCGCGACAGCATCTCGGATAGGACTCCGGTGGTCAGCATCTGAACCCCGATGAGAATGAACAGGATCGAGACCAGCAGCAGTGGCCGGTCACCGATGTCGTGCCCCAGAATCTTCTCGATCAACAGGTAGAACATCCCCAGCCCGCCCAGCAGTCCAAAGCCGCTGCCCAGCAGTCCGAAGAAATGTGCCGGTCGTGCCGAGAAGCGCATGAAGAAATAGACGCTGATCAGGTCAATGATGACGCGGAAGGTGCGCGACAACCCGTACTTAGAAGAGCCCGCGGTACGCGGATGGTGCGTGACCACTTCCTCGGCGATCTGGCTGGGGGCGGTCTGAGTGGCAAGCCAAGCCGGGATAAACCGATGCATCTCGCCGTAAAGACGCACCTCCTTGATCACCTCGGCGCGGAAGACCTTCAGGCTGCAGCCGTAGTCGTGCAGGTTGACGCCGGTCAGCCGACGAATCAGGCGGTTGGCCAACCAAGAGGGTACTTTTCGGACCCAGTTATCCTTGCGATCCCGCCGCCAGCCCGCAACCAGATCCAGATCCTCGCTTAGCAGCCGGTCGACCATGCGGGGGATGTCGATCGGATCGTTCTGCAGATCGCCGTCCATGGTCACGATCACCTCGCCGCGGGCCAGGTCGATGCCTGCCTGCATAGCGGCCGTCTGACCGAAGTTTCGCGTCAGCGGCACCGGGCGGACGTGCGAACCGAAGGCCTTGCGGGCATCGCGGATCCGGGCAACCGTGGCATCCGACGAGCCGTCGTCGACCAGCAGCAACTCCCACGCTCCGGTATACTCCACCAAGGCCTCATGGACCCGCTCAACCAGCGGCGAGACGTTCTCCTGTTCGTTGAACATCGGAACGACGATGGAAAGCGGCGCGGCGAGTTGATCGGTCGTTGTCATGACGTGGAACACCCCTTAGGTAACGCGTGATCCCGGCAACGCGTGGCGGTTTGAAACGCGTGGCAAAATTAGCGCGTGAACTAGCCGGATGCCGATCGAACCGAAACGCGGCAAGGTTGGCAGCCGGCAATCATCGGCTCCGCCCGGAAATGCGGTATCGACAAAAACGCCGGCAGTGTACGGTAGGAACGCTGGCGACCGCCACCACCGCGCGGCGCTATCCCTCGGTCCGACTGGTTCGGGTTCGATCAGAAACGACGGCCACCAGCCAACGATGGGCAAATTCAATCACTTGACCCCAACCCGTGACGGCTTGATCCTCTGACCCAAATGAGCCACTGCCAAAGCAACCCTCGAACGGCAACTTCCCGCCGTCCGACGACGCCGCCCGAGAAGTCTCCGCGGCCGTGGGCGAGTCCATTGGCGCCGATACATCTTCGCCGAGGGCCTCTGTGATGACGCCGGAACGGCTCGAGGCCATGGCCCGTTCGCTGGGCGACCGGTTACCGCGTGACGAGGCACTCGCCGCCCTGCTCGAGACGATTGCCGCCTGTTATCCCTCGCTGAGGAACACAGCGGTGTTCCTCAGCGAGGAGGGTCGCTTGCTGGCCGCGAGCAGCAATTTCGATCGCGCCCTGTTGCCGGATAATGACGTGCACGACGATCCGGCGTGCTCGTTCGAGGACACCGAGGAACGTCTCCTCCTGCAGGGACTCGGGCCGGCAAACGACACCCCCGGCTACTGGGCCATCGAGATCGTCGAGCCCCTCCCTGAAGATGCGACGCTCTGCAGTCTGCGCAATAGCATCGATCACCTGTTCGCCAGCACGCGACCGGACGCCGCCCTGCTCAAGGACCAGCAGCGCCAGCGCATCGAACGGCTCGAGCGCGACCAGGCGCTGATGCAGTCGCTGCTTGCCCAAATCGACACCCTGATCCTGGCCGATGACGAGCAGCGCATGCTCGAGGTCGTTTGCACGCAACTGGTGGAAACCGGCCTGTTTCTGGGCGCCTGGGTAGCCCCGGCCGACCACGGCGTCACCCCGATTGCCACCGGGGGCGACAGCGAGGTCATCGACCGGCCGAACCCGGACGTGAAGCGCACCCTAGAAAATGGCATCCGCCGGGCGCACGCGCTTGCCGATGCCGGCCGTCGCATGGTGATCGACGCACGTATCGCCGCGCCGTTCGCGCAGTTGAACTGGTTCGACACGCCACCACTGGCAGCGCTGGTGCCGTTGTCGCGCAACGGCCAGCTCTGGGCCTTCCTGGTGGTGATCGCCGCGGCCGAATCCGACCTCGACCAGCAGGTGACCGAGGTACTGGTGCATCTGGGCGAACTGGTCAATCGCAGCCTCGAACAGCTTGACCTGCGCGACCGGCTCGACGAAGAACAGCAACGCAACACTTATCTCGCCTACCACGACCCGTTGACCAATCTGTCCAATCGCCGTGCCGTTGACGCCGAGCTGCCCAAAGCGCTCGCCCGGGCCGACCGGCACCAGCAGATGCTGGCCATTGCTCTACTGGACCTTGACGATTTCAAGCCGATCAACGACCGGTTCGGGCACTCGGCCGGCGATGAGATGTTGATGACGCTCGCTGCCCGGCTTAAAAGCGCAATTCGTGACACCGATACGGCCGCGCGGCTGGGTGGGGACGAGTTCCTGCTGATCCTTGAGGATATTGAGGATGATGCTGGCCTCGCACAGGTGCTCGATCGCGTCGCCACCACCATCCGTCAACCGATCACCCTGGAGAAAGGCGTCGAGGTCCACGCCAACGGCTCGATCGGTGTCACCCGCTATCCACTCGACGACAGTGCACCCGAGCAACTAATCCGCAATGCCGACGCCGCGTTGTACGCGGCCAAGAACAACAAATCGGTTCGCCAACAGGACTGGGTCATCTGGGAGCGTGAAACGACCCAGCGAGACCAGGATCTGCCCGAGATGTCCAAGGAGGTACCTGCCTACGGTCCTGCCGCGAAAATGCTCCTCGAACGTGTTCAGCCGGACATCGATCACTTGAGCTACGAATTCATCGAGCGTTTCCACACCGAGCTTTCGCGTCTGCAATCGATACGCAACATCCTCGCTCATCTGTCGCCAAGGGAATTCCAGGCGCTGAAGGACCAGCAGGCCCGTCACCTTGCCCTCCTCCTCGATCCCGATCTCAGCGAGGAAGTGCACATCAAACGCGCCCGCCAGATCGGTCACGTGCATGCCCTCGCCGGTGTTTCGCCCAGTGACCTGGTCCGCGCGATCACCGTGTACATGCACGAGTTCAACGAGACCTTCAATCGCGCGCGGCTCAATCAGCGCCACCAGAACCGGCTCGAACGCGTCTTTACCGAGCGCCTGAGCATGGAGCTTTCACACCAGCTCGCCGCGGGACAGGCCGTCGGTGACGAGTTCCATGACGCCTTGGTAGCAATCGACGATCGGCGTCGTAACGAGCACAACTGGCCGGATTTCAACGAGCACCTGCTTGACACCCTGACCGGCATGCCAGGCATTAATGGAGTGGCAATACTCTCACCCGATGCCGATGGCCGTTTCGTCGCCAACTACGCCGAAGGCATCGACCTCTTCACCCGACCTAGCGGTGAACCCGATGGCCACGCCACTCTCGATCTCAGACGTCCGGAATCGGCGCATCCGATATCGATCGCCTACCGGGAGGCCCGTGTCGTCACCATGGACAATACCGTCGACGATCCTGCCGGTGCGCCCTGGGCGAATCATGCCGAGGCCCTGGGGATTCGCAGTTGCGTAGCGATCCCGATCCTCGACAACCGGGACCAGCCCATCGCCGTGATTTGCCTGCATGGGGGAATCCCGGGAATGTTCACGAGCACGACACTGCAGGGGTTTACCGGCCAGTTGATGGCGATAATCAGCCAGGCTTGGCGGCAGATCCGGAGTCCGGCAGCCCTGCTGTATGCCAAGGGCGATTACGATCGCTGGCGACAGGCCTTCTACGACAATGGCCTAGAGATGGTCTTCCAACCGGTCATCGACGTGCAAACGGGGCGGTTATGCACGCTCGAGGCCCTGGCACGGCTGTACCTGCCCGACGGCAAGGTCATCCTGCCGAACATGTTCATCCCCTGGCTCAACGACGGTCAGGTGATGCGCCTGTTTGAGTTGGGCCTAGACCAGTCGCTAACCTGTCTGCGAGAGATCGAGGCACGTCGCGGCCCGGCGCTGTCGATCGCCATCAACCTGCCGGTGAGCGTGCTGATGGACCCAACCACGCCGGGACACATTCGCGCCGCGCTTGACCGCCACGCGGTGAGTCCGCACCGGATCACGCTCGAACTGCTCGAACAGGGGGACACCGGCTTCGAGCCGGTTGATCTGGCCGGCCCAATGCAGCGTATCGGAGATCTGGGTGTCAGCTTGGCAATGGATGACCTTGGCTCGGGCTACAACAACCTGTTGCGGCTGCGCAGCCTGCCCTTCAACACGGTCAAGATCGATCAGGGGATGGTGCGTGCGGCCCAGCACGAACCAGGCCGGGTCCTGACCTTCATTGCCTCGATGATCCAGATGGCTCAGGCACTCGAATTGCGCACCGTGGTCGAGGGCCTGGAAACACCCGACCTGATCGAGGCCACCGCCCTGCTCGGCGGACAACTCGGCCAGGGCTATGCCATCGCCCGCCCGATGCGCCGAACCGCCCTGGCTGACTGGATGACGGCCTTCGATTTCGCCATCAATCCGGCAAGGCCGCGCACGGCACTGGGCGCCATGGCTGCCTTGTGGGGGTTGCGTTCACTGGGACGGGCCCACCTAGAGCAATCCGAACGCCATCACCAGCTGCGCGCCGCGGCGGCCTGGTGGGCGACCAAGAACCTCGACCGGCATCGCCACCTGGCCACCGGCATCCTGTCACTGCTGCAGGAATTCCACGATGGCACTCTGCCGGGCGAGACCTTCGAGTCACGATTGCAGGCTTACATGGGCACTCTCGACCAGCTGATCCGAAACACGGCGGTCGACGAGCTCAGCGCGGCGAGGGGCGAGGAATGAACAGCGCGAGTGCCGCGGCCAGCAGCGCGGTGCCCAGCACGAACAGGTGGAGATTGACCGCCGCCGCCAACACGGTGCGTGGCTCGTCGACCAGCGGCGCTAGCAGCAGCGCCACGCCGGCCTCGTAGGTGCCAAACCCGCCCGGTGCATGCACGGGTAATACGGTGGTCAGATCCCCGCCGATTGCCCCGAGCACGCCTGCAGCGAAGCCCACCGGAGCTAGGGCGGCCAATACCCAGCCCAGCGCGGCGAGCTTGACCAGCCAGTTAGCCCAGGTCCAGAACAGCGTGCCGAGCAATCGTGTCGGCCGATCGGGCAAACTTGCTAGCATCTTCACGCCCTTTTGCGCCAGCCGGCCTTCTCGCCGAGCAAGCACACCATGTAGCCAGTGGCGCAGACCGTAGGCAAGCACCGGGGCCAACAGAAGCGACACGAACAACAGGCCCAAAACGCCGGCGGTAAGACCGAGAAGGTGACCGCCGACAACCAGCCCGATCAGCAACACCACCTGCAGGTCGAGCAGACGGAACCAGAACAGCACCGGTATGCTCTCCAGCGGAGACAATCGATAGTAGCGCTGCATCAGCACCGGGAAGGCCAATTCACCGGAACGCATCGGCAGCAGGTTGTTCATCAGGTTGTGCCAGTTCGACAGGCGGAAGGCCGACCAGAAGTGGCCCGCCAACCGATCCGGGAAATAGCGGGTGATGCGCAGTGTGCGGATGAGATAACTGGCGATCATCAGCGCCAGCGCCACCAGCAGCGCCAATGGGTCGATCGATCGCCAGGGTACGATCAGACGCTCAGGCCCCACCCATACAATCGCCAGGCCCAGCACCATCAGCACGGCGACCCAACTGACGATCGCCAGCAGACGTGCCTTATTCGGTTTCACGAATCCCTCGCAAGGCCGCAAGAATCGCGGCGCGGGCGAACGTTCCGGCAGGCCATACCCGGGGCGCTTTCCGTGCCAATCGCCTTGGGCGACATGGGGTAATTGGGCATAATACTCGTTTGCTCCGTGGCGTTGGTCTCGGCGGCTCCGACTACCTGTATCCGACGAGCAGCATACCGACTGAGCGCCAGCGTCGCAGCATCCCCAACCCGGACATTGACCACGCCCGAAGGCCCAGATGAGCGAGATTGTATTCCACCTGATCGACGACCCGGCCGAGGATGCCTTCTGGTATTTCGCCGCCGAACTTTGCGCCGAGCAGGCCGAGGCACAGCGCCCTACCTACGTCGTCTGCGCCAGCCTCGCCCACGTGGAAGGCTTCGACGACTACCTCTGGTCGTACCGTGACGACCGCTTCGTGCCTCACACCGCCGACCCGGAAGACGCTGACCACGCGCCCATCTTCATCGGCTGCGACCCGGAGGCCGGTGGCTTTGCCCGGGTGATCAACCTCACCGGCGCCTCGATCCCGCGACCGATCGAACGCGAGCACATCGATGAGGTTATTCCCTCCGGCGAACAGCCCCGCGCGGACGCCCGTGCTCGCTGGCGACAATACAAGGGTGCCGGCGCGAGCATCGATCACCATCGCGTCGAGTCGATCCACCCCGACGACTAGACCCAAGCCCCTCCCGACGGCCCCGATCCGACATCCCGATCCGACGACAAGCGAACTGAATAACGGCATGGATAAGACTTACGACCCCCGACAGATCGAACAGGACTGCTACCAGCGCTGGATGGACGGTGACCAATTCCGCCCGGACATGCAGGGCGAGGGTGCCTACTGCATCATGCTGCCACCGCCGAATGTCACCGGCCGTCTCCATATGGGCCATGCCTTTCAGGACACCCTGATGGACACGCTGACCCGCTGGCATCGCATGCGCGGCGAGGCCACGCTGTGGCAACCGGGCACGGATCACGCCGGAATCGCTACCCAAATGGTCGTCGAGCGCAGGCTGGAATCCCAAGGCGTTTCACGTCACGACATCGGTCGAGAAAAGTTCCTGGAAAAAGTCTGGGAGTGGAAGGAGCAATCCGGCGGCTTTATTACCGAGCAGATGAAGCGCCTGGGGGCCTCCTGCGACTGGTCACGAGAGCGTTTCACGATGGACGACGGTCTGTCCGAGGCGGTCCGCGAGGTATTCGTTCGCCTGTACGAGGACGGCCTGATCTACCGCGGCAAGCGTCTGGTCAACTGGGATCCGGTGCTTCGCACCGCCGTCTCCGACCTCGAGGTGGTCAGCGAGGAGGAAAAGGGGCACTTGTGGCACATGCGCTACCCGCTGACTCATGGTGAAGGTCACCTGGTGGTCGCGACCACCCGCCCCGAGACCATGCTCGGTGACACCGCGGTGGCCGTGCATCCGGAAGACGAGCGCTACAAGCACCTGATCGGCGAGACCATCACCCTGCCCCTGGTCGGCCGGCACATTCCGATCATCAGTGACGATTACGTTGACCCCGAGTTTGGTTCGGGTTGCGTCAAGATCACCCCGGCGCACGATTTCAACGACTACGCCATCGGCCAACGCCACGACCTGCCGATGCTGAACGTGCTCACCGAGACGGCAACCATCCGCGAGACGGCCGAACTCGTCGGCGACGCGGCACGTGATGCCGATCCGCACTTGCCAGAGCGCTACCGCGGGCTGGATCGCTTCGAGGCCCGTCGCCAGATCATCGGCGATCTCGAAGCCGAGGAGCTGCTGGTCCAGATCGACGACCACAAGCTGATGGTGCCGCGTGGCGATCGCAGCGGCACGGTGATCGAGCCGCTGCTTACCGACCAGTGGTTCGTCGATCTCACCAGCGATGAGACGATCACCGGCAAGCCGGGTGGCAAGAAGACGATCACCGAACCGGCAGTCGATGCCGTGCGCTCTGGGGACATCCGCTTCGTGCCCGGCAACTGGGAGAACACTTACTTCCAGTGGCTAGAGAACATCCAGGACTGGTGCATCAGTCGGCAACTGTGGTGGGGCCACCGCATTCCAGCGTGGTTCGACACGGACGGAAATATCTTCGTCGGTCGCGACGAGGCCGAGGTGCGCGCCAAGTACGAGATCGGCCCGGACGAGGAGCTGACCCAGGACGAGGACGTGCTCGACACCTGGTTCTCCTCGGCGCTCTGGCCCTTCTCCACGCTGGGTTGGCCCGAACAGACCGCAGAACTTGAACGCTTCTACCCTACCAGCGTACTGGTCACCGGCTTTGACATCATCTTCTTCTGGGTCGCGCGAATGGTGATGATGGGCAAGTACTTCGGCAAGGATGTCCCGTTCCACGAGGTATACGTACATGGCTTGGTGCGCGATGCCCACGGTCAAAAAATGTCCAAATCCAAGGGCAACGTACTCGACCCGATCGACATCATCGACGGCATCGATCTCGAGTCACTCGTGGAAAAGCGCACCACCGGCCTGATGCAGCCGAAGAAGGCACGGCTGATCGAGAAGCACACCCGCGAGGAGTTCCCCGACGGCATCGAGGAGCACGGCACCGACGCGCTGCGCTTTACCTTCGCCGCCCAGGCTACTACCGGGCGCGACATTAGCTTCGACCTCGAGCGCGTCAAGGGCTACCGCAACTTCTGCAACAAACTCTGGAACGCCAGTCGCTTCGTGCTGATGCAGTGCGAGGACGAGGACACGGGACTCGGCGATGAGCCGGTCACGCTGGGCACCGGCGACCGCTGGATCATCGGTGAGCTGCAAGCCTGCGAAGCGACGGTTACCAAGCACCTGGAAACCTACCGCTTCGATCTCGCCGCCCAGACGCTCTACGACTTCACCTGGAGTACCTACTGCGACTGGTACCTCGAGCTATCCAAGCCGGCGATCAAGCATGGCGACGAGGCAGCGAAGCGCGGCACCCGCCGCACGTTGGTGCGGGTACTTGAGACCCTGCTGCGCCTGCTGCACCCGTTCATCCCCTTCATAACCGAGACCATCTGGCAACGGGTCGCCCCGCTGGCCGGAACCAAGCGCGCGGCTGGCGACACAATCATGACCGCGGCCTTCCCGGTTACCGACGAGTTGCAGCACGCCCCCGAGGCGCGCGAGGCGATCGAGTGGCTGCAGGGTTTCATCCTCGGCGTGCGCCGCATCCGCGCGGAGATGGACATCGCACCGGGCAAGCCGCTGCCGGTCCTGGTCAGCGAGGCAGGCGACCTCGACCGGACACGCATCACGGAACTCAAACCGCTGCTGACCACGGTCGCTCGAATCGAGTCGATCGAGGAACTCGACGGCGAATTGCCGGAATCGGCAATGGCGTTGGTTGGCAAGATGCAGGTACACATTCCGCTGGCCGGCCTGATCGACGTCACCGCGGAACTCGAGCGCTTGAACAAAGCAGTCGAGGGCATCGATAAGCAGATCGAGAAAGCACGCGGCAAGTTGTCGAACGCCAAATTCGTCGAGCGCGCACCGGAGGCCGTGGTCCACCAGGAGCGAGAGCGACTGGCGGGCTTCGAGTCCGAGCTCGAGGAACTGGCTGCCCAGCGCGAACGTATTCGCCGCCTAGCCGACTGATCGGGCCGACCGACCCGGTCGCCCGGTTTTAGCTGGACTGTCCGCCTAAGCGTGCCTGCTTGCGAGCGGCACGTTCGTCGAAGCGTTGCGGGCACAGCCCATCGGCAAGATCCCGCGGCAACGGCGACGGGGTTTTCTCGATTTGCGACGCGAGAAACTCGGCAAGCCACGCCGACCAGGTGAGGCCGCGCGCCCCGTGTCCGGTCGATACCCACAACCCGTCGGCAAACCGTCCCACGATCGGCAGACGATCTGGCGTCGTCGCACGCAAGGAGGCACGGCCCTGCAGCCCATCCTTGGCCATTTGCGCTTCGAGTGACGGGGCGATTGCAGCGAGCCGTTGCCGGTTTTCCTTGTGCTCGCCGTCCCGGACGCCAAGCTCAGTATCGCCTGGAAGGAAACTCGCCCCGAACAGTCGTTCGCCACTGGGCAGGTCGAGCGCGTAGCCCTCGCGCATCAGGGGGCGACCACTCACCGGTGCGTCACGCGTCCGCTCACCCCCGTGCATTCCCCAGCTGACCTGCCCCCGACACGGCTCGATCCACGGCCCCAGGCCCTCGATCAGCGCTCCGCTTGACGGACCGGCCGCTACGACCACCTCGGCAAACGGGCCGTGCGTTAGCCCATCGAGTGTCTGCACCTGCCACTCGCCCGCCTGCCCGAGCATGCGTCGTACCGGCGAATCGAGCCGCGTCTCGATACCGGGGGCGGCGAGCCAGTGGGCAATGACCTCTCGCGGCCGCAGCCAGCCGGCCGTCGGGAAGTACCAGCCGGGGTAATCGATATCCGAAACTCCGGACAGCCCCCGCAATGACGTGGCATCACACCACTGAGCGAAGTTCGGATTCGGTTGCAGTTCCGCGGCGATACCGTCTTGGCGAGTCGCATGGCGCTCGCTGCGAGCAAGCTTGATCACGCCGTTAAACGCCGCCGTCTCGCCATCGGCGAGCTCACGCAATTCGGCGCGCATGAAACCCATACCAGTCGCGGTGAGTTGCGACAGGCGATTCCAGTCACGGCTGATCACCGGCGCCACCAGGCCGGCCGGGTTGCCAGAGCCGCCACCGGCAGAAGCCGCCCCCGCCTCGAAAACCACGACCTCACGCCCCCGTCGTATAAGCGCCCGCGCGGCCGTGGTTCCGGCCATCCCGGCCCCTAGGACGGCGATAGGACCATCGGCCCGCGGCAAGGCCGATACGGTGTTTACCTGATCTTCATCGCGACGGGCGATTAGCATGTCTTGGCTGGAGGAAAATCCCGAACGCTGCTGGACAACAAAACCCGCCGCAGCCAGCGCCTCACGCACCCACGGCAGCACGCGACCCGTGGTGGCAGTCGCCCCTGGGGCCGAGCGCGGCCCCGCCTGCAGCAAAAGCTCCTCCTGCCACGGCTGGGGATGCCGGTCGGGGCCGACCCCATCGAGATAAAAAACATCGAATGAACCGCCAAGTCGGGGGAACTGGATCCCGGGGTCACCCCAGATCATGGTTAGGCGTATGCGCCCACCCGCGAGCAAACGCCGATGAAACCCAGGCACGGGGTCGGGCCATTGCGCATGCAGCGCGGATTGCAGGTCAACCAAACGTTGGTGGGCCCCTGCCGAGAACCACGAGTGACTCGCCAGCCAGTGCTGCGCCGCGCGTTGTTGAGCCATCGCCAAGCGCGGCAGATCAAATTCCGCGACGGGATGGTGCTCGAGACTGACGAAGTCGAGGGTAGCGCCTGACGGCGCCAGTTCGAGAAACAGCAACGCGGTAGCGAGGAAATTGGCGCCAAAACCGAAACCAGCCTCAAGAATGCGATTGCCCTCGCCGGCGGCGAAGCGCGTGTAAAGCTCGTTACCGGCGAGAAAGACATGGTCGCGCTTTGCAAAACCGGAGGCTTGGGAACATTCGAGACCCGCGAATGCCTCGCTGTGAATGGTGCCGTCGTCACGCCACGACAGCTCGGCCGGTTCCAGCGGCCAGCCATCAGCGATTGAACTCATTGCCGCTCGGGCAGTTGAGTGATCACGATGCGGCGCCGATGTGGCCGGGCACGGTGCTCCCAGACGAAGACCCCCTGCCACGTTCCTAGCAGCAAACGTCCGTCGCTAATGGGCAACGACAACTCATGACCGGCCAACAGCGTACGAAAATGGGCCGCCATGTCGTCCGGCCCTTCGTCATCGTGAAGATAGGCGGGGTCGCCATCCGGCGCCGCACGACCGATCAGCGTCTCAAGATCCGTGCGCACTTCCGGAGAGGCATTTTCGGTCAGGATCAACGAGGCACTAGTGTGCTGCAGGAACAGATGGCACAGGCCGCTGCCGGACAGCCCCGCCTGCACTTGGCTTGTAATGTTGACAAAGCCCCTTCCGGGGGTGCGGATCTCGATCACTTTTGGCATGCTAGATATTCTAGCAGCGGATCGAACACGTCCGGTCATCAAGTCCAGCGCGGGCTGTGGCGCTTGGGTTCCGAAGTCAGTATGCTTAACGCTGATTGCGGCTCAGTGCAACCAAGACGGCCAGGAGCAGTACGACGGAATGATTACGCAACGCCGCTTCGCCCGTGTCGAGATCCCGCTACCAGTGCGCATCCGCTGCCCGAAAGAAACGCTACGGGGCACCATTCTCGACGTCTCTCTCAAGGGCATACTCATAGAACTCGAAAGTCCTGACAGCCTCAGCGACGACTGTGTCGCCGGTTCACTGAACGTCGAGATTCTCTCCGATCCGGACCAAACCGTTCTCGTCGAGCTCACCGCCCGCATCGTCCGGGAGTCGAGCCGGACCCTCGCCCTGGCATGGTCCATCATCGAACTCGACGCCCTCACCCAACTGCGTGAATTGCTGCAGGCCAATGGCGTGGAAGAGCATCAACTCTCGCGTGAGCTGTCCGAGCTCCTTGGTGACTGACACATATCCGTCGCGCCGATGCCCAGTGGCAGGCCCGGCACGACACGAAAACACACATCGCCTCCTGCGGCACGAAAAGACAGGAACGTCACATGTTCGATTACACCCACGACCGTGGCCAGGCCAGCGAGATCATGCGGATGGTGCTCTCCCAGCTCGCCGAGCTGGGATTGCCACCAACACCGGTGTACATCACGCTGTTCTACGAGCGCGCCCTCAAGCGCGATGCCAGTCTCACGAAGGACATGGACGACGCGATCAACAGCAGCAAGGGCTTGACTCAGGAGGTGGCACAGGACCTGTTCGACACGCATGTACTCAACGGCGCACTCAAGCAAATGTCTCGTGCACAGGACATCATGCTGCGCGTGATGCGCAACATGATGTTGCAGATGCTCAATACCGGAAACGAGTTTTCCAATTTCGCGTCAACCCTAGGCGATTTCGTGCGCCAGATCGATCGCAGCGATTCCGTAGAAGCCCTGCGGACGCTGACCGAGGAGGTCATGGAGGATACCCGCCACGTCGAGAAGAGCGCGCTGGAATCCTCCGACCATATGAACAGCGCCGGTGACCAGATCTCCAAGTTACGCAAGGAGCTAGAAAGCGCTCGTCGAGATGCACGCACCGACCCGCTTACCGGTCTGCCGAACCGGCGCGGCCTGAATGACTTGCTGCAAAAGCAGATCACGGCGGCCCTATCAGCCGGAGAGCCGGCGGCATTCCTTCTGGCCGACATCGATCATTTCAAGCAGATCAACGACAACTACGGCCACCTGGTCGGCGACAAGATCCTGCGCTTCATTGCCCGCACCCTGAAGGAACACGTCAAGGGTCAGGATCAGGTGCTGCGCTACGGTGGCGAGGAGTTCGCGATCGTCCTGCCCGACACCCCCGCCGATGGCGCCATGGCCGTGGCCAACAAGCTCCGCAATATCATCTCGCACTCAAAGCTGCGTCTGGCCGAGAGCGGCAGGGAACTGGGTGAGCTGACGATCTCGATCGGTCTGACCAATGTCACATCCCACGATTACGCCGACAACGTCATCCAGCGTGCCGACGACGCGCTGCTCGCAGCCAAGCGCAAGGGCCGCGACCGGGTGATCCACAACGCCGCCGATCCCAACGAGACCGGACCGGATACCTTGATCGACGAGCAGAACAACACCACGATCTAGGTGGCGGCGGTGCCTAACAAGGCCCACGCGGTTTGAGTGGGACAAGCCCCGCTTTAGAAAGCCCGGCGGACGTCCTCTTCATTGCAAAGGTTCTCGAGCCCGACTACTGTTCCTTTTTCCAGCCGATACAGGGCAAGGCAGTCGGCTTGGGTCACCAACGGATCGGACACGCCCTCTTCGCGTATCAACACCACCGGGTAATCCCGATCACGCAGAGACGGGAGAGCAAAAAGACGACTGATCAGGCCCGGCATCCGACTGATGTCCGAGAGATAGACAACCTCCCCGCCGGTCAGTCGCTCACCCACGACCTCCTCAAGCACCGGCGACAGGGACTCGTCGGCCTGTTTGGAGCGGGAAAAGACGATCGCCCCGGTGGAGTCACCCGGTAGCTCACGGGCCTTCTCGTGCTGGTCTTCCAGTTCCCAACTCGGAAACGGATCACCGATTTCAATGGCAACCGCTTTGTTGGCCTCGTCGGCCAAGGCATTAACCGTAAAGGCCGGTACGGAAATCAGTAAAGTCGCGGCGAATGCCGCAAAGGCGCGGGGCTGGTTCATGCAAGTTTCTCCTCTTGATTCAGGAAAAACTTATATTACATGGATTGACCTTATGCAGGGATGGCCGATATGGGCGAGGGGCTAAGACTCGGCCTCCCGACGACCCTTGAGCGCAAGGCTCAGGGTGCTGGCATCGATATACTCGAGTTCGCCACCCATCGGCACACCCTGGGCCAGACGGGTGACGCGAAGCCCACGCGAACGCGCCAGCTCGGTGACGTACCCGGCGGTCGCCTCGCCCTCGATGGTCGCGCTGGTTGCGAGGATCACCTCTTCGATCCCCGACTGATTTAGACGCGCAGCCAACTGGTCGAGTTTTAGCTCGTCCGGGCCTATCCCGTCCAGGGGTGACAGGCGGCCCAGCAGCAGGAAATAACGCCCCTGATAGGCGCCCGAGGACTCGATCGCGATCCAATCGGCGGGCGACTCGACCACGCAAAGCAGCCGATCATCGCGCTGATCGTCGGCACAGATTGGGCAGATCTCCCCCTCGGAGAATACCCGGCATGACCGGCAATGCCCGAGCTTTTCCAGTGCCTCGCCGATCGCCTCGGCCAGGCGCTGTGCACCGGCACGATCCCGTTCGAGCAGGTGCAGCGCCATTCGTTGTGCGGTCTTCTGCCCCACCGTGGGCAGACAGCGCAGCGCGTCGATCAGTTGCTGGAAACTGGGCGATAATTGCACGGGCGAATACTCCGTAACGAGAAACGCCCGAACCGTTACAGCTCGGGCGATGGAATCAGACAGGACCGATTTAAAACGGCATCTTGAAGCCCGGCGGCAGATTCATGCCGGCGGTCATGCCCGACATCTTTTCCTGTTGCTCCTGCTCGATACGCCGGGCTGCGTCATTGATCGCCGCGGCAATCAGGTCCTCGAGCATGTCCCTGTCGTCTTCCAACAGGCTCGGGTCGATCGAGACACGGCGCGCCTCGTGCTTGCCGGTCATGGCCACCTTGACCAACCCGCCACCGGACTGGCCCTCGACTTCCATCTTGGCGACTTCTTCCTGCATGCGCTGCATGTTTTCCTGCATCGCTTGCGCTTGCTTCATCAGGTTGCCCATTCCACCTTTCATCTGCCGATGTCTCCTGCTCGCTAACGTTCGTTGACTGCGCCATGGTCGTCCACGGGACGCACGGACTCTCGTATCAATTCGGCCCCGGCGCGCTCCGCGATGACACGGGCGGCCGGATGGTGCCGCAACGATTGCTCCCGCGCCTCTGCGGCCGCCTGCTCGTTGCGCTCACGGGTCTGTGCCGGGGTTTCGACCGCGGTGCACACCGGGTCATCCGGCTGCGGTGATGACTCAGCGGGTGCTGGGGCGGCCCTGGGTTGCACCGGCGCAGCCGCGGCCGACGTCTCACCCACCTCGAATCGAACGGGTTGCTGCACCCCCAGGCGCTGCAGTTGCGCGACCAGCCGTTCCTGTGTGGCCTTCGAGGCCATGGACAGGAAGCCAGGGTCGATCACGAGGACGACCGAGTCGCCGTCGTTGACCGCATGACATCGCTCTGCAAGGCTACGGGCCGGCATGGAAAGCTGCGCGACGACTTCGAACCAATTGCCGGGCGTGATCGTCCGACCACCACTTGCCTCGCTTTCCATTGCCCCGGACGCCGCGCTATGACCCATGTCGGGGACCGAGCGACTCACATCCCCGGCCGCGCCATCCGCCTCCATCCCTTCGGTCGACGCGCTCGCCTCTGAACCATAACCGGCCGAATCCCGATCAGCTACGCCGACGGGCGTCCCGGAAGTATCTTGATCAGTCGCCGTAGCCGGTTGATGACGCAAAGGCGCTTGCCCCGACGAGGTCGACGCAGCGTGACGCGCGCCCGGCAGGTCTACCCCCGGGCCAGTCCCCGGCTCAAAGGCCAGCATGCGCAGCAGGGTCATCTCCAAGCCCACGCGCGGCGAAGGTGTCCAACCGATGTCACGACGGCCTGACAAGGCAATCTGGTACCAGAGCTGCAGGGTGGCAGCATCGGCATCCAGTGCCGGGGCATCGGTGGGCAACCATTGCGCGAGCGCCGCTCGATGGACCGTCTCGGCCAGTTCGGTCAACAGCCGCGCGGGGTCCACCGAACGTTCGAGCGCCTGATCCACCAATCCGAACACCCCGTCGGCATCGCCGGCGGCAAGCCGCTCGAGCAAACCGTGCAACAGGCGTCGATCGGTCACGCCGAGCATGTCGGCGATCGCCTCGGTGTCCAGCCGGCCATCGCAGAAGCCAATCGCCTGATCGACGAGACTCAGGGCGTCGCGCATCGAGCCGCCGGCGGCGTCCGCGACCAGTCGCAGGGCCTCCGTATCGGCCTCGATGCCCTCCCGGTTGAGGATGTCGGCGAGATAAGTCTGGATATGTGTCTGCGGAAGTGCCCGCAGGTTGAACTGCAGGCAACGAGACAGCACCGTCACCGGCAACTTCTGCGGGTCGGTGGTCGCCAGCAGGAACTTGACATGCTCGGGAGGCTCTTCGAGCGTCTTCAACAGGGCGTTAAAGCTGGCTTGGGAAAACATGTGCACTTCGTCGATCAGGTAGATCTTGAAGCGCCCCTTGACCGGCAGATAGACAACGTTTTCCAGCAAGTCGCGGGTGTCGTCCACCTTGGTCCGCGAAGCGGCGTCGACCTCGATCAGGTCGACAAAGCGTCCCGAGTCGATCTCGAGACAGGCAGCGCATTCGCCGCAGGGCTTGCTGGAAACGCCCTGCTCGCAGTTGAGTGCCTTCGCGAAGATGCGGGCGACCGTGGTCTTGCCCACCCCGCGGGTACCGGTGAACAGGTAGGCGTGGTGAAGACGATCGCGATCCAGCGCGTTGGTCAGAGCCTGGAGCACGTGACCCTGGCCGACCATGTCGTCGAAACGCCGGGGTCGCCACTTGCGTGCCAGTACCAGATAACTCATAGCGCGGGATCCAATTGGGTGGCACCCTGCATCCGCCGATCTCCGGCGCCCGGATCGACCGCTACCGTTGCTCCCTTCCGGGCCTGGCGGAATTCACGGAGATCC
>JAWLFB010000058.1:0-10111 GCA_041685825.1 Guyparkeria sp. | reverse complement strand
CTTGGGGAGGAAGCTGCGGGCGTTGCCCTGGTCAAGTTTCACGCCCTGCGGGAAACGGAAGGCATCGTGTCGTCCGCGTTTCTTAAAAGCAGGAAAGGCGGCCCGCGCCTCGAAGAAGTTGGCGTAGGCGCGTTCCAGATCCTTGATTGCTTGCTGGAGCGATTGGGAAGGGGCTTGGGCGATCTCCTTGATCCCCATGCCCTGACGGGCGAATACTCTGATTTCCACTGCATTCTCCTGGGTCAACATGGCGGCGGCTCAAAAGCCGCCATTTTCGCCCAGGGGGTCAAAATTACTTCGGCGTTAGGGGGTCAGTTTTACATCGGCGGTAACAACGAACCGGCGAAGCGGCGCGTTTGCCGCTGCTGCTCGCCGTTCGGCCTGAGTTTGTACTTGAAGTCTTGAAGACGTTGCATGTCTGGAACGGTAGTTGGCCTATGAGAGCGAATCAAGACATCCGCACTGGGCGGCACTGCGTATTCACTACGCACGCTCATTGGGTCTTCGTGACCAAATACCGACGCCAGGTACTGGATCGAGTCGCGATCGACCAACTGCGAGGCATCTTCACCAAGGTCTGTTCGGACTTCGGGGCGGAGCTGGTCGAGGTGGATGGCGAAGACGATCACGTCCACCTCCTGGTGAACTACCCGCCCAAGGTGGCCGTATCCATTCTGGTCAATAGCCTCAAGGGGGTTTCCAGTCGCCTGCTACGCAAGGACCATCCTGATCTCCGGGCACGATATTTTCAAGGGCACGCTCTGGTCGCCGTCCTATTTCTCGGCCTCCTGCGGTGGCGCATCGATCTCCATCGTGCGCCAGTACATCGAGCATCAGCGCACCCCCGAATAGGCGCCTTAGATCCCCGCCCTGAACGACGGGGCTTTACGGCGCGTTCTGGTAAACGAATCCCACGATTTTCATTGGGAATCGCTCGGCTCTTTTCGGGCATCCATTCCCTGTCAGGGTATGTTTTGGCGTGTCGCGATCAGTGACTGCCGCCTTGGCAGGCCGGCGAGGCCGGGGCGTCCTGTCGCTGCTCCCATTCGGCCGGGCTGTAGGTGTGCAGGGCCAAGGCGTGCAGGCCCTGCTCGAAGGCCGTTTTGAGCGGGTCCTGCGCCAGTCGATGACGACGGATCAGCGACAGGCCGTCGAACTGCTCGCTGACCACCACCACGCGAAAGTGGCTCTCGACGCGGTTGCCGGCATGTTGCGTCGACTCGTCGGTGATCTCGAGATACATCGGTTCGAGCGCGTCCCGCAGGGTCTGCTCGATCCATTGTGTGCGTGTGGTCATGGGGTCGGGCCTCTTGGCGGAAGAGTGTTCAGGTGAGAGTGGCGCGAATCCGATGCCACGCCGGCTTAGCGCTCGGTCGTGATCGAGGTGAACGCTACCAGAGCGCTTACAGCAGCCGCACGCCCAACAAGGGAAGGATGGCGTCGGCGTGTGTCGGGCGGCCGATCAGGTAGCCCTGGAAGGAGTGGCACCCGAGCGCGTCCAGCAGGTCGCGCTGCTCGGCGGTTTCTACCCCCTCGGCGATAATCTCGAGCGACAGGGCGTTGCCCATAGCGATGATCGCCCGAACGATCTCCAGGTCGTTGCGGTCGCCAAGGATGTCGCGCACGAAACCTTGGTCGATCTTCAGCCGGTCGAACGAGAAGCGCTTGAGATAGCTCAACGAGGAATAGCCGGTGCCGAAGTCGTCCAGCGCGAGCTTCACGCCCAGCTTGCGCACCGCGCCCAGCATCGTCGCCGCCTGCTCAGGATCATGGACTAGCGCGGTCTCGGTAAGTTCCAATTCCAGTCGCTCGGGGGGCAGGCCGGAGATCTCCAGGGCACGCGAGACGCGATTGGCGAAGCAGGGGGCGTGCAGCTGCACGCTGGAGACATTCACCGAGACGGTTATCGCCTCGTCGGTTTCCCGGCCCCACTCGGCGGCTTGGCAGGCCGACTCGGTCATTACCCAGCCGCCGACCTCGACGATCAGCCCCGATTGCTCTAGGAAGGGTATGAAGTCCTGCGGGCCACATTGCAGTTGCGGATCGTGAGCGCTCCAGCGCAGCAGGGCCTCAACGCCCGTGACGGCCAGGCCGAGGGCATCCTGCTGGATTTGGTAGACAAGATGGAAGCGGTCGTTTTCTAGGCTGTCGCGCAGGGCGCCCAGCATTTCCGAACGCCACACCTGCCGCTCGGAGAGCTGTGGGCTGAAGACCGCCACCGGCTCGCGTTCGTTCTTCTTGGCTTCGAACATCGCCGCGTCCGCCTGGGTAAGCAGTTGGGCGATGTGGCGACTGTGGGCCGGCCAGTAGGCGATGCCGGTACTGGCGGTCAGGATCAGGTTGGTGGTTTCGAGCTCGAAGGAATGGCGCATCAGCTCGCGCAGCGCCCCGCCGAACACCTCCGGCCCATCGCTGGGCTCGATGTCGGCACCTAGGATGGCGAATTCGTCACCGGCGAGGCGGGCGACCAGCCAGTCCTGCTTGGCGCCCAGGTCGCGCAAACGGTCTGCCATCTGGCGGATTACCCGGTCGCCTTCTTCGTGCCCGTGGCCGTCGTTGATGCTGCGGAAACGATCGAGATCCAGCACCGCCACGGCGGCGTGGCGGTTCTCGCGCCCCAGTTCGTCGAGCCGACGTTGGGCCTCGATCTGGAAGAAGCGGCGGTTGTAGAGATGGGTTAGCTCGTCGTGAATGGCCAGGTCTTCGTACTCGGCCTGGGCGCGCAGCTGGGCGGTGATGTTTCGCGCGATCACGATCATAGCGTGGCGCCGACCGTCGGCGTCGAGGACCGGTTGCTTGATCGTGTCGAAGACCTGCTCGTCGCCTTCCGGCGATTTGATCACCTCGCTCTCACGATGGATTTCGTTGGCCTTCCAGGCGCGTTCGTCGGATTGTCGGCAGAAGTAGAAGGCATCCCGGAAGGTTGGCTCGGTCAGCTCGGCGAGCGAGTCGTCGTCACGCCCCCACCAGGGCAGGCCCTCGAGGCGGAACAGGTCAAGCGCGGCCTGGTTGGCCAGCAGCCAGCCACCCTGGCCATCCTTGATCACGATCACGTCGGGGCTGGCATCGATCAGCAGGCGAACCAGACGCTCGGTTTCGGCCAGTGCCAACTCGGCACGCTTTTCGCCGGTGACGTCCTGCAGCAGGTGCAACTCTCGCGGGGTGGCGGACGGGTCGGGGTGCGAACCAAGGTGAAGGTGGCGATAGACGCGGCAGTCGGCATCAATGCTGGTCGGATGGCTGACCAGACGCGGGGAGGCGTCTCCCTCCCAGTCGCTGAGCATGCGCTCGAGTTTGCTGTTCGCCGGCATCGCGCGCGCTGCCTGGTTGATAAGTTGCAGTCGGCCGTCGGCATCACGCCCGACCAGCGGATCCGGCAATGCGTCGAGCCAATGCAAAATGTCGTGCTGGCGATCCATCATCCCCGATCCTTCATCCTCTTGGGCTTTCCGGCGATTGTTCCTGAGGGAGTTCTGGTCCCTCTTGCCGGCTTGCGCGACCGGCTAAGTAGATTCGGTTGCCGATCCGTTCCAGATCGACGGGTTGGAGCTTTTGCCCTTCGCAGGGGCCGGCAATGCACATGCCATCGTCGAGGCGGAAATAGGCCTGGTGCACGTTGCATCGCAACTGGCGCTCGCCCTCGCGGGTCTCGAGGAAATCGTGCCGCTCCCGTGACAGCGGCGAGCCGTTGTGCGGACAGACATTCCGCCAGGCGCAGACCCGCTCGCCGTCGCGGATCACGATCAGAGGTGCCGGTCCACGCGCCTCGCCGCCCCGCGGCCACACGCCCAAGGCATCTACCGAGTCGAGATCGCCGAGCCGGCAAAGCAGGTCCGGGTCGGCGGCCGGATCGCTTGGCCCCAGCCCGGCGAGACCTGCTTGTCCGAGCTTACGCTCGGCCAGACGGACGGCGAATTCCAGTGACGCCAACGGTCCCGTTCCGCGCGCGTTGGCATGGATGAACCCGGCGATCAACGTGTCGCCGGCGGCGATGCTGTCAACCACGGTATCGACCGGTTGCGCTGGAACATGAGCGGGGTCGGTCTCATCGGGGCGTGACATCCACGCCCCGGCGTTACCCCAGCCAAGTATCAGGATCGCCTGTGGTGCCCAGTTGCGGACCTCGCGCAGGAAGGCTGCCGGCTCTTCGAAGCCGCGGCCTCCGGCGAAGGCTTTGGAGAAGAAGATGAGGTCCGGGAACGACCAGAGCTGGTCGAGCTCCGGGCGATCTTTCTCCACTTCCAGCGAGATGGGCTGGTCGGTGACCCGTGCCCGGACCAGCGCGAGCATCGCGGCGGTCTCGTCGCAGGCCCGTGCCTCGAAATGCAGCCAGTCGTAGGTAGTCGGGTCGATCGCCATGAACGAACCCAGGTCGAATTCCGGCAGATCGCGGTAGTGCACGATCGTGCGGCTGCCGGTGGCGCGATTGACGGTGATGTACGACGTCGGCGCGTGGCCCTCCACCCGCCGAGCGTGGCGAGTGTCCACGCCGTAGCGATCCATCAGATCGGCAATGCGTCTCCCGTCTGCATCCCCCGGCAACACGCCGGCAAACTCAACCGGATGGCCGAACTGGCGCAGCACCCGCAGGCTGTTGGCGACATTGCCGCCCAGCTCGACACGCTGTGAAACGGCGCGCTGCTCGCTGTCCTCTGCCGGGTAGTGGTCGAGTTCGTTGATGATGTCCAGCGTGGCAATCCCCACGCCCAGCACGTTTGCCATGAATCGAGAGTGTCCTGTCCTGTGTGACGATTCCCGGGTGAGTCTACGTGTCCCGGCCCCGCTTTGGGAGGGTGACGGCCTCGACCCACCACTCGTCCACTGTGGCGGTTAGGCGCAGAAAGCCAATGCCGCCGAAGGCGCGCTGGCGACCGGCGGCACCCGGATTAAGCACCCAGGGTGTGGAGTCGGTCTCGATCACGCGGCGATGCGTGTGGCCGTAGACGATTGCACGTGCCTCGGGATGGCGGCGTCGCAGGCGCTCGTGACGGCTGCGGGCGGGTTTGACGCGATGGCCGTGTTCGACCACCAGCAGGCCGCCGGGCAGTTGCAGTCGCGCCTGCTCGGGCAGAGTGTCGAGCAGTGCCTCGGTCCCTTCGGGCCACTGGCCGGGGGTATCGTTGTTGCCGCGCACGACCACCACGTGGCCGCTGGTCGGCGTGAGATGGCGCAGTTCACCGGGATCGAGCAGGTCTCCGGCATGGACAATCATGTCCACGTCGGCCAGCAGCGGCAGTAGAGCGCACTCGAGCGTGCCGTGCGTGTCGCTGATCAGGCCAACCGTGACCCGGTCGTGGTCACCGAGATCTATCCCGGTCTTGTGAACAGCCACAGGCTCCCTCCTCTGGCACCTGGCGTGCCTGCCGGCGGCGCCAGTAGGCGTGAATGGTGACGGCGGCGAGTACTGCGAGTGAGCCGATTCCCAGCCAGTTCGCATCCATTGCATGGCCGGCCGCCGCACTGCTCGGCAGGCTCCAGTCGAAGGCGTGCCACAGCACGTCCAAGCTGATCCCCGCGACCAGTGCGCAGGCGATCACGGTCACGAGATACAACCCGATCAGGCGGGTGCCGAAGTGCTTTCTCAGGATGCCAAGCGTGCCGATATTGGTTGCCGGGCCGGCGAGCAGGAAAACCAGCGCCGCGCCCGGCGACATGCCCGCCACCAGCAACCCGGCTGCGATCGGCGTCGAGGCGGTCGCACAGACATACATCGGAATGCCGATTACCGCCATCAGCAAGTAACTGCCCACCAGTCCCCAGGCGTTGTCGAAAAAGCCGTCCGGGATTAGAACCACCGCCGTGGCGGCGATGGCCAGGCCCAGGAACATCCACGGCATGATGTCGATCAGCACTTGGCCGAAGGCGTAGGAAAAGCCGCCGGAGAGGCGTTCGCGGGCGGTCGGACCCGCCGGCAGGTCGTCCCCGCAACAGGCGGCAGTATCGTTTTTCGGGGCGCAACTGCTTGCCGTCGCGGCGGTCACCGGCGCAGTATCACAGCAGCCGCTGTCCTTTTCCTCGCCACAGCAGCTATCGGCAGCGGCCGAGGCGCTTGTCGTGGCCGGGTCGACCGGCAGGGGGCCGGCCAGTCGACCGCTAACCACACCGGTGACGATCGCGCCGATGATTGCCGCAACCGGGCGGGCAATGGCATAGACAGGTCCCAGCAGGCCATAGCTGACGCTGATCGAATCGGGCCCGGTCTCCGGCGTGGCGACCAGAAAGGCCATCGACGGGCCGCGGCCGGCGCCGGCGTCCTTCAGCCCCAGCACCGCCGGCACTACCCCGCAGGAACACAGGGGCAGCGGCGCACCGATGAACGCGGCGCGGGCGATCGCGCCGGTCGACTCGCCCGAGAGGTGTTTTGCTATCGCCAGTTGGTCGGAGAACGCCTTGATCAGCGCGGCGATCACCAAGCCCAGCAGCAGCCAAGGGGCGGCCTCCAGCGTCAGGAACCACAGCTCATCGAACCATTGCGTCATCACGGAACTCCTCGTGGGCCTTGCGGGGTCGTGTCGTTCCCCGCCAGTTAATAACCAAGTGTCGCACAAATGCGGCAGGACTCAGTCGGTTAGGGCCGGTGGCTGAGGAGATTCGTCTGGACTATTGGCCGAGCGCGTCGCGCACCGAGCGCCAGGCGCGGCGGCTGATGCTCAAGGGCTCGTCGAGGTGATGAACGTGGCAGAAGTGCTGGCCGTTGTGATGGCTTACTGAATGGATCTGCGTGGGGTTGACCAGGCTGTTGCGGTGCAGGCGCAGCAACTGACCGTCAAAGCGTTCCTCAAGCACGTTGAGGCTCGGTTCGATCCAAGCCTCGCGGCGCCGGCCATCGGCCGGATCGAGCAGGTAGAGATGGGTGGCCTTGTCCTCGGCCATCGCCGCGACAACCTGCTCGGGCCCCAGCCGCAGATCCTCGCGGCCGAGGCGCACGGTCAGGGTTGGGCGACGGGACTGGTGGCAGCGATTAGGCCGCCGGGCGCGTTCGATCGCCGCGCGCAGGGCCTCTGGTTCGATCGGCTTTAACAGATACCCGGCGGGGGCAGTCTCGCTGGCGTGCAGGACACGATCGGCGTGCGCGGTGGTGAAGACGATTGCCGGCGGCAGGTCGGCCTCGCGCAGGCGATGAGCCAACTGGATGCCGTCCTCGCCGGGCATCCCGATATCGAGGAACACTAGGTCCGGCATCTGGCACATGGCGGCACGCGCCTCATCGGCGTTGCCGGCTTCGGCAACCACCTCGATACCCCCCAGTCGGCCGATCAGCCGGCGCAGCCGGTCGCGGGCCAGTGGCTCGTCGTCGACGATCAGGGCGCGCACCATCTTTTCACCCCCTCACCCGTCCGCGGGATCACTAGCTTTACCCGGAATCGCCTGTCGACCGGCCCGGCACGCAGCGAGGCCGCATCGCCGAACATTAGGTCGAGCCGGTCGCGGATGTTCGCCAGCGCCATGCCGTTACCGTGGTGATCGTCACCGCGAACGAGGTCATTCTCTATCACCAGGCCGATCGACTGGCGCCCCACTTGGCACTCGACCCGGATCGGCCCGGGCTCGGTCTGGCGTTCGATACTGTGGCGCACGGCATTCTCCACCAGCGGTTGGAGGGTGAGCACCGGCAGCTGGGCCTCGGGCAGCGGGTCAGGCAGTTGCCAGTCGACTTTCAGTCGCTCGCCCAACCGCCAGCGCTCGATTTCGAGGTAGCGTCGCGCCAGT
The DNA here is from genome assembly GCA_041685825.1 of Guyparkeria sp. Taxonomy (GTDB): domain Bacteria; phylum Pseudomonadota; class Gammaproteobacteria; order Halothiobacillales; family Halothiobacillaceae; genus Guyparkeria. The sequence continues at coordinate 2,401 of JAWLFB010000058.1, read as the reverse complement.
TCTATTTCCTCGGCCAGAGTGCTCGAAGACTCGGCCGCCAGTGCGGCGCGGAACACGCGCGATAGGTCCAGCACCGCCTGTTCGGCCGCTTCCGGGTGGTCGTGGACCAGTTCGGCCACCGTGTTGAGGCTGTTGAACAGGAAATGGGGCCGTATGCGCGCGTGCAGCGCCGACAGGCGTGCCTCGGCGACGGCGTTGATCTGGCGTGCATTGCCCAGGTGCAGCGAGAACATCCAGATACCGATCAACCCCACCAGCAGGGCGATAGCGAGGTTGTGCAGCAGGAATTCGCCGGCGGTTTCCTGCGGCTGCCAGCCGATCGACTGCAGCGCGCCGAAGGCGACCGCGCTGGTCACGGCGGTGACGGTCAGCAGGAGTGTCACGATGATGGTCAATAGGGCCGGCAGCGGCAGGCGATCGAGCCAACCGCGCGTCGCGCAGAGCAGCGCCACGGTTACCAGTGCGATCCAGGTCACCAGCCACAGTGTTGTGCCGAAGCGCGCCCAGCGTTCCGGTCCCACGCCGGGCACTAGGGTCAGCAGCAGCGAGAGTGCCGCGCACATCGCCAAAGCGATCAGGATCACCCGTGCGGTGCAGAACGCCGGCAGCGCGGCGGGCAGCAGCGCACGGTTGTCGGCGCTGTCCCGCGGGATTGGCCTCGGGTCTGCATTGGATGGTGATGGCTGCAAGCGGCGACTCCTTTCGCGTCGGTGACCTGACGGGACCTATCTTGCCTCAAGGTTTCACGTGAATCGATTCGGGCCTCAGGGTGCCGGCGCTGGCTGCGATATACTCGCGCCACGTTCAAATTCCGACGGCGGCCGGCCCGGCCGACCCGATGCGAACCCGATTCCCCGAGGACCACCATGACTGATCGTGACGACAAGCCAGCCGCCAAGCTCTGGGGCGGCCGTTTCTCCGAGCCCACCGACGCTTTTGTCGAGGCCTTCACCGCCTCGATCGGCTTCGACCAGCGCCTCTACGACGAGGACATCACCGGCTCGATCGCTCACGCCCGCATGCTCGCCCGCGTCGGCGTGATCAACGAGGACGAGGCGAAGAAGATCGTCCGTGGGCTCGAGGATATCCGTGGCGACATCGAGCGTGGTGACTTGTTCTGGTCGGTGGAGCTCGAGGACGTGCACATGAACATCGAGGCGCGCCTGATCGACCGCATAGGCGACGTCGGCAAGAAGCTGCACACCGGTCGTTCGCGCAACGACCAGGTCGCCACCGACATCCGGTTGTTCATGCGCCGCGCCGTCGACGCCATCATCAGCGAGGCCAACCGCCTGCGCCTTGGGCTGGTGGATCTCGCCGAGGCCGAGGCCGAGACCGTCATGCCCGGTTTCACCCACCTGCAGGTTGCCCAGCCGGTCAGTTTCGGTCATCACATGCTCGCCTGGCACGACATGCTCGAGCGCGACGTCGAGCGCCTGATCGACACCCGCAAGCGCATCAACATCATGCCGCTGGGCTCGGCCGCGCTGGCCGGCACCTCCTACCCGCTCGACCGCGACTGGGTTGCCAACGAACTAGGCTTTGACGGCATCAGCGAGAACTCGCTCGACGCGGTTTCCGATCGCGACTTCCAGATCGAATTCCTGTCGGCCGCCTCCATCCTGATGATGCACCTGTCGCGCATGAGCGAGGAACTGGTGCTGTGGACCTCGGCGCAGTTCAGCTTCATCGAACTGCCCGACCGCTTCTGCACCGGCAGCTCGATCATGCCGCAGAAGAAAAACCCCGACGTACCCGAGCTGGTGCGCGGCAAGACCGGTCGTGTCTACGGCAGCCTGTTCTCCCTGCTCACCCTGATGAAGAGCCAGCCGTTGGCCTATAACAAGGACAACCAGGAGGACAAGGAACCGGTCTTCGACGCCGTCGATACGCTGATGGGCTCACTGCGGGCGTTCGCCGACATGATCCCGGCGATCCAGCCCAACCGCGAGCGCCTGCGCGAGGCCGCCCGCCAGGGCTTCTCCACCGCCACCGATCTGGCCGACTATCTCGTCCGCCGCGGTGTCGCCTTCCGCGATGCTCACGAGATCGTCGGCAAGGCCGTGCGTCATGCCACCGAGCAGGGCTGCGATCTAGCCGACCTGCCGTTGGTCGAGCTGCAGGCCATCTCGGGTCATATCGAGAAGGACGTCTTCGACGTGCTCACCGTCGACGGCTCCATGGCCGCCCGCGACCTGCCCGGTGGCACCGCACCCAAGCGCGTGCGTGCACGGGCCGTGGCGGCGCGGGCGGCGTTGGATGCGTTCAAGATTGTCTGATCGTCTGGTGCGCTACCGGCGCTGAAAATCAGCGCCTTTCCTTCCTGTAGCCCGGTTGGCGGTGCAGGTGCATGATCGTCAGCACCAGCAGTTCGTCGGTGCCATGGGTGTATATGACGCCG
>JAWLFB010000011.1:0-38209 GCA_041685825.1 Guyparkeria sp. | reverse complement strand
GGCGATCATGACGGTCTACCAGCAGGACTTCGCCGTCGAACGCAAGGCGGATGCCTCGCCGGTGACCGAGGCCGACCTGGTGGCCAACCAGCTGATCGCCGACCGTCTGGCCCCCCTGGGTGACGGTTGGCCGATCATCACCGAAGAGGGGCGTGCCCCGGCCTGGCGCGAGCGCTGTACCTGGCCGCGCTACTGGCTGGTTGACCCGCTCGACGGCACGCGCGAGTTCGTCAAGCGCAACGGCGAATTCTCCGTCAATATCGCGCTGATCGATGGCGGTGTGCCGGTGTTGGGTGTCGTGCTCGCGCCGGCGATCGATCTCGAGTACGCGGCGATTCGCGGTCAGGGCGCATGGCGATATCACGACGAGTCCGGCCCAATTCAGGTGCGCACTCCGGCCGATCCGCCCACCCTGGCGCTGTCCCGATCGCACGCCAGCCGCCGTGAAATGCAGCTGATTCACACCTTCTCCCGCCCAGGCGCCGAGGCCAGCGTCGTGCGCTGTGGCAGTTCGTTGAAGACCTGCCTGGTGGCCGAGGGCAAGGCGGATCTCTACCCGCGCCTGGGACCGACATCGGAATGGGATACCGCCGCCTCGCAGTGTGTGCTGGAGGCCGCCGGCGGCAAGTTGACCGATCTTTCGGGGCGCTCGTTGCGCTACAACACCCGCGAATCGCTCCTCAACCCGATGTTCGTCGCCCATAACGGCCTAAGTATTGATTTCGATCGGTTGCACGAAATCGCCGAGCTCTGAAACGATTGTCGGGCGGGCTCGGGCCCCGCCCGCGGCGATTGCTGGCCGTTACTTGGGCTCGGGCTTGCCCGCGCGGATACCGGCCTTGAGGTTGTCCCAGTGGGCCCAATTCTCGGCGCTCGGCGGCATCTGAAGATGAAAGCCCAGCTTTTCGATGTGGTCGCGCACGGTGGTGCTATCGGTGCGCGCCAGCTGCCGGTATTCCGATAGATCCAGCGCCATCACGAATTCGAGTTCACCTAAGCGCTCGCGCACCATTTGATCGAGTTCGTCCATGTCCTGTCCCTCGCGCACGAACAGGTACATGTCGGGATTCTTTCGACTCTTGAAGATATGCGCCTGCATGACGGGCCTGACCTTTCTGGTTCACCGATGAATGGGTGGGCGATTGTCGCAGATTGATCGTCCTCCTGCCGTTTGCATCGATTAGCGGTACCCCGGGAATCCTCCCGGGTAGCGGCCGGAGTAGCCGGGCTCTTTGATCGGCTGGCCATCGCTGGAATACGGGTCGCGTGACGGGCGATCTCCATCGGGTGTTCGATGGTAGTGCGGTGGCTTGTGATTCGGGAAGGGCCGGCCGCTGTCGAACCAGAGCGAGAAGCCGTCGTCGTCCAGGCGCATGCCGCCGTGCGCGGGGTCGCGGTAGCGATCGTAGGGTGGCAAGTGCTCACCCCGCGGGTCGTAGGGGGTGTAACGGGGCTCGTCACGCCATGGGGCGACCACGACCACCTCCGGGTTGGACAGGCGGCGTTCGAGGGCGCGCTGCTCGGCCTCTTCGCGTGCCCGCTGCTCGGCCTCGAGGCGCTCGTCGTATTCCTCGGCAATACGCTTGATGCCCTCGCGGGCCTCTTCGCCCCCGCTGCCGGCCTCCGGCGCGGTGATGGTCTGTATCTCCATCTTGCCGTTGCAGGGCTCATCGGAGTAGACGATGCGCCCGTCGGAGTGGATGCACTTGTAGACGGTTTCGGATTCCTGCGCGACGGCCGCCCCGGTTGTTCCCAAGGTCAGGGTCTGGGCCAGCGTCAGGGCCAGGGCGGCCATGCCGATGGCGGCCGGCAGTCGTAATGAGGTGTGCAACCGGATCATCCTGCTCGCGCCCCGCGTGGTTGTCTTCGGACTCGTTATCCCTAACGGGTATAGACCAGTTTGTAGCGGTCCGGTTTCGCCTTCGCCCGGTCGAGTCACTGATCCGAGAGGGCTGCCTCGACGTCCTTGGCCTTGGGCGCGCCCTTGCCGGCGAGCTCCTGGGCAAAGACGTCCAGGCGATGGCCCTCGAGCAGGTCGAGCAGGGCCTCGCGTCGTCGCCACTCGACCAGGTCCGGCCGGTCCTTCATCAGTCGGTTGCGCACCTGCTCGGCGAGCGGGGCGAACGTCACCCGCAGCATGCGATCTCGCTCCGGCTGGCGCTCCGTCTTTTCCAGGCGCTTCTCTGCGCCCTCGAGGTAACGCGGCAAGGCGGCAAGCCGTTCTTCGCTCGCCAGCCAGATCAGGCCGGGATGGACCAGCAGGTCGATCTGGTCGCCAATCTCCTTGGCCGCCTCGATCACCGACAACGGCAGCCGCCCGCTCAGCTGGCGGCGCAGGCGATGCTGGTGCTCGAGGATGGCCCTGATCCGCTGCGCGATCTCCATGGCCCGGTGCGGCAGCTCGCCATCGAGACGGGCAAGGCGTGCACGGAAGGTGTCGGGATCGCGAATCGGCGGCTCGCCGGCGACGGCCAGCTCCCAAGCCGCGCGGAAGATCAGCTCGTGGTCGAAGGCGCGGTCGGCTCGCCGGGAGACCTGCATCCCCTCGGTGGGGATCGGGCGCGGGGATTTCAGCCGGCTGTAGTGCAAACGCACCGTGTCCAGCGAACGGTCGCCCCGCAGGTCGGATTCGGCCTGTCGGACCATCTGGGCGCGGGCGAGCAGCATCAACCGGACGACGCCGGCCTCGTGGACCCGGTGCGCGCGCCCGGGATCGTCGATCAGTTCAATCGCGACGTGATCACCCTGGTCCACCAGGGCCGGGTGCGCTTCGACTTGCGCACCCGCGCTTTCGACCGTGAGCTTTTCCGGCAGCTCGTCGAAGTCCCATTCGGTCGCCTGGTGATCCTCCAGGCGATGCTTGCTGCGCTGGTTAAACGCCTCCTGCGCGCGTTGCGCCTGCCGGCCGAGCAGGGCGTTTATATCGCGGTCGGCATCGATCGACTCGCCGTCCTCGTCGACGGCCACGAAGCGCATGCGCAGGTGCTCGGGCAGCTTCTGTTCGTCGAACAGGGCGGGGTCGACCTCGTGTCCGGTCATGCGGCGCAGTTCATCGGCCACGGCCTGCGAGAGCGAGATGTCGGTGTCGGTGATGCGGTCCTCGACGGCCTCGGCAAAGCTGGGGGCCGGGACGAAATGGCGTCGCTCGGCCTTGGGCAGCGCCCGAATCATCGCCTCGATCTTCTCCCGGCGCAAGCCCGGCACGAGGTGCGTGGTCGGCGGGATGTCGATGCGGTTGAGCAGCCCGAGCGGCACGTGCAGGCTCACGCCGTCGTCCGGCTCGCCGGGGGCGAAGTGATAGGCAAGCTTGAGTCGGTAGCGGCCCGCCTGCCAGTGATCGGGCAGTTCGGACAGGCGGCGGTCGTCGGGTTCGGTGGCCAGCAGGTCGTCGCGGGTCAGTTCCAGGCTCGCCGCCGCGGCGCGGTCCTTCTTGATCCAGTGATTGAGCTTGCGCGCGTCGGTGACATCGGCCGGGATACGGGCCTGGTAGAAGTCGTAGAGCGCCTGATCGTCGACCAGGAAGGCCGGCCGGCGCAGCTTGGCCTCGAGCGTGCGGATTTCCTCGATCAGTGCCTGGTTGTGTTGCCAGAACGGCTGGGCCGATTCGAAATCCCCCTCGACCAGGGCCCGGCGAATGAAGACGTCGCGGGCGGCGACCGGGTCGATCGCGCCGAAATCGACCCGTCGCTTGGTGACGATCGGCAGGCCGAACAGGCGCACGGTCTCGAAGGCCGTCACCCGGCCGGATTTCGGGTCCCAGGTGGGCTCGTTGTGCTCGTGGGTCACCAGGTGGGCGGCCATCGGTTCGAGCCAGCGCGGATTGATGGGCGCGTTCATCCGCGCGAACACCTTGGAGGTCTCGACGATCTCGGCGGCCACCATCCACTTGGGTTGGGCCTTGACGGTCACCGAGCCGGGGAACAGGTAGAAGCGGCGGTTGTGTGCGCCGAGATACACCGTCGGCGCGCGGCGCTTCTTGCCGCGATGATCGCCGGCTGCCTGCTGGTAGCTCTTCGGGGGAGCGGGGTCACGCATCCCGACGTGGTCGAGCAACCCGGCGAGTGCCGCCTGGTGCAATTGCTCGATGCGAGCGACCAGTGCGCCGGGGAGTTTCTGCTTCTCGCCTTCCTCGGGCTTGTCCGGCATCACGATCGGCTCGAATTCCGGCAGGCGGATGCGGAACATCTCGTCGACCGACTGGCGCAGCTGACCGACCAGATCGTGCCACTCGGTCAGGCGGTTGGCGTTTAGGTAGCGCTTGATGGCCCACTGGCGGGCCTGGCGGCGGCTCTTGTGGCGGCGCACCTCGTGCCAGGCCGACCAGAGCGCGAGCGCACTGGCGAAGTCCGAGTCGGCCAGCGCGAACTCGCGATGGGCGGCATCGGCCGCGCCGCGTGCCTCGGTCGGTCGTTCACGCGGGTCCTGCAGTGCAAGGAAGGCGGCGACCACCAGCATGTCCTCGGTGGCCCGGTCGCCGTGCTCGCGTGCCGCCACGATCATCCGGCCCAGGGTCGGGTCGATCGGCAGGCGCGAGAGCCGGCGACCGATCTCGGCCAGGTGGCCGTGCTCGTCGAGCGCGCGCAGCTCGAACAGGTGCTTGCGCGCCGAGGCCAGCTGGCGGGGTTCGGGCGCTTCGATAAAGGGGAAGTCCTCGGCCCGGCCCAGCTTGAGCGAGTCGAGTTGCAACAGCACCGAGGCGAGGTTGCTGCGCAGGATTTCCGGGTCGGTGAAGGCCGGGCGCGACTCGAAATCCTCTTCCTCGTAAAGACGAATGCACACGCCCGGGGCGATCCGCCCGCAGCGCCCGGCGCGCTGGTTGGCCGAGGCCTGCGAGATCGGCTCGATGCCGAGCTTCTGCAGCCGGGCGCGCGGGTGGTAGCGGCTGATCCGTGCCACGCCCGAGTCGATCACGTAGTGGATGCCCGGCACCGTCAGCGAGGTTTCGGCGACGTTGGTCGACAGCACGATCCGCCGTCCGGCGTGCGGGGCAAACACGCGCTGCTGGTCGGATGCCGACAGGCGCGCGTACAGCGGCAGGATTTCGGTGTTCCTCAGGCCGTGGCGCGAGAGCTGGCGCTCGGTCTCCCGGATCTCGCGCTCACCGGGCAGGAACACCAGGATGTCACCGGGACCCTCGTGGATCAGCTCATCGACGGCGTGCATCACGCCGCGGGCGACCACCGAGCCCAACTCCTCGTCACGGTCGGCTTCCGGCGGGCGGTAGCGCACTTCGACCGGGTAGCCGCGGCCGCTGACCGAGATGATCGGCGGACGGCCGTTGCGGTCGTCGGCAAAGTGCTCGGCAAAGCGCTCCGGGTCGATGGTCGCCGAGGTGATAATCAACCGGAAGTCCGGCCGGCGCCTGAGCAGGCGTTTCATCACGCCGAGCAGGAAATCGATATTGAGGCTGCGCTCGTGGGCCTCGTCGATGATCAGCGCGTCGTAGCGCAAGAGATCGCGATCGTGCTGCAGCTCGGCGAGCAGCAGCCCGTCGGTCATCACTGCCACGCGCGAGTTCGGCCGGGTCTGGTCGGAAAAGCGTACCTTGTAGCCGACCGCGGTGCGTCCGTCGCTGCCATGCCGGCCCTCGTCGAGTTCCTCGGCCAGCCGCCGGGCGACGTTGCGTGCCGCGATCCGGCGGGGCTGGGTGTGGCCGATGAGCCCCCGACGGCCGAAGCCGAGTTCGAGCAGCATTTTGGGGATCTGGGTGGTCTTACCCGATCCGGTCTCGCCGGCAATTATGGTGACCGGGTGGTATTGGATGGCCTCGAGAATCTCGTCGCGCGCCCCGGAAACCGGCAGGCTCTCGGGGTACGCGATGTCGATTGCCAGGGCATCTCGCGCGGCGACTTCGTCGGCAGCGGCCGTCACGCGATCGAGCAGGTGGTGCAGGGCCTCCTCGTCGGGAGTGCCTTCCTCGAGCCGGCGCAACTGCCGGTCGACCTGTGGCAGATGACGCAGGGCCAGGTGATCGCGATTGGCGTTGATATACGCGAGAATGCTCGCCGGATTGGCGCTGTCGACAGGATGACTCATCCGACCCATTGTACGAGATGCCATGGGTGGGATCGCCACATAACTGGATACGGATCGTTGGCCGGCCGATGGTCCTGGCTTAACACGCACTCAAGAGGTTGCCCCATGCCGGAAAACGTCAGTTTCTTCGCCGCCCTAGCCGTCGGGTTTTTCGGTGGTGTGCACTGTGTCGGCATGTGTGGCGGCATCGTGGGCGCACTGACCTTCGGCCTGCCGGCAGAGAAGCGCGAACGTTTCGGGCGGTTGTTCCCGTACCTGCTTGCCTACAACATCGCCCGGATCACCTCCTACACCATTGCCGGAGCGATCGCCGGGACGATCGGTCTGCTGGGTCTGTCGCTTGTGCCGATGCAGCAGGCGCAGGTGGTGCTGTTGGGCTTTGCCGGCCTGTTCATGGTGATGATGGGGCTGTACGTAGGTGGCTGGTGGTTTGGTCTGACGCGGATCGAGCGGTTCGGCTCGCGTTTGTGGCGCTTTATCGAACCGATCGGTCGTCGATTGATGCCGGTGAGCACGCCGACGCAGGCATTCGGTCTGGGGCTTGTCTGGGGTTGGTTGCCCTGCGGGCTGGTCTACAGCGTGCTCATCTGGGCGTTGTCTGCGGGCGGCCCATTGCAGGGTGCCTTGTTGATGCTCGGCTTTGGTCTGGGCACGTTGCCCAACCTGTTGGCAATGGGCGCCTTCGCCGGTCAGTTGTCGGCGTTCGTGCGCCGACCCTGGGTGCGTCGGGTAGCTGGCGGCATGGTGATCGCGTTTGGTATCTACCAGCTGGGTTTGGTGGCCGCCGGGCTGTTCGGCTGAGTTGGAGCTGCTTTCTTGGATTGATGCGCTTTAGCGATATGGGCGTGCCTTTGTGAACTGATGTCGAGATGGATTTGATTCCTCTTCAGAGAAGTCTATGCTTCACAGGCATTAACCCAATTAATCCAAGCAGAGGTTTTAGATATGAAACGTAGTCTGATTGCTGCCGCCCTTGCCGTTGGTCTTGCCGGGACCGGTCAAGCCGCCGCGATGACCATGGGCGACCAGTACGTCCTTCGTGCTTATACTGGTCAAGCCTTGGGGCTGGCTCTAACGAAGGAGTTGGACGTGCATACACTGGGTATTGCCCAGAATCGCTCTTCCATCTGCGCCACCCTTGGTGGAGCTATTGCCGGCGAGGCTGTCGCGCACAATCGCGACAACAATGTTCTCTCCAGCGCAGCGCTGGCCGACGCCTCACAGGCTGCCGATGCGATCGAGCCGCTCCTCGACAAGGAAGCGATCGTGCTGGCCTTCGGCGGTGAAACGCCGGCAGAAGAGAATCAGGCGATGGTCGCCGCGACGTTCAAGGCGCTGGCCGATGCCGGTTACGAGGGTCGCGTCGTCCTGCACGTGGCCGTCTGGGCGCCCAAGATGATGGAGAAGGCCGCTGCAGAACATGCTGATGTCGCCGACTATCTCGCCGGCAAGGACAATCTCAATGCCCTGACCCTTGATCCCAAGCAGCAGAAGGCGATGATTCACGAGGTGGCGCTGGTGGACGGCAAGCAAACCTCACGCGGTGTTGTCCACGAAATGGAAATGAACGATTCTTGGACTAACGTGTTCAAGGCCGCAATGGCCAAGTGATCGCTGACACCAACCGATAACGATGCTAGCCCCGTCTTGTTCGGGGCTTTTTCTTGCTCAGCGAACCTCGAATCGGTCGTGATGCCCGGGAGGCGCCTCACTGACCTGGATGTCGTCGACCCGGGCGGCGGGTGGTCCGGCGCGCATGGCATCGAGGAGGCGTTCCACGCCCGTTGGCTCACCCTCGAGGATTGCCTCGACCCGACCGTCGGGCAAGTTCCTCACCCAACCGGCCACACCCGATGACTCTGCTTTCTGTCGTGTGAAGTCACGAAAGAACACGCCTTGCACCTGGCCACTGACATACACGTGACGTTGGATAGGTCTCGTCATGATCGGCTCTCCGTGTTCAGTCGTCCGCAGTCTCGAGGGAAGTCGCGCGAGCTGCCTCGGGTACCTCCAACTGGAGCAGGGTGCCCGGTCCGGTGCCCTCGCGCACGATGTGCAAGTGGCTGGCGTCTTGGTCGAAGGCGATCCCTTCCCACTGATCGATGCGGGGCAGCGAGCGCGACGCGACCGGTCGGCGAATGGCCTCGCTCCAGCGCTCCCCTACGTCGCGGCGGAATAAGTACAGCGATGAATAGGTCAGTACCGCCAGCAGGCGTCCATCGGGCGATAGTGCCATGCCGGTGGGTAGGCTTGTCTGGCGGCCGGTCAGCGGTGAGAGCAGCCAGTTGATCGGGTCGGTGGGTGCCAGGCCGCCCATCGGTCCGAGCAGGCGGGCTTGGTGCACCTCGGCACTGGCGAGGCGCTCGCGCGGGCTACCCTCGTCCGGGAACGGCTGGCGTGCCGACAGCGGCAAGGCGAACAGGCGCGGCGGGTCCTCACGCTTGGTGAGTACCAGGATCTGGTCGCCGTGCGGATCGACGACCATGGCCTCGGTGTCGGCCGGCCCGTCTGGATAGCGAAAGCGCAGCAGATGGGTCGGCGTGGTGATGTTTGTGGTGACCGAGGGTGGTAGTTCGGTCGGCTCGTCGAGGAACCAGAGCACGTAGTCCGGCCAGCTGTCGCGGTTGTCGCCGCTATCGGCGACCACCAGACTGTGCGAGCCTTCGACGTGGAGGCGTTCGACCGCCTCCCAGTCGCGTTGGATCACCCCGTCCAATTCCAGGCTCAGCAACCGTCGCCCTTCGAAGTCGATGCCGTGCACGAGCGGGGTGACGCGCTGCATGGAACCAGGGTCGTTGATGTTGTCGTTATGCGTCCATAGCAGCCCGATATGCTGGCCTGAATGCGCCAGTCCGGATGCTTCGTCGATGACGCTCGGCAGCTCGTTCTCCAACGGCGTGGGCGATGCGGCCGACAGGGGAGGGCCAAAGCCTCCCAGCAGCAGGAGCAGCCCGAGTGGCCAGCGGTGTGGGTCACGTTCAATAAGGGCCATGGTCAGCGAATGGGTGAGCAGACATGGGAACGCCCCGACACACTCGGGCACATTCCGGTGAGGCGGGGCGTGTTTCTGGATTGGCCGTTAGCCGGCTCGGTTAACGTGGGACCCTCGCACGGGGTGCAAGGTTCCCCGGAAGCTACCGTGGTGGCGGTTAGGCGGGCCCGTCTCCCGACTTGTCGCCCCCTGCGCCACGCGTGTCGAACCCGATCAGCTTGTAGGCCGGGCAGAAGTTAATCAAGCCGGTGGCAAGCGGGATGATGCCGATGTAGCCCCACCAGCCGATAACGCCGAACAGCGCCAGAGCGATCAGCAAGACGCCGACCACGATACGCAACCACTTGTCGATCATACCCACGTTGGCAGTCATCAAACGCTCCTCCTTCAATCAAATAGGTGTGAAGAGTGTAGTCACTCCGGCGGGAATTTCCCGTGTTCGACGCGGTGCAGTGCGATGCGCTCCTCGAAGAAAATGCTGAAGTCCGCGTAATCCCAGCGCGTGATCGGCGGCGTGGGATGTTCGCCGGCGGAGGGCACGGGCGCGTGGCGACGCTCCGGCTCGCCGAAACGGGCGATGACCTGCTCTTGGGTCAGGCCATGGACCGAGGTCGCGTGGTCGTCGCCCTGGGCGAGTGTCGGGCTAGTGGCCAAGATGCCGGCGAGTGCCAGCAGGGCGGCGGCCAGAGGTCGGGCGAGATGCGTCAGCGGGGTCATGTTCGGCTCCTTGTCTTGCATTGATGACTCGTTCCCTGAATGATCGTCTGTCGCGCCCTGACTAGCCGGGCGGTGAAGACGCCCCGTGGGTATGGCCCGGCGGGCGGCGCGAAGGCACTCGGCGCTATTGTTGCTAGTCTGCGTTAGCCCGCCGTTGGCTGCAAGCGGGACGACCGATAGATGCGGGGCAGGCCCCGCAGGGCGCGCCTTGAGTCGGGCACCTGCTGCGCTGCCGTCCTTGGTAAGGGAGCCACCCTCTCGCGGCGGCCGGACGCCATCCATAACTGCCCGACGACTAGGCACGCAGAGCGGTATGGCATGGGTGCAGAGTTGCGCCAGGCGTGGTTAAACTCTGTGTCATGGCACCGTGGCACGAATTGTCCTCTTCGTGGTCGGAAGACCCGCGACGAGTCGATTCATGGCGGCTCTCTCACGATATTCACCCACAGCACAGCAGGGGTCTGCATGCGGCGGACATTCGAATGGATGATCGGGTTGCGCTACACGCGCGCCAAACGACGCAACCGTTTCGTGTCGTTCATATCGGCAACCTCGATCATCGGCATCACCCTCGGCGTGACGGCCCTGATCGTGGTGATCTCGGTAATGAACGGCTTCCAGGACGAGTTGCGCGAGCGCATTCTCGGGATGACCGCGCACGTCACCGTCAGCGAGCGGGGTGGCTCGCTGGGTGACTGGCAAGCGGTCGCCGAGCGTATCGGCGAGGAGCCGTCGGTGCAGGCGGTCGCCCCCTACGTGCAGGCGGAGGGGATGCTGTCGGCCTCCTCGGAGGTCTCCGGGGCCATCATCCGAGGCATCGAGCCGGAGCGGGAGTCGCCGGTCACCGACATCGGGGCGCACATGCAGGAGGGGGCGCTGGAGGCCCTTGAGCCGGGCGAGTTCGGCATCGTGCTGGGCTCGGCACTGGCTCGTTCGCTGGGCGTGGAGTTGGGCGATCGGTTGATGCTTATCAGCGCGGACGTGGCGGTCACGCCGGTCGGCGGCATGCTGCGCCAGCGGCGCTTTACTGTGGTGGGGCTGTTCGAGGTCGGAATGTACGAGTACGACCGCGGCACGGCGATGATCCACATGGCCGATGCCCAAGCATTGTTCCGTTCCGGCGAGGGCGTCTCGGGGTTGCGCCTCAAGCTCGACGACATCTTCGAGGCGCCGGCGGTGGCGCGCGACCTCAACCAGCGGCTGGGCTACCCGTACGTGGCACAGGACTGGACCCAGTCGAACGCCAATTTCTTCCGCGCCATTCAGATCGAACGCACGGTAATGTTCATCATCCTGTCGCTGATCGTGGCGGTGGCCGCCTTTAATATCGTCTCCACCCTCGTGATGCTGGTCACCGACAAGCAGGGTGATATCGCCATCCTGCGAACGCTTGGCGCCAGTCCGGGGTCGATCATGATGATCTTCATCATCACCGGCGTGTTCATCGGGCTGATCGGGACCGCTGTCGGGGTAGGAGTGGGGGTGCTGATCGCCGAGAACATTGACGTGATCGTGCCCTGGATCGAAGGGCTGGTCGGCACCCAGTTTATGCCGGCGGACGTCTACTACATCAGCGAAGTGCCCTCGCGCCTCGACTGGGGCGATGTCGGCCTGATCGGCCTGATGGCCTTCGTGCTCTCGTTCCTGGCCACGCTGTATCCGGCGTGGCGCGCCTCCCGTGTCCAGCCGGCCCAGGCGCTCCGCTATGAATAATCCAGGCTCCGCGTTATGAATGATCTCCGCGATACCCCCCGGTTGGTACTAGAGGCCAAGGCGCTCAGCCGCACCTTCCGCGAAGGCAGTCTCAACGTCGAGGTGCTGCGCGGCATTGATCTTGCCATTCACGCTGGTGAGCGGATGGCCATCGTTGGCGCCTCCGGTGCGGGAAAATCCAGTCTTCTCTCGCTGCTGGCGGGGCTCGACCAGCCCACGAAGGGCGAGGTGTGGCTAGCAGGCCAGCGGTTTTCGGCCATGGGCGAACGTCGTCGGGGGTTGCTCCGCAACCAGCATCTGGGCTTCGTCTACCAGGCCCATCACCTGTTGCCGGAATTCTCGGCGCTTACCAACGTCGCCATGCCCCTGATCATCCGCCGCGAGCCGCGCGAGCAGGCTGAATCGCAGGCGCGCGCCTTGCTCGAACGCGTTGGGCTGGGGCATCGGCTCGATCATCGCCCGGGCGAGCTCTCGGGTGGTGAGCGCCAGCGGGTGGCCATTGCCCGGGCGCTGGTTACCCGGCCGGCGGTGGTGCTGGCCGACGAGCCGACCGGCAACCTCGACACCCGCAGCACCGAGGCGGTGTTTCAGGCAATGCTCGAGCTTAATCAGGCCATGGGTAGCGCCATCGTCTTGGTCACCCACGATCTCGAGCTGGCCGCCCGCATGGATCGCACCCTGCACATCGTCGACGGTCTGATCACCGACCGCGCCTGAGGCGCGCCCCTCCCGCGGAGCCTCTCGTTGGTATCGCTCTGTTTATCAAAACATATTGCGCCCCGGCCATGACGGTCTAGTCTTCTTGGCATCGTCCTGATCGCCCCGGCAACCGGGGCGATCGCGACTCTGCATTCAACTTAGGGAGAACCGCCGTGGCAACACTTACCATCAATGGGCGATCCGTGACCCTCGAGGTCGCCGATGACATGCCTCTGCTGTGGGCCGTACGTGACTACATCGGCCTGACCGGCACCAAGTTTGGCTGTGGCGCCGGGCTGTGCGGTTCCTGCACGGTCCACGTCGATGGCGAGGCGACACGCTCTTGTGTCACGCCAGTCGCCTCCGCTGCCGGCAAGGAAATTACCACCATCGAGGGGCTTTCTTCTGCCGGTGATCATCCGGTGCAGCTGGCCTGGGTGGCCGAGGACGCGCCGCAGTGCGGCTACTGTCAGTCCGGTCAGATCATGCAGGCCGCCGCCCTGTTGGCGAACAACCCGGATCCCTCCGACGAGGACATCGATCGAGCGATGAAGGGCAACCTCTGCCGTTGCGGCACTTATAACCAGATTCGCGCGGCGATTAAGCACGCCGCCCGGGCCAAGATGGCCGGTGCCGATGTCCAGAGTGGCAACCAGGAGGTGTCGGCATGACGACGCGCAGGCAGTTTCTCAAGGTCTCCGCTGCCGTGGGCGGAGGGTTGTTGGTCGGCTTTCGTCTGGGTGCCCCCGAATCGGCCATGGCCGCTGACGGCACGTTAGCCTCGCCGGGTTCGATGGGCGTGCTCGAGCCCAATGCCTGGATCGAGATGCACCCCGACGGTCGCACGATACTGACCATCTCAGGTTCCGAGATGGGGCAGGGCGCGATGACGGTGATCCCGATGATGATCGCCGAGGAACTCGACCTGCCCTGGGGCGAGTTCGACACGCGATTCGCGCCGGCCGACGAGGCCTATGCCAACCCGGCGCTCGGCAGCCAGGTCACCGGCGGCAGTGCCACCGTGCGTGGCTTCTACACTAAGTTGCGCGAGGTGGGCGCGGCGACTCGCGAGATGCTGGTTCAGGCCGCGGCCAACCGCTGGGACGTGCCGTTCGATGAGTTGCGCACCGAGCCGGGCGTTATCGTGCACACCGCCACCGGTCGTCAGGTCGAATACAAGGACCTGGTTGCCGATGCCGCCCGACTCGAGCCTCCTGAAGACGTCTTCACCAAGGACCGCCAGGACTTTCGGATTATCGGCAAGCCGACCAAGCGTCTGGACTCGCCGCAGAAGGTCAGTGGCCAGGCGGATTTCGGCATCGATGCCCGCCCGGACGGCTTGTTGCAGGCCAGCGTCGAGCGCTGCCCGGTATTCGGTGGCAAGCTCCAGTCGGTAGATGCTGCCGAGGCCCGCAAGGCAGATGGGGTCGAGGACGTGATCGAGCTCGACCACGGCGTGGCAGTTTTGGCGCGCGACTGGTGGAGTGCCGACCAGGCGCGCGGCAAGCTCTCGATCGAGTGGGATGAGGGCGATCTGGCCGACCTCGACGACGATACGATCGACGCGCAGTTCCAGGAACGGGTCAAAGAGGACGCCCGCGCCGCGCGCACAGAGGGTCGTGGTGCCGATGCGCTAGGCAGTGACGAAAACACCCATAGCGCGACCTATCGCGTGCCCTATCTGGCCCACACCACCATGGAGCCGATGAACGCCACCGCCTCCGTGACCGAGGACGGTGTGACCCTGTGGGTGCCGACCCAGGCGCCCGGCTCGGTGCAGCAGGTGGCCGCCGAGGTCGCCGGCGTCGACAAGGACAAGGTCACGGTGCACACCACCTTCCTCGGCGGCGGTTTCGGGCGTCGATTCGAGACCGACTTCGTCCGCGAGGCGGTCGAGCTCTCCAAGCGCGCCGGTCGCCCGGTCAAGGTGATCTATTCGCGTCCAGACGACGTGCGCCACGATTTCTATCGGCCGGCGGCCTACAACGAGTTGTCGGCCACCCTCGGTGACGACGGCCTGCCCGTGACCTGGGTGCATCGGATCGCCGGTCCGTCGATCTGGTCGCGCGTCGCGCCCGGCATGGTCAAGGACGGCATCGACCCGGCGGCCGTCGAAGGGGCGGCGGATCACCCCTATCAGATCGAGAACATCGCCGTGTCCTATGCGAATGTCGATCCGGGCATCCCGGTGGGTTTCTGGCGCTCGGTGGGTCATTCGCACAACGCCTACATCGTCGAGTCGTTTCTTGATGAGCTTGCCCGTCGGGCCGATGTCGATGCGGTCGAGTACCGGTTGCGATTGCTCGAGAGCGGTTCGCGTGACGTCGGCGTGCTCAAGCGTGCCGCCGAGATGGCCGACTGGGGCGGCGAGGTGCCGGAGGGCCGCGCCCGCGGCGTGGCACTGGCCAAGTCGTTCGGCAGCTACTGCGCGCAGGTCGCAGAGGTATCCATCGAGGACGGAAAGCCACGGGTGCACAAGGTCTGGTGCGCGCTGGATTGCGGCATCGCGGTCAACCCGGCCGGAGTCGAGCGGCAGGTGCACTCCTCGATTGCCTACGGCCTGACCGCGGCCCTGTTCGGCAAGGTCACCATCAAGAACGGCCGGGTCCAAGAGCAGAACTTCAACGACTACCCAGCGCTGAGCATCGACCAGATGCCCGAGATCGAGGTCGGTATCGTTGATTCGGGCCAGCCGCCGGGTGGCGTGGGCGAGCCGGGGCTGCCGCCGCTGGCACCGGCCGTGGTCAACGCGCTGGCAAGCCTGACTGGCAAGCCGATCCGCCGGTTGCCGATCGAGCTGGGCGACGAGGCGTGATCCCGTCCCCGGCGGCGGCAAACGACCGCCAGACGGCCCTGGCCTTGGCGGTCAAGGCCCTTGAGGCCGGCCACGAGGTCGCGCTGGTCACGGTGCTCGAGACCTACGGGTCGGCGCCTCGTCGTCCCGGCTCGCTGTGGGTGATAGTCGATCCGAGCGGATCGAAGCCAAGGCAGGCCGGATCGGTCTCCGGCGGCTGCGTTGAGGACGACCTGCTGGACTGGCTCGCCGCTCACCCGGACCTGGCGCGTGTCGGCAGGCCGGTCGAGCGGCAGTTTGATGGCACCACTCACCCGGGACTGCCGTGCGGTGGCATCCTGTCGGTACTGGTCGAGTGGCCGCGTCAGGCGGCCGATCTGCGTCCCGCGCTGGCGGCCGTTTCCCGTCGCGAGGCGGTATGGCGAGAGATCGACCTGGCCAAGGGCCGGGTGGGCTTTTACCCGATCGATGGTGTGGTGCCGGAATCGCCCAGCCGTGGCGAGAGCACCCTAGCCGTGCCCTTCGGCCCGGCGTGGCGGCTGGCGATCATTGGCACCGGACCGGTGGCCGAGGCCCTCGCGCCTCAGGCGCTTTCGCTGGGTTTCGAGGTGAATGTCTGCGACCCGCGGGCGCATGCCGACTGGTCCGTGCCCGGGGTGGCGTGGCATCGGGAGGCACCTGAGCGGTTCTTCGCCGCGACCGGGCTGGATGCGCGCACGGCCGTGGTGGCCGTGGCGCACGACCCCAGGCTGGATGATCTCGCCCTGATGGATGCCCTCGAGTCGACGGCCTTCCACGTCGCTGCCATGGGCGGGGCTTCCACCAGTCGTGCGCGTCGCGACCGGCTGGCGGCCCTGGGCGTCGATGCCGGGAGGCTGCGGGCGCCGGCGGGACTCGATATCGGCTCGCACACCCCGGCGGAGATTGCCGTGTCGATGGCCGCCGAACTGGTGGCGGCGCGTCATCTCGAGCGCCAGCGGTCGACCCCAATGCAGCCTGCCGCGCGCCACGCACTCGATGCCGGCTGACCAGCCACCGCTTGTCGGCCTGGCGGGTGTGGTGCTGGCGGCCGGACGGTCGCGGCGCTTCGGTGCCGATAAGCGCTGGGCGCTCTGGCAGGGAGAGCCGCTGCTCGCCCATGCGCTGCACTCGGCCCTCGCGGCCTGTGATCGCGTGCTGGTGGTCGTCGAGCGGCACGATGCCAAACTGGAGGAGATGCTGGCGCGTCTGCCGGCCGAGCCGGTCGTCTGCCCAGCGGCACACCGGGGTCTGGCATTCAGTCGGCGTTACGGGCTCGACGCCTTGAAGGACGATCCCGCCCTGCGAGGCGTGCTGGTCTTTCTAGGTGACATGCCGGCCATCCTTCCTCTCGATGCCCGGCGCTTGGGGGCGACAATGCTCGACACCGGGTTGCCCGTTCGTCCGGTCCATCGCGGCAATCCTGGGCATCCGGTGGCCTGCCCCGCCCGTTGGCTGCCCGAACTGGCCGAATCGGGCTTCCCGGCTTCGGGACGGTCGATCGAGTGGGAGCACGCCGGCGTGGTGTGCGATGTCGATCGCCCGGTCGACCTCGATACCCTGACTGCATCCTGATCCGGCCGGCAGCGCTGCCGGTGCGGGTTACCGTGTGGGGCAGCTGTGCTAAGTTTTAAGAGACCCCGGTCGGCGTTAGGCGCCATGTCGCGCCCGCCGTCTCTGCCATTTCGACACCAGCGAAGGACCCCGGATGAACGAGCGTCCGTCTACGAGTCGTGCCACCGAACCGCTGCACTCCTCGCGTCATTGCTTCGCCCAACCGCGGTTCGCCGACGAGTCGGCCGTGCTTGCCGATGCCTATCGCCTGCTCGATGATGCGGTGATCCGCTACCAGGGTCATCCGGTCGGCACGATGGCGAGTCTCGATCCGCGTGCCCCGGCCGAAAATTACCGTGACTGCTTCGTGCGCGACTTTGTCTCGGCGGCGTTCTTGATGCTGCTGGAAGGACGGTCGGACGTGGTGCGTGAGTTTCTCGCCATGATCCTGCGCATGCGCGGCCAACAGGAAGAGTTGGAAGGGCAGCAGGTGGCACCCGGTGTGTTGCCGGCCTCCTTCCGAGTCATCACCCTCGACGACGGCAGCGAGCAGCTGTCGGCCGACTTCGGTGACCGTGCTATCGGTCGGGTTGCCCCGGTCGACTCGATGATGTGGTGGGCGGTGCTGTTGCGTGCCTACGTCCGCTACACCGGTGACACGGCGTTTGCTCATACCCCGGAGGTCCAGCGCGGCCTGCGCATGATCCTGAGTCTCTGCCTGCAGAGCCGCTTCGAGGTCTTCCCGACCCTGCTGGTGCCGGATGGCTCGTTCATGATCGATCGGCGCATGGGCGTCAACGGCCACCCGCTCGAGATCCAGGCGCTGTTCGACATGACCCTGCGCGCGGCGGATCTGCTGACCGTCGACGAGGGCAGCCACTGGCTGATCGACCTGGCCAAGCGTCGTCGCGACGTGCTGCGCGACTACGTTCGCCGCTACTACTGGCTGGATCTGGACGTTCTCAACGAAGTGCACCGCTTTTCCACCGAGAAGTTCGGCCACGACGTGGACAATGTCTTCAACATCTACCCCGAGTCGATCCCCGAATGGGTGGCCGACTGGCTGCCCGACGACGGCGGTTACTTCGTCGGCAATCTCGGCCCGGGGCGGATCGATTTCCGCTTTTTCTCGCAGGGCAATTTCCTCGCCACGACCACCGGCCTGGCATCCGCCGACCAGGGCGGCCTGCTGATGCACACCGTGACCGAGCGCTGGGACGACCTGATCGGGCAGATGCCGGTCAAGCTGGTTTATCCCCCGGCGCGCGGGGCCGAGTGGCGCCTGATGACCGGCTCGGATCCGAAGAACGTGCCCTGGTCGTATCACAACGGCGGCAACTGGCCGGTGCTGATCTGGCCCATGGTGGCCGCAGCACTGGCCGTCGATCGCCAGGACTTGGGCGAGCGGGCCTTCCGTATTGCCGAGCGGCGCCTGATGATCGACAGTTGGCCTGAATATTACGATGGGCGGCACGGCCGCCTGATCGGCCGTCGGGCCAATCTTCACCAGGTGTGGAGCGCCACGGGGTTGCTGTTGGCTCGACACTTTCTGGCCAACCCCGAGAGCCTGGTGGAACTGGGGTTGACCGAAGATGAAGGCGGCGTGCCCGACAACGGACGCGGCGGGGCGGCAGAACGCGCTTAGGGAGGTGCATGACACCATGGCCAAGATGGGAAACGAGGACGGACTGTATATCTGCCTGATCAGCGTCCATGGGCTGATCCGCGGGCAGGACCTGGAGTTGGGGCGCGACGCCGATACCGGCGGTCAGAGCCTCTACGTGGTCGAAGTGGCGCGTGCGCTGGCGCGCCGCCCCGAGGTGGCCCGCGTCGACCTGTTTACCCGGCGGGTGGTCGATCCGCGCGTGGATGCCGACTATGCCCAGCCCGAGGAAGACCTAGGCGACAACGCCCATATCATCCGTATCGATGCCGGCCCCGAGGAGTATCTACCCAAGGAGCGGTTGTGGGACTACCTCAACTGCTTTGTGGATGGCGCGTTGGCGCACATCGATCGGCTCGGTCGGACGCCGACGCTGATCCACAGTCATTACGCCGACGCCGGATACGTCGGCGTGCGACTGGCCCATCACCTGGGCGTGCCGCTGGCCCACACCGGGCATTCGCTGGGCCGCGTCAAGCGCCGCCGACTGCTAGCGCGGGGCGAGAGCAGCGAGACGATCGAGTCGACCTACGCCATGTCCACCCGCATCCGCGCGGAAGAAGAGGTGCTGCTCGCCGCGGACATGGTGGTGGTCAGCACCGGCCAGGAGATCGAGGAGCAGTACGGACTCTACGACTGGGCCGACCCCGAGAAGATGACGGTGATTCCGCCGGGCGTGAACCTCGAGCGATTCTCCCCGCCTCCGGCGCAGTTCGCTCCGGCGATCTGCACCGATCTGCGTCGTTTTCTGCGCGAGCCCGAACGCCCGATGGTGCTGGCACTCTCGCGCCCCGACGAGCGCAAGAACATTGCCACCCTGATAGAGGCATTCGGCGCACATCCCAGGCTGCGCGAGCAGGCGAACCTGGTGATCATTGCCGGTAATCGCGACGACATTCGCGACATGGATGTGGGGCCGCGCAAGGTGCTCACCGATATCCTGCTGCTGATCGACTACCACGACCTCTACGGGGTGGCTGCCTACCCGCGCCATCACCAGTCCGATGACGTGCCCGATCTCTACCGGCTGGTCACCCTTAGCGGCGGGATATTCATCAACCCGGCCTTGACCGAGCCGTTCGGCCTGACCCTGATCGAGGCGGCGGCTGCCGGCGCGCCGATCCTGGCGACCGAGGACGGCGGGCCGCGTGACATCATTGCTGCCTGCGAGAACGGCGAACTGATCGATCCGCTGGATGCCGACGGCATCGGCGAGCGGATCTCAGCTCTGCTCGAGGACCGCGAGCGTTGGCGGCGCTACTCGCAGAACGGCATCCGGCGCGTGCGCGAGTGCTATGCCTGGGATGCCCACGTCGAAAGCTACCTGTCGCGTGTGGCTAGCCTGTTTGAGGGTGAGCGCCGCGCGGTGCGCCCCAGCCTGCCGGATCATGTGCTCACCCAAGTCGACCGGGCGCTGGTCGTGGAACTGGCGGCGCTGGGCGATTCCACCGATGCCGGCACGCGCCGCCGGCTGGTCGAGACATTGCGTGCCCATCGCCGGCAGGCCGGCTTCGCGGTGGTCTCGGATCGACCGCGCCGCGAGGTGCTCAGCGCGCTCAAGGAGCTGGGCGTGCCCACACCCGACGTTCTGATCACGCGGGGCGGTACGCAGATCCACTACGGTCCACGCCTGTCGCGCGACGAAGGCTGGAGTCGGCATATCGGCTATGCCTGGCAACCGGATCGTGTATACAACTTGCTGGCCCGGACACCCGGCGTGGAGCTTCGTTCCCGGGCGGTGCAGGGGGTGCATGCCGTGCATGCCTTCATCGCGGAAATCGATGCCTTCCCGGGCTTCGATGTGCTGGAGAACGAGTTGCATCAACTCGACATCCACGCAAACCTGGTGCGTCTGTCGCGCAACGAACTGCTGGCCATGCCGGTGCGTGCCTCCAAGGGGTTCGCGCTGCGCTACTTCGCCACGCAGTGGGGCATTGCACTGGACCACCTGCTGGTGGCCGGCGGCGTGGCCACTGACGAGGACATGCTGCGAGGCAACCCGCTCGGCGCGGTGGTCACGCCCGACGGTGTGCGTGAACTGCCGGGCCTGGCGGACCTCGAACGAGTGGTCTTCACCCGTGGACACGGGCCCACGGGTGTGCTCGAGGCCATCCATCACTACGACTTCTTCGGTGCCTGTGCCCTGCCCGAGGCGCGAGGGGACGATGTCGGGACAGCATCATGAACGAGCTGGCGCCTATCTTGCTTTGCTGTGATCTCGATCGCACGCTGATCCCCAACGGCCGGGCCGAGGAGTCGGCCGAGGCCAGGCCGCGCCTGGCCCGCTTCTGCGCCCACCCGGCAGTCCAGTTGGTGTTCGTATCGGGGCGGGATCTCCACCTGGTGCTCGAGGGCATCGACGAGTGGTCGCTGCCGCAGCCGGACTACATCATCGGTGACGTCGGTACCACCATCTATGCGCCGCGTTCGCAGGCGGGACACGGGGACGGTGACTGGATCCACTGGCCGGCGTGGACCGACCGGATCGCCCCGGACTGGAACGGCTTGACCCACGACGATGTGACCGAAATCTTTTCCGACATCACGGTGTTGCGCCCGCAGGAAGTCGCGAAGCAGGGCTCGTTCAAGGCGAGCTACTACGTGGATCGGCAGGCGAACCAGGAGGTGCTCGATGCCGAACTGCACGGTCGGCTATGGCGAAACGGTGTCGATGCGCGGCTGGTCTGGTCGCTCGACGAGGCGGCCGACGTCCTGCTGCTCGACGTGTTGCCCACTAGCGCGAGCAAGCTGCACGCGATCGAGTTTCTAATCCAGTACCTGGCCTTCGACGAAGGCCGGGCGATGTTCGCTGGCGACTCGGGCAACGACCTCCACGCGTTGGGCAGCAACATCAACGGGACGCTGGTCGCCAATGCCGAACCGGCGGTCAAGGCGCGTGCCCGCGAGCTGGTGAGTGCCGGCGCGCTGGAGGACACTCTCTACCTCGCTCACGGCGGGTTGTTCGGCATGAACGGCAATTACGCTGCCGGGGTGCTCGAGGGGATGGTGCACTACCTGCCAGAGACCCGTGAGCATATGATGCTGGCGGCGGATTCAGCCGAGGCCCCGGGTTGACGGTCTGGTGTTGGCTTCTTGGCCTCTTCGGTCGACACTCCCATCAAGCGATCGAGATACCCGCCCCGGCCTGGAAACGCGTCTGCCGGGGGCAGCCGGAGCTTGCCGTGCTGTCGGTCGAGGAGTGCGAGCGCCTGCGGCCGCTGGCCGGTCGGTTTTTGGCCGAACGGCCGTTCTACGCCGGCGGTGCGATCGAGCTCACCGATGACATGCAGTTGCGGATCGCGGCGCTGGCGAACCTGCCGGCTCTCTCGCTCGGGATGGACTGGCTGGCGGGGATTCGCTCGGTCGTGGTCTACGCGGATGCCTTCGAGGTCGATCACGAGGAGGTCGATGAGGACGGGGTGGTGCACCACGTGCGCGATCTGCGCGCCGGCGAGGCCTGGTCGCATGGCACGCTGGTGCTTTCTTGGGCGGATATAGAGGCCGGACTCGATCCAGATTACGCCACCAGCGTGGTGATCCACGAGGTCGCACACTTCATCGACGGCGCCAATGGCGCGGAAAACGGCTTCCCACCACTGGGCAAGGACCATGACCGCGCCCGCTGGACGCATGACTTCCAGGCGGCCTTCGACCGGCTCAACCGGGAGATCGACGCCGGGCACGAGCCCGCGATCGACCCATACGCGGCGACCAACCCGGCCGAATTCTTTGCCGTGCTCTCCGAGTATTTCTTCCGCCTGCCCGAGGCGCTGTGGCACTTCGATGCCGCGATCTACGCCCACCTTTCGCGCTTCTACGGGCAGGACCCGCGGGCGCGATTCGCTGCCCTTTCGGCTGGCAAAATCCCCGGAGACGTCTAAACTTCGAAACAAGTCCGGTGCCAATGACTGCCGGAGATGGTTTTAATCCAAATCATGGAGGGCTACCACTCATGTGTGCAGCCAAGGCAAAGAAAGGCCAAAAGACGCTCGACAACTTGCAGCAGGCATTGTCAATGGAACTCACGGCGGTGCATCAATACATGCTGCACGCTCATGTGCTTGAGGACTGGGGCCTGGATCGGCTTTCGACGAAGATGCATGGCGAGGTGCAGGAAGAGCTGGGCCATGCCAGCCAGTTCATCGATCGTATCCTGTTCCTGGACGGTGACCCGGTGGTGACCGAAGCCAAGTCCGCCAAGCGATCGAACTCGCTGGGTGACATGTTCAAGGCGGACCTGAAGGAAGAACTGTCATCGATCCAGTTCTACGGCAAGGCGGCCATCGAGGCCCGCGACGAGGGCGACGTTGGCACGGTCCATATCTTCGAGGCGATCCTGATGGACGAGGAAGGCCACGCCGACTGGCTCAAGCGCCAACTCGAGCTGATCGAGCGCATGGGCGAGCCCAACTACATCCTCGCCTACCACACCCCGGACACGGGCGAGTAAGGACTGCGGTCCCGTCGGCCTGATCGGGCCGACGGGCATTGCCGTTCATCGAAAGGCAGCAAGGCCGACCTGCGAGGGTCGGCCTTTTTGGCTGTGGCGACAGGCCGGACCAGGCGTGCCCCGCCAGGTTATTTATCGCCTGCAGAGAGGTGGTCGATCACCGCGTCCGCGACGCGCTGCGACCAGAGCAGGGCAAAGTGATTGACCGGCACGCGGTCGTGGGCCGCCATTTCCGGCACCGAGGTCTCGTTGACGGCGACGGTGCCGTCGTTGGGCGAGTCCAGTGCACCGGGCAAGAGGCGGCCTGGCCCGACCGGTCGCGTGCCGGCCAGCATCAGCGTGTCGGGGGCTGTCCACGCCGGAACGTTCCCTGAGAGCCCCGATTCGAGGCTGCCGCCGAGCAACCAGCGGCCCAGCGTCGAACTGCCCAGTCGGCAAGCCACCCTGCTGCCGGCCAGCGGGGAGCCCAGCAGCACGATGCGTGTTGCCGGCGACCGAGCCGCCGGGTGTCGAGCGAACAGGTGGGCCAGCACTAGGCCGCCAAGACTGTGGGCGACGAAGTGCCGGGGTGGGTCGGTCTGGTCTGCCAGCCAATGGGCGAGCCGCTCGGCGTTTTCGGCCGGCGTCGAGCGCGTAGGGTAGTCGAAGCGGACCGGGTCGAAGCCGGCGCGTTCGAGGCGACGGGAAAGTGGCCACATGGCCCAGCGCCCCATCCATAGCCCGTGCAGTAGGACCACGCGCGGCCCACGTGCCATTGGCTCGTTTGTCACCCGCGTCGGCTCAGGAAAGATCGGAGAGTAGTTGGCCAACCAGCGCGGTGACACCCATGGTGGCCGCCCCCCAGAAGGCGGTGCGGAAACCACCGAGCATCACCGAGGCCCCGCCCGTACGCGAGCTCAACGCGCCGAGCACGCCCAGTACCAGCAGGGTGAGCGGAACGGTGAGCATCATCATGCGCTCGGTGGGTGCGGTCAGCGCCACCAGCAGGGGCAGGGCCGCACCGGCAGCAAACGACACCGCCAGCGGGATGGCGGCAAGGAGGGGGCGCGTTTCGGTGAGGCGATGCAGGCCCATTTCCTCTCGGGCATGGGCGCCGAGCGCGTCGTGGGCCATCATCTGCCGGGCGACCCGATCCGCCGTCTCGGGGTCGACGCCGCGTTCGACGTAGATGTCGCGCAATTCGCCCAACTCGTGCTCGAAGTTGATTTCCAACTCGCGCGCCTCCATGTCCAGGTCGGCCTTTTCCGTGTCCTGACGCAGGC
The DNA here is from genome assembly GCA_041685825.1 of Guyparkeria sp. Lineage (GTDB taxonomy): Bacteria > Pseudomonadota > Gammaproteobacteria > Halothiobacillales > Halothiobacillaceae > Guyparkeria. Next base: position 14,311 of record JAWLFB010000011.1, on the reverse strand, counting down.
GCAGGGCGACGTGTTGCCCGGCGGCCAGGGCCAACGCGCCGGCGACCAGGGCAATCACCGCGGCATGCAGCACCTGGCCGGGCGGCAGACCGGTGGCCAGCAGACCGGCGATGAGGCTGGAAAGGGCAACCAGCCCGGCGATTGCGCCTAGCACGGCCGCCCGGACGCTACGGTAGCGGTTGAGACGGTGGTGTTCCCCGTGAAGGTCGGGCCGCTTGGTCATGCCTGTCTCCCTGTGCCTGACCGGCCGGTGGGCCGGGTGGTAATCTGGACGTGGCGTCGGCCATCCGATTGACGGCTGCGCCGCGCGCACAAACCTGATAGTGCCATGCCCCCGACGGCAACCCAACTGGCATGTGATGCCGCCGTGGCCATGCCAGGCCTTTTATGACCCGGAACCTCTCTGCCCAACATGCAGCATCCGCTCGACATCAATTCCGATCATCTCTGCCAGCGCCTGCAACAGGTGCTCGACGGCATGGGCGGCCAGGTCACGCCCGACGTGGCCCTGGCCGTCGAGCGGCTGTGTCTGTCGCTTGCGCGGGACTCGGCATCGGCGATCGGTCCGCGTGTCGCCGTAGCGCTGGCGGACATTCAGGCCGACCTGCCCACCTTGGTTGCCGCCTTGCTGGCGGCCCCGGCCCAGAACGAGCCCGGGATCTCCTTGCCGGCGCCAACGATGCTGGACCAGAACGGCAAGCGGGACGTGCAACGGCTGATCGACGCAATCGAGCGTTTAAGGGGCTGGGAGGTGCGTTACCCCGGCCCGCGGGCGGAAGGGCAGCGCGAGTACTGGCGTCGCCTGCTGTTGGCCGGTGCGCGGGATGCCCGGGCGGTGCTGATCGATCTGGCCTATCGGCTGGAGGGCATGCGCGCGCTCGGTGACGAGCCCGACGAGGCGATGCGCCGGCGGTTTGCCGGCATGACGTTGGCCGTGCATGCGCCGATCGCCCATCGGCTCGGCCTGGGCCAGATCAAGTGGGAGCTCGAGGACCTGGCTTTCCGCCATCTCGAACCGAACACCTACGTCGAGATCGCCCGGCTGCTCGACGAGCGTCGCATCAGCCGTGAGTCCTACCTGGCTCACATCGAGCAGAAGCTGAGCCATGCCCTGATCCAGACGGGTATCCGGGCCGAGGTCTATGGCCGACCCAAGCACCTTTACAGCATCTGGGGGAAGATGCGCCGCAAACAGGTCTCCTTCGAAGGGCTGTTCGACGTTCGCGCCCTGCGAGTGCAGGTCGACTCAGTCACCGACTGCTATGCCGCGCTGTCGGTGGTCCACGAGTTGTTCCGCCCGATTCCCAGCGAGTACGACGACTACATCGCTCGACCCAAGCCCAACGGCTACCAATCGCTGCACACCGCGGTCCACGCCGACGAGGACAAGGTGGTCGAGATCCAGATCCGTACCGAGCGCATGCACGCATTCGCCGAGTACGGCGTCGCCGCTCACTGGCGCTACAAGGCCGGCGGTGGGTCGACCAACCCCTTCGACATGCAGGTCGAATCGCTGCGGCGTGGCCTGTCGCGTGGCGAGATTCGGCCGCTGACCGCGCCGATGGTATATGCCTTCACCCCCAATGGCGAGCTGGTCGAGCTGCCGGCGGGGGCGACGGTGCTCGATTTCGCCTATCGCATTCATACCCATCTGGGGCACCGTTGCCGTGGGGCGAAGATCAACGGCCAGATTACGCCGCTGAAGACCGAGGTGGCCAATGGCGACACGGTCGAGGTGCTGACGAACAAGGAGCCGGCACCCAGTCGTGAGTGGGCGCATGCTAAGAGCGGCTTTCTGCGCTCGGCCAGTTCGCGGGCCAAGGTGCGCAACTGGTTCGCGCAGTTCGACCGCGAGGATGCCCGCGAGCGGGGGCGCCTGGTCTGCGAGCGGCTCTATCGGCGCTTTTCCATGGACGCCCCAGCACGCCGACAGTTGCTCGAGGCACTGGGCGTGAACAGCGAAGACCAGCTATTCCTGGCCGTGGGGCATCAACGCATCGCCCCGGAAACACTTCAGGCCGCCGCCCGCGGCCAGTTGGGTGCGACGGCCGACCGCTCCGCACGCCCGCCGCGCGAGGAGCCAACTGTGGGCGAGCCGTTGCCCGAGCCTCCGGGCGGGCGCAGTCTCGTTATCGAGAACCAGTCGATTGACGGGCTCAAGGTCACCCGGGCCAAATGTTGCGACCCGCAACCGGGTGAACGGGTGATGGCGTTCCTCAGTCGCTCGCAGGGCTACAAGCTCCACCGCCCCGATTGCCGCAATCTCGCCCACCTGGCCGGCCAGTACCCGGAACGGGTGTTGCCGGTCGAGTGGCCAGGAGCGGAGGACGGGCACGACTGACAACAAACCGTCATGGACTCGGGGTAGATTGGTGTCAATGGAAAAGACACCTGCTTCCCCGGCATTGCACCTGGCCGACGTCACCATGTTCTGGGGGCCGGCTTCGGGCGGCGTGCGGCGTTACCTCGAGGCCAAGCGCGCCCATATCGCCGGTTGCGCGGACTGCCAGCACAGCTTGCTAGTGCCGGGGCCGCATCCGGCGTGGTCGGCCGATGCCAATCAGTGGCTGCGCCAGTTGCCGGCCTGGCGCTTGCCCGCTGGTGATGGTTACCGCTTTCCCCTGCGACCCGGCCCCTGGCGCGAGGCATTGATCGAGTTGGCGCCCGATGCGATCGAGGCCGGCGATCCCTACGTTACGGCCCACGCCGCCCAGGCGGCGGCACGACGCCTGAGCGTGCCCGCGGTCGGGTTCTTTCACTCGGATCTCTCGCGGCTGCTCGCCCTGCGCTGCGGCGACTGGGTTCGGCCGCTGACGGGGCGCTATCTGGGCCGGTTGTATCGCCGATTCGACTGGATGTTCGCCCCGAGTGACGTCATGGCCAGCCAGCTGGCCGACCTGGGGGTGCGCCATGTCAGCGTGCAGCGGCTTGGCGTGGATACCTCGGTCTTTCGCCCCTCGGCGGTCCAGACGGGGCTGCGCGATGCGCTTGGAATTCCACGTGATGGCCGTTTGCTGGTTTTCGCCGGGCGCAACACGCGTGAGAAGCACGTCGACCAACTGGTCGCGGCGCTCGATGAGCTCGACGATCGCCACTACCTATTGCTGATCGGTGCCGGGATGCCGGTCGGCGGTCATTCCCGCCTGCGCGTGGTCGATTACGTCGCCGACGAGCACACGCTCGCCGCCTACCTCGCCTCGGCGGATGCGTTGCTGCATGCCGGCGATGCCGAGACCTTTGGGCTGGTGATCCTCGAGGCGATGGCCTGCGGCCTGCCGGTGGTGGGTGTGGATGCCGGGGCCACGCCGGAACTGGTCGACGAGGCGGTGGGCGAGTTGGTCCCGAAGGCTCGGGCCGCCGCGCTGGCCCGAGGCGTTACGCGCCTGTTCGAGCGCGACTGGCTGGCGGCCGGTGCCACCGCGCGCCGACGGGCGGTGCGCCACTACGGCTGGGGGCCGCAGCTTGATCGGCAATTGATGCGGATGGGGCAGCTGTGCCGCGATGGTCGGGTCAGTGACGATAGCGGCGCCAAGGCATCGTGGCCACACAAGGGCTCGGTGTCCGCCTGATCGGGTATCTCGGCGCGATCCGCTAAGACCACGCCAAGACGTACCGCTCGCCATGCGGCGGTCAGCCCTCGAGCCAGCTCGCCACCTGGGATCGCGACGGGATGGAGCCGCTATGCACGACGGCGCCGTCCACAACCACGCCCGGGGTGGACATCACGCCCATGGCGAGGATCTCGGCGATGTCCTCCACCTTCTGGATATCGATTTCCGCTCCCTGTTCCTGGGCCGTGCGGGCCACAAGGTCGTAGGTGCGCTGGCAGTTGGCACAGCCACTGCCCAGTATCTGGATGGTCTTCATTTTCTCGCTCCGTCAACAACAGGATGTCTTGTTTTCGGCATTGCCACAGCAACTCGCGTCGGCCTTGTCGCAGCAACTGTCGGAGTCGGTCGATGCCCGCGACAGGCAGCTCTCGAGCGAATCGCCATCGAGCACCGCGTCGATCATGCCCGATGCCCGCTCCCAAGATTCGGTGGCGACTGCCCGGGCAGTGGTCACGATCTCGTGGATCTGATGGTCCGGGATGCCCCGTTTACTCAGCCGTTCGACTATTTCTGCCGTCTTTGACGGACAGCGTGAGGCGATGGCCGCACTCAGGGAGGCGATGTCCAGGATGGCGGGGTTGAGCCCTTTCTCTTCGCTCATCATTCATTCCTCAGGTAATCAGGTTGAAGGTCCAGCCGACTAGGGTGAAGGCGACGGCCAGCACGGCGGCGAACAGGGCCAGCGCCGGCCAGCGGATCACCTTGCGCAGGATTAGGATCTCGGGCAGGGACAGGGCGGCGACACTCATCATGAAAGCCAGCGTGGTGCCCACGGCCGCGCCCTTGCCCAACATCGCCTCGGCGACCGGGATGATGCCGGTAGCGTTGGCGTACAACGGGATGCCTAGCAGTACGGCACCTGGCACCGCCAGCCAGTTGCCCTGTGCCCCGAGATGATCGGTCACCCATTCGCCCGGTACGAAGCCATGGAAGGCCGCGCCCAAGGCGATGCCGATCACCACCCACCTCCAGATCCGCCGCACGATCTCCTTGACCTCGGCGACGGCGAATCGGTGCCGCCCCTGCCAGCTGTTGTCGGGTACCGGCGGCTGGGCCTCGCCCATCTGGATCTTCCAGACGTAGTCTTCCACCCAGCGCTCGGCGCGGAACCATTCCATGGCCATGCCGCCGATCCAAGCGACCACCACCCCGGCGGCGACGTACAGCAGCGCCAGTTCCCAGCCGAGGATGCCGATCAAGAGCACCACGGCGATCTCGTTGATCATCGGGCTGGCGATCAGAAACGAAAAGGTCACGCCCAGCGGGATGCCCGCCTCGACGAAGCCGATGAACAGCGGCACCGACGAGCAGGAGCAGAACGGCGTGACCGCCCCCAGCGTGATCGCAAGCGTCCGGGCCAGCCAGGGCGGCTTGCCACGGACGTAGGCACGTACCCGTTCCGGGCTCATCAGGGCCCGCAGCAGGCCCATGGCGTAGATGACGACCACTAGCAGGAAGAAGATCTTCGTCGTGTCCATGACGAAGAAATGCAGCGCGTCGGCGAAGCGCTCGCCCTCGGTCATTCCCAGGGCGACGTAGACCAGGTTGTCGGCCAGCCAGTTAAACATGAGGCCTCGCTTATGGTCGAGAAGTGAGCGGGACGCCTGCTGAAGACATCGCCGCGTATGGCCGGCCCGGGCTGCATTCCGCGCCAGAAACGTGCGTAACATTCGTGTAACCGAATATATGTTAAGATGCATCAGTGGGCGTCCATGGTCAACCCCGGGGAGAGAGGCATGAGCCAGTCACGTCGAGTTCTGTTCGTATGCATTCACAACAGCGGCCGAAGCCAGATAGCCGAGGCGTTTCTCAATGAACTGGGAGGCCCGGAAATCGTGGCGGAAAGCGCGGGTGTCGACCCGCATCCCGTCAATCCGGAGGTGATCCAGGTGATGAAGGAGATCGGATATGACCTGTCGGGTGCCGAGTCGGACAACATCGTCGACTTCTTCCGCGAAGGAAGGCTCTACGAGCAGGTGATCTACGTCTGCGAGCGCGGTACCGAGCAGGACTGCCCCTTGTTTCCCGGCGTTCGGCAAACGCTACACTGGCCCTACCCGGACCCGGCGACGCTGGGTGGAGGCGAGGCGGAACGGCTCGAGGCGCTGCGGGGAATTCGCGATCGTATCCGTGAGCGCGTCGAAGAGTGGCTGGCCGCCAACCGCCGTGATTGAACGCGGTCAGTGCTGGCGGGCGTCAGCGAAGGCCTTCCAGGCCGAGAGGATCAGAATCCCCGCGAGCAGAAGAATGAGCCAGTTGGGTGCGACCAGGCCGATGGCTAGCCCCCCGGCGACGGCGCCTACCATCGAACCGACGCCCATGCCGGTGAACAGGCCGCTTTCCCGCCGAAGGACGGCGAACTGATCCGCCTGGGCGTAGCGCAGCATGCCGACGAGCATTGTCGGCAGGGAGATCGCCAGCGACAGCGAGCCCGCCAAGCGGATGTCCACGCCGTAGAGCAGGGTGATGGTGGGAATCAACAATTCCCCGCCGGCCACGCCGAGAAACGCGGCGATCGCACCGATGCCCAGACCAGCGAGAAGACCGGCGATCCATTGCACGGCGCCATCTGCCAGCATCGGTTCGGCGGTTGGGCCGGGATGCGCCAGATGCTGGATGATCATGAGTGCCGCCAGGCCGACCAGCAGGGTGAAGACCACGAAGTCCAGCGTCTCCGCGTCCATGCGGATGGCCGAGCCGGCCGAAAGCCAGGCACCGATCAGGCTGCCGGCGAGCAGGTTGAGCGCGATCGGCCAGTAGGCGAGCAGTTCGGACGGCAGGATGGTGACGCTGCGCGCGGCCAGCGCGACCGTGACCACGATCAGGCTCATGGCCTTGTTGAAGATCACTGCCTCGAGGGTCTCAAGATGGAAGATCCCCTTGAGCACCGGTAGGCGGAACTCCGCCCCGCCCAGGCCGATCAGCCCGCCCAGTGCGCCGATAGCGCCGCCTGCGACAAGGCCCCCGGCCGCGCGTTTGCGTGATTTATGGTTCATCTACCCTTTTCCTCTCGCGTCCCGGCTTCAAGGTATGTGTGGTTGCAGGGTCATGGTTGAGCCAAATCGAAGGGGAACTCGGCGTTCCGCCCCGCGAACCACGGCTGGTCGGAATAAACCGGTGGTTGGACGGTCTCGCACGACTTTTTCAGCAAGACGTGACCCACTGTGTCGCGGTGCCCGGGCGAGAAGAGTGGCTCCCCGCGCTCGGGCCCTTCGGCCCCGGCGCCCGCGAGTCGGAACGCCGAGCGGACGCCCCCTCGTTCTGTTGATGGCAACCCGAACCGCGCGCTGAAACCTTCTTCGGACTCGGTTGGGTGCAGTGGCTATCTCAGCAGCGCCGCACTCTTAACCAACGCGGTCACGGCTTGTCCGGCATCCAGTCCCATATCGGCCACGGCCCGGTCGGTGACTTCGCTGACCAGTCGCTGGCCGTCGGGGAGGGTGAGGAACACGGCCTGACGCCCAGGGGTGGTGGGCTCGATCCGTTCGATGTGTACCGGTAACTGGTTCTGCATCGAGATGTTTTCGATTCGCTCCCGGGCCAGTGCTACGTCGTCGGCGCGCACACGCAGGCGGCGCGGGCCGCGCTCGATCGTCGAGTCATCCGCGCCCAGTTGGAAGGTCACCGGCTGGCCGGTATCCGTTTGTGGCTTGGTGATGAAGCGCAGCCGGTGGGGATCGCTGTCGACCTGTTCCACGTGTCCGTCGAGCGAGGCGACCGGACCTTCCTCGGTGAACAACGGCGAGTCGACCCGGCCGAGCGCCTCTTGGAGTGTCTCGACCCGCTCGACCGCGCCGTCGGCCATGAACACCACCCTGTCGGCGAGCCGTTCGACCTCTGCCGGGGCATGGGTAATCATCACCGTGGGGATGCCGAAATCGCGGATCACCGTCTCGAACAGGTCGAGCAGTTCGGCCTTTGCGCGCCAGTCGAGTGCGGCCAGCGGCTCATCCATCATCAGTACGCGTGGTTTGCCGATCAGCGCGCGGGCGATGGCGATCCGCTGGCGTTCGCCGCCGGACAGGTTGCCCACCGCCCGGTCGAGCAGCGGACCGATGCCGGTGCGCTCGATGATCTGGTCGCGGTCGATCGCCGCGCCGCGGTCCTTTGGGGCGCGCTCGGCGGCAAAGTCGAGGTTGCCGCGCACCGTGCGGTGGGCGAGCAGCGCGGCGTGCTGGAAGACCATGCCGATGTCGCGCTGCTCGAGGGGCAGGCCCCGTCGACCATCCTGCCAGACCTCGTCATGGAAGCGCAGGTTGCCGCGGGTGTGCCGGTCCAGGCCGGCCATGGCCCGCAGCAGGGTGCTCTTGCCCGAGCCCGAGCGACCGAACAGGGCGGTCACGCCGCTCGAGTCGAAGCGGAAGTCGCCGGAGGCCATGCGGAATTCGCCGACGGTCAGTGTCAGGTTGCCTTCGAACATGGTCCTACCCCAGTCGTGCCGAAAAGCGGCGGTTGATCAGGTACACGCCCATCAGTACCGCGAAGGAAAAGATCACCATTACCGCGGAGAGAAGGTGGGCCTGGGCGTATTCGAACGACTCGACGTGATCGAAGATCGCGATCGAGACCATTCGGGTCTGTCCCTCGATATTGCCGCCGACCATCAGCACCACGCCGAACTCGCCCACCGTGTGGGCGAAGGTGAGCACCGAACCGACCAGCAGCCCCTGGCGTGAAAGCGGCAGGATCACGGTGAAGAACCGGTCGAGAAAGCGGGCCCGCATCAGCCGGGTGGCGTCCAACACCTCCTCGGAGAGCCCCTGAAAGGCCGACATCATCGGCTGGACCATGAATGGCAGGGAGAACAGCACTGAACCGATCACCAAGCCGGCAAAATTGAAGGTTAGTTGGCCGTCGAAGCCGAACAGTCCCAGAAATTCGGTCAACGCCCCGTTGGGGTTCATGGCGATGATTAGATAGAAGCCGAGAACCGTGGGTGGCAGCACTAGTGGCAGAGAAACCAGCGCCTCGAAGACCACTCGCCAGCGCGAGCGCATGCGGGAAAGCCCCCACGCGATCGGCACGCCGATAATCAGCAGAATAATGGTGGTCGCCGCCGCCACCTGCAGGGTCAGCCAGATGGGGTGAGTGTCGAGCGGTATGCCGAACAGTGTCATGGTCTTTGTTCCGGTTTCTGGTCAAAGAGTCTCTCGCCCCCAGTTCCTCTTGGAGCATGCGCGATACCCTTGTCGCTCGGGCCGTCGCCTCGGGCTCTTGGAAAGATCCGGTAAGGTCAGGGTGCGTTGTAGCCGTATTTCTTGATGATCGCTGCGCCTTGGTCACTGTGGACGAAGGCCAGGAAGTCATCGACTACCTCGGGGTGTTCGCTGCGGGTCAGGGCCGCCGCACCCTGCTCGATGGGGTCGTAGTCTTCAACCGGCGGCATCCAAACGTGGCCTTTGTCTTTGACGGGGCTTTCAGGGTCCCGCAGTTGTGACAGGGCGACGAAACCCAACTGGGCGTTGCCGGTGGTGACGAACTGGAAGGTTTGCGTGATGCTCTCGCCGGTCGCGATCTTGCCATCCTCGCGGTAGCGCTGATAGAGGTCGCGTTTTTCCAGTACCTGCTGGGCTGCCAAACCGTAAGGCGCGGCCTTGGGGTTGGCCGAGGCCATATGACGGAACTCGCCAGTGGCAAGGATCTCCTCGGCCTGCTCGTCCACGGGCAAGTTCATGCTGTAAAGAGCCAACTTCCCCTGCGCGTAGACGAAAGAGTCACGTGCATCGCCTGACTTCACCAGGATCTCCGGGCGGCCAGTGTCTGCAGAGAAATACGCGTCGAAAGGCGCGCCGTTCTGAATCTGGGCAAGCAGTTTGCCCGATGGGCCGAATGAGAAGCGGACATCATGGCCGGACGTTTCCTCCCAGGCCGCGCCGATTTCCTCGGCCGCCTTTGTGAAGTTGGCGGCGACGGCCACGGTGATGGTCGCTGCCTGGGCGCTCACGGTGGTCAACAGTCCGCCGGCCAGCAGCGCGGCGGCCAGAGTGGTCTTCCGGGTCTTTTTGAGCATGGTTGTCTCCTTGAGCGCGCTCTCGATAGGTTGTTGGGTATATCTTGAGGTGCCGAAAAAAGGCGAGCCTCGCCAATGGCGGACCCGCCGATCTTCGGTGCCGTTGTCTTTCAATCGTCCACGCCCAGGATGACGTGGCTCGCCTTGATCTGCGCGCAGGTTTTGCCGCCCTCACGCAGTCCCAGCGTCCCGATGCTGTTGCTGGTAATCACCGCCGTCAGGCGTGCCCCGCCGGGCAGGGCGACGACCACCTCGCTGTTGACCGCGCCGGCCTCGATGCGGGCGACTTCGCCGCAGAGGTGATTGCGCGCTGAGGTTCGGCTGGCGGCGTCAGCGAGGATCACGAAGCTCGCCTTGATCAACGCGTGCACGGCGCTGCCCTCGGTCAGTCCCATGTCCTCGGCGCTGCGGCGCGTGATCACGGCGACCAGCTCGTCACCACCGGTTAGCGCCACGACCACCTCGCTGCTCACCGGGCCGTGGGTAATGCGCTTGACCTGACCGGCCAGGGCGTTCCTTGCGCTCGTTTTCATCTCGATTCTCCGCAACAGGTCCAGGTCGTCGGTCAGTTCGTTGCGCTCGAATAGTGCCAGCAGTTCCTGCTGTATCCCGTTGAGGCGCCCCCAGGCGGCCAGTAGGCGCCTGCCTTCCTCGGTCAGCGAAGCCCCGCCACCCTTCGACCCGCCGTGCCGGGTGATGACCAGCGGCCGGTCGGCGAGGTTGTTGATCGCGTCGATCGCGTCCCATGCCGCCTTGTAGGTCATGCCGATGGCGCGCGCCGCGCCGCTGATCGAGCCGGTCCGGTCGAGCGCGGCCAACAGCCGTAGCCGCCGGTCGGAGACCTCGCCTTCGCCAAGTTTCAGGCCGAGGGAGCCGGTGAAAGCCCCGATATGTTTTGAACTATATATCGGCATTGGGCAGGTTCGCAATAGTAGAAACGGGATCCGGCATTGTACGTCCGAGAAAAGTCCTTCTGCTGCGGCTTAGCGTTGGTATTCCTTGATTTGCTGGAACGCTCCGAGGGCCACCTCGCGGGAAGTCTTGAGATCGATGATTGGCCGGGGGTAGGTCTTGCCGAGTGTCACGCCGGCCTGGTGCAGGTTTTCCGGTTTCGCTTCCCAAGGGGCGAACAGCGCCTTGTCGGGCAGGTCGGCGAGTTCCGGCACCCAGCGCCGGATGAAGGTGCCGTCGGGATCGAACTTCTCGCCTTGCAGCACCGGGTTGAAGATTCGGAAATAGGGCGCGGCGTCCGCACCGGTACCCGCCACCCACTGCCAGCCGGCGGTGTTGCTGGGCAGGTCGGCATCGACCAGCGTGTCCATGAACCAGTCCGCGCCGAGGCGCCAGTCGACCAGGCAGTTCTTGGTCAGGAAGGAGGCGACGATCATCCGAGCGCGATTGTGCATCCAACCGGTCGCCCATAGGGCCCGCATGGCCGCGTCGACCACCGGGATGCCGGTCTGACCATGTTGCCAGGCGGCGATGTGATCGGGATCGTTGCGCCAGGGAAGGCGGTCGAAGCGGGCGTCTAGGTTGTCGGTTTCGGTCTGCGGGAAGTGGTAGAGCAGGTTGGCGCCGAACTCGCGCCAGCCGACCTCGCGCAGGAAATGCTCCGGTCCCTTTTTGTCGAGGGCGTCCGGGTATTCGCTGCGTACCCGGGCGACGATTTGGCGCGGGGAGATCTCGCCGAAGTGCAGGTGCGGAGAGAGCCGCGAGGTGCCGTCCAGATCGAGCCGGTTGCGGGTCTCGTGGTAGTGCGAGATGTCGTCGACGAACGACTCGAAACGGTCCCAGGCACCCGCCTCGCCCGGCGTCCACCAGTCGGCAAAGCCCTCGGCCCAGTCAAGTTGCGGCAGGAGGCCGAGTGAGTTGATCGTCTCGCCCTCGATGGCTTCGTCCACCCCGGGCAGTTTCTCCGGCTCGGGCAGGACCGGCAGGTCGATACCCTCGGCGAGCAGTGCCTTCCAGTACGGCGTGAACACCTTGTAGGGCGAACCCTGCTTGTTGAGCACGTTCCACGGCTCGTGCAGGTAGTTGCCGGCGAACGATTGTGCGGTCAGCCCCTGCTCGCGCAGTGACTGCTTGACCGCCCGGTCGGTGGCGATACCGGCAGGTTCCAGTCGCCGGTTCCAGTGCACGGCGGCCGCGCCGGTCTCGGCGGCCAGCCGGGCCAGCACCTCGTCCGGCTTGCCGCGATGGATGGTCAGTCGGCTCCCCCGTGCCCGCAGGTCGCGATCGAGAGTCGTCAGGCTGTGATGCAGCCACCAGCGGCTGGCCCCTCCTCGGAGAAAGCCGTCGCGGCTCTCGTCCGAACCCTCCGGGGGTAGGATGTAGACGGGTATGATGTGCTTCGATGTCAGCGCGGCGTCGAGCGCCGGATTGTCGGCGAGGCGCAGATCCTGGCGGAACCAGACAAGAGTGGTTGATGTGGACATGGACGGTTGGCTAATGGTTGCAGGGAGGAATGGCCGGTGAGTATGGCAAAGCGCCCGCGTTTTTTTCTGCCGTCGCTCGCCCTTGTTGGTGGCCTTGTTGCCACGCAGGGCCTGTCCATCGAGCGGGCGCGGGCCGCGGGCGGCGCGGCCGGAGACGACTCTCCGGTAGTGCTGGTCGCTCCGGCGGCGACCGGCGCGGTGGAACAGGCATCGATGGTCGGCGAGGTGACCGCAGAGACCACGGCATCGGTTGGTTTTCAGGCCACCGGACGCATCGACGAGCGCCCGGTACGCCGCGGGCAGCGCGTCGCCGCCGGTGAGCCCCTGGCCCGGCTCGATCCCCGCGATCTGTCCGCACGGGTTGACTCGATCGAGGCCGAACTCGCCCAGGTCGAGTCCGAGGCGCGACTGGCCGGGCAGGAGTTTGCACGCATCGGCGAGTTGCGTGAGCGGCAGGTGGCCAGCCAGCAGGCTCTCGACCAGGCGATCTCGCGCCAAGAGGCGGCCCGCGCCCGTGTGGCCAATGCCCGCGCGCGACTGGCCGAAGCGCGCAATGCCCTCGATTACGCCACGCTGGTAGCGCCCTACGCGGGCGTGGTGATCGAGCTGGTCGCCGATGTCGGTGACGTGGTGGCCCCCGGCCAGCCGGTGGTGCGGCTGGCGGCCGACGACGGCCGCCTGGTCGAAGTGGACGTGCCCGAACGGCGGCTCGCCGCCCTGCCCGAAACGGGCATGGCGAAACTGGAAAGTGATGGCGCCGAGCTCGAGATCACGCTCGATTCGGTCAGCGGCGCGGCGGACCCGATCAGCCGGACGTTTGCCGCCCGTTACCGATTGCCCGCTGCCGACGGGCAGCCCTGGTCGCTGGGCCAGACCGCCACGTTGGCGTTCCTGGGTGAGACGTCTCACCGTCGCGTGCCGATCGGTGCCGTCTTCGCCCGTGACGATGAGGCGCGGGTGTTCCGTATCGTCGACGGGCACGTCGAGGTGGTGCCCGTGCGTGTGCTGCAACTCGAGGCAGGTCATGCCGTGATCGAGTCCGATCTGCCGGCCGGTGCGCTGGTGGTGATCGCCGGTGTCAATCGCCTGTATGACGGCCAGGCCGTCGAGCCTCGGCTTGGCGACGAGGTGGCGGTCGGGGCGGCGGACGAGGTCGAGGAGGCCTCGCCTTGAGCCAGTCGGTCGTCAGCCGCTTCAACCTCTCCGCGCTGGCCGTCCGGGAGCGGTCGATCACCCTCTACCTGATTCTGCTGGTCGCCCTCGCCGGGCTATATGCCTTCGTCTCTTTGGGGCGTGCCGAGGACCCTGCTTTCACCCTCAAGATAATGCTCGCCGAGGCGCACTGGGAGGGTGCGAGTGCTCGCGAGATGCAGGAACAGGTGGGCGAGCCGCTGGAGCGGGCGCTCGACAACGTGCCGTATTTCGACTTCGTTGAGACCATTGCCAGGCCGGGGTCGGTGTACCTGCGTATCAACTTCGAGGAATCAACGCCGCCCGAGGCGGTAAATGACGTCTTCTACCAGGTGCGCAAGCACCTCTCCGATGCCGGCCCACAGTTGCCGCCGGGGGTGGCCGGACCGTTCTTCAACGACGATTTTTCGGATGTGTATTTCACGCTTTACGCACTGACCGCGCCCGGGGTGGATCAGCGCACGCTGGTGGATGCCGCCGAGACGCTGCGGCGCGAGGCGTTGCGGGTCGAAGGCGTGGGCAAGGCCCACCTGCTCGGCGAGCAGGAGGATCGGGTCGAGATCCGTCTCGATCCGGCCCGCATCCAGTCGATGGGACTGAGCGTCGAGGCGGTCGCCGCGGCCATCGACGGCCAGAACCGCCTGACCGGCCGCGGGCTGATCGAGACCGACGGGGCGCGTTTGTACCTGCGGGTCGGGCCGGGGCTGGATGCTGATGGCCCCGAGACGATCGAGCGCATCGCGGCCACCCCGCTGGCCATCGACGGTCGTGTGCTGCGCGTCGCGGACGTGGCCGAGGTCTCACGCCGACTGGCCGATCCGCCCGCCTTCATGGTGGAGAACAACGGCGAACGAGCCCTGATGGTGGGCGTTATCATGGAGGAAAACGTCAACGGCCTGAATCTCGGCGAGCGCCTGGCGGCCTTCGAGGAGCGCGTCGTCACCGGGCTGCCTGCCGGCGTGGCGCTCGAGAAGGTCACCAACCAGGCCGATGCGATTCGCCTCGCGGTCGATACCTTCCAGATCAAGTTCCTGCTCGCCCTGGGCGTGGTGATGCTGGTGGGC
>JAWLFB010000010.1:0-38656 GCA_041685825.1 Guyparkeria sp. | reverse complement strand
CTTGATCGACATGTTCGCTTCGCAGCCCGGGAGCAGGAAGCGGATCGGGTAGCCGTTTTCCGGACGCAGCGCTTCGCCGTTCTGGGCGTAGGCGATCATGGCGTCTTTGTAGAGATCACACTGATCGGCCGGGATCGGCTCGCCGAACTGGTCCTTGGCACCTTCCATCGGGATGGAGCGCTGAAGGGCGGAACCGTCAGCACCTTCCGCGTAGAACCAAGTCGACTTCGGATCGACGCCAACGTATTCCATCAGGTCGGTGATCTTCACACCGGTCCACTCGGAACAGCTCATCATGCCGTGAGTGAACTGCATGGAGTCCATCTGGACGCCGCGCCACTCCATCGCGCCGTTGGCCGGACACTCGAGGAAGTGGATTGCGGTGTGCGACGGCATCCGCTTGAGGTCGTCCAGGGAGAAGATCATCGGCTTGTCGACCATGCCGTGGATTACCAGCTGGTGGTTCTCCGGGTCGATGTCGACGGCACCGGCGTGGTGACGCTCGAAGTGCAGACCGTTCGGCGTGATGATGCCGTTGAGGTCCTGCCACGGGGTGAAGCTGATCGACGCAACGGTATCGGCGGTCAGCCAGCTGACGTTCCTACGGACGACGTCCTTCTCGAACTTGGACGGCATGCCGTACGGGACGGACACGACGCCACGGCCCAGAATGTTCCGGGTCGGGTTGATGTCGAGCGGCTCGTTGACGGTCTCCAGTTTCACGTCACCGTAGGCATTGCCGGCGGCTGCAGCAGCAGCACCGGAAGCCGCCAGTGCGACGCTCTTGCGGAGGAATTTGCGACGGTCGCTGGAAGCCACGCCCTCGCGGGCATCGCTCTGCGGCGTCTGATCAAGTGTGGTTTCTGACATTGCTCACTCCTGCATCGTAGGCAATTGGTCGGATCAACGTAGTGTTCGATCCATTCCGTGCCCCCCGGTTCTCCGACAACCGAAAGACGCGTGTTTTTGAGGACAGGCCGGCGGCACGCCGATGTCGACAATGATCCGCTATTGTTCATGGCTCTTTGAGCCGGGTCAATCCGAACTGAGTTCGCTTAACGGCAGCCCGATCAAAAAATTCAACCGGCAGCAATCTACATCAGCGGGTTCTAATTAACAACCGCATGTGGGTTCGAACATTTAATGGGGTATCAGCCTGATTAGTTCGCCAGTTGTCGGGGGTGAAAAGGAGCGCGCCCGCGCGCGGTTCAGCACTTCACGCCTTGGCGTAAGGGTTCCGGGTCGTTATAGTTTGCCGGAAATATCCAGCAGGGCAGCGACCTCTACCGTGTACCGTTCCATTCGTGTCCAAGAGTCCGATTTCGACATCGGTGACCTCCTCGGCGAATTGCGCTCGCAATGCGCCCATGTCGGGGCGGTGGCCAGTTTTCTTGGCACCGTGCGCGACATCAACGATGACTTGGAAGTCAGCGATCTTGTGCTCGAGCACTATCCCGGCATGACCGAGCGCGCACTCGAGCGCGTGGCCGATGAGGCGATTTCGCGTTGGCCTTTGGCCGGCGTGAGCATAGTTCACCGCGTCGGCCACCTCCGACCCACCGAACAGATCGTGCTGGTCGCGGTCGCCAGTGCTCATCGTGGTGATGCCCTGGATGCCTGTACCTTCGTCATGGACTACCTCAAGACCCACGCGCCGTTCTGGAAAAAGGAAGTCGACCCCGAGGGCAACACCCGCTGGGTGGATGCGCGCGAGAGCGATGAGGCCGCCCGCCGGCGATGGTTTGCCGAATTCGATTGAGGAGAAAGCTGCGTGGAATCCGTGGAGGACGTCATCAAACGGCTGAGCGAATGGATCGAGCCGCTCAGCGAGACCGAGCGGGTGTCCGTGTTCGAGTCGGTTGGTCGCGTGCTGGCCGAACCGTTGGTCGCCCCCCGCGACGTCCCGATTGCACCGTTAAGCCTGTTTGACGGTTACGCCGCGGCGGGGCCGTTGGTGGCTGGCGAGTCGTTGCCCGTCGTTGGCAAGCAGTTCGCCGGCGACCCGCCGGCAACCCTCGAGCCCGGTGCCGCGATGCGCATCTTCACCGGCGCTCTGTTGCCCGCGGGTGCGAACACCGTGATTGCGCAGGAATCGGTTGAGATCGATGTGGGTCGAGCGCGTTGGCTCGAGGATCTGGCGATCGGTGCCGGCGTTCGTGCCGCCGGAGCAGATACCCGCGAAGGTCAGGTGCTGCTCGAATGCGGCACGTGCATCAGCGTGCCGCAGATGGGCCTGATTGCCAGTACCGGCTTGGCCAGGATCGCGGTGCGTCGGCGGGTGCGTGTCGCGTTGCTGACTACCGGCAATGAATTGCTGGCACCCGGTGAGTCGTTTGCGCCGGGCAGGATCTATGACGCCAACGGACCGATGCTCGAGGCGCTGCTGCGTGCCGCCGGGGTGGAGATCGTCCAGCGTGCCTGCCTGCCGGATGATCGCGAGGTGATCGATACCCAATTGCGCCAGGCGGCGCAGGCCGACCTGATCGTCACCTCCGGCGGCGTATCGGTGGGCGAGGCCGACCTGGTGCGTGCCGGCGTCGAGGCACTGGGGCGCATCGATCACTGGCGCGTCTTTCTCAAGCCGGGCAAGCCGCTAGCGATCGGCGAGGTTCTGGGCACGCCGTTTCTCGGTCTGCCGGGCAATCCGGTCTCCACCTTCGTTACCTACCTGCGATTCGTGCGCCTGGCGATCGACCGGCTGGCCGGCAAGACTGAGCCCGGTGCCTGGCCGACACAGTGGTTACCACTGGCCGCCGCACGTCAGTGCGGTGATCGACCCGAATACATTCGGGTGCGTCGCATCGAGGTCGAGGGTCGATTGATGCTCGAACCCTACCCGGACCAGAACTCCGGGTTGCTCAGTTCGCTTGCCTGGGCCGATGGCTTCGCGCTGATCCCGCCCGATGCGCGTCTGGACGCCGGCGATCCGGTCGAATACACCGCCTTCAAGGAGATTGGCCTATGAGCCGCACACTCACGCACCTGGACGAGAAGGGCGAAGCCCGCATGGTCGATGTCGGCGACAAGGCGCACACCCAGCGAGTCGCCGTGGCCGAGTCGTGCATCGTCATGCAACCGGAGACCCTGGAGCTGATCCTCTCCGGTGGGCACAAGAAGGGCGACGTGCTGGCCACCGCGCGGATCGCCGGGATCATGGCGGCCAAGCGCACCGGTGATCTGATCCCGATGTGCCACCCGCTGATGTTGACCAAGGTGAAGGTCGAACTTACCCCCGATCTCGACCGCAACGCCATCCACATCACCGCCGAATGCGCGGTGACCGGTCAGACCGGCGTGGAGATGGAGGCGCTGACGGCGGCATCGGTGGCCGCGCTGACCCTGTATGACATGTGCAAGGCGGTCGATCGCGGCATGGTGATCGAGCAGACGCGTCTGCTGGAAAAGCGGGGTGGCAAGAGCGGTCATTGGCAAGTGGGCCCCGCGTCCTGACGCCCGCTGCCGCCGCTGGGAGCAGTGTCGGCGGATGCGTTGGGTTTTTCCCGACATAGCGCTTGCATTTTTAAGTGCGGCTGATACCGTTATGTCCAAGTGAACATGACGCATGTTTAACTTGCTCCTGTATTGGAGGTCCCGGTTGAGGCCGATTCCGACCCCTCGGTCCCGGCCGGGCCCATTTCCCGCGCGGCGGGCCGCCACGCCGGCCGCGCACGTTGACGAAGCCCATGCCACTCGGATGTCGGCATGGGCCAGGTAAGGGCTGACGAAAAAATGCAGCAGTTGACCGACCCGTTTGGCCGATCCATCAACTACCTGCGGCTGTCCGTAACGGACCGCTGCGATCTGCGCTGTTTTTACTGCATGCCCGAGGGCTTCAAGGACTTCGAGGTGCCTGAGCACTGGCTGACGCCCGACGAGATCGAGCGCATGCTTGGGGTAATGGCTGACATGGGCCTGTCCCACGTGCGCATAACCGGCGGCGAGCCACTGGTGCGCAAGGGCATCGAGGAAATCGTCGGTCGGGTGGCGGCGTTGCCCGGCATCGAGGACGTTTCACTGTCGACGAACGCCACGCGAATGAACAAGATGGCCGAGTCCCTCAAGACAGCCGGTGCCGACCGCATCAACGTCAGTCTCGACACCCTCGACCCCGAGCGCTTCAAGTCGATCACCAAGGGCAAGGTGGACAAGGTCCTCGACGGGCTGGCCGCGGCGAAGGCCGCCGGATTCTCGCCGATCAAGATCAACGCGGTCGTGATGAAGGGCCTCAATGAGTACGACGTTGAGGACCTGCTCGACTACTGCATCGACAACGGCTTTACCCTGCGAATGATCGAGACCATGCCGATGGGGGAGACCGGTCGCGACGCGATCGATCACTACGTCAGCCTGCAGGACGTCAAAAAGCGCCTTAAGGCGAAGTACGACCTGATTCCGGCGGTCAACTCGGTCACCGGCGCCGGCCCGGCGCGCTACCTCCAGGTGGCCGGTACCGACACCATGGTCGGTTTTATTACCCCGATGTCCGAGCATTTCTGTGAGACATGCAACCGCGTGCGCCTGTCCTGCGACGGCACCATGTACATGTGCCTCGGTCAGGAAGAGAGCTTCTCCTTCCGCCCGCTCTTGCGAAAGGGCATCCCAGACGACGAGCTCAAGGAGGCGCTGATGCAGGCGATCGCCTTGAAGCCTGAGCGTCACGAGTTCACGGAAAAGCCTGAGAAGGTGATCCGTTTCATGTCGATGACCGGCGGCTGAGCGAGCCAGCCGCGGGATCATCCGGCCAGGCCGCCCATGGGGCGGCCTTTTTCATGATGTTCCTGGCCCCTGGCTACACCGTGCACGCTGTCCTTGCGCTATCAATGGCCTATGCTGTTGTCGGGTCCTGGTGGCATACGTCTTCAGTTGCCGGAAGGGAGGGTGAATCCGCATGCAGGCTGCATTCCCAGAACGTCCGTCTCGCGCTTTCTGGCGCCGACTGGCATGGCCCTTGTTGATCCTGATCGGCTTGGTCTGGCTGGTCGTCGCGGCGGCACAGGACGATCGTCGGCAAGCCGTTCTGCTGACGGTGCAGGACGCGATCACCCCGGCGACCGCCGATTACGTGATGCGCGGGATCGAGTCGGCCGAGGCCCGCCGTGCCGAACTGGTCGTCTTGCAACTCGACACCCCGGGCGGACTCGATACCAGCATGCGTTCGATGATCCAAGCCATCCTGCAGGCGGATGTGCCTGTGGCCAGCTACGTCCATCCGGCCGGTGCGCGCGCCGCCAGTGCCGGTACCTACATCCTCTACGGCTCGCATATCGCGGCGATGACCCCGTCGACTACTCTCGGCTCGGCCACGCCGGTGCAGATGGGTGGTGGCGGATTTCCGGGCATGACACCCCCCGATGAGACGGGCGCCGGCGACGATGAGCAAGCTGCCGAGTCATCGACTGACGATGGCGAGGACCCCGGCGATGCCCCGCGTCGCGGTGGCGATGCCATGGAGCGCAAGGTGCTCGAGGACGCGGTGGCGTACATTCGCGGCTTGGCGGAACGTTTCGATCGCAATGCCGACTGGGCCGAATCGGCAGTGCGGGAGGGCTTCAACCTCGGGGCACGCGAGGCGCTCGAGCGTAATGTCATCGACGTTGTGGCCGAGGATCTCTCCGACCTGCTGGTCCAGCTCGACGGACGCGAGGTGGTCGTCGACGGGGCGAATCGTACCTTGTCGACGCAGGGCATCGAGGTGGTCCGCGAGGACCCGGACTGGCGCGCTAAGCTCCTGGCAGTGATTACCAATCCCAATATCGCGTATATCCTGCTTCTTATCGGGATCTACGGCATCATTTTCGAGCTGGCCAATCCCGGCGCGATCGTGCCCGGCACGATCGGTTCGATTGCCCTGATCTTGGCTTTCTTCGCCTTGCAGGTCATGCCGCTGAACTATGCCGGTCTGGCACTGATCCTGCTCGGTATCATTTTCATGATCGCCGAGGCGTTCGTGCCCAGTTTCGGTGCGCTCGGCATCGGCGGTCTCGCCGCCTTCACTGCAGGATCCATCATGCTCTGGGACGACCCTAACCTAAACGTGGCATTGCCCCTAATTATCGGTGTCGCGATCGCCATCGCCGGCTTCTCGATCTGGGTGCTGGGGCGTTTTCTCGACGTCCGTCGTAAGAAACCGGCGACCGGTTACGAGGAGATGTTCGGCATGCAGGGCGTCGCCCAAGAAGATTTCGAGAGCACGGGGCGGGTGTTCGTTCACAGCGAGTTGTGGACCGCCGACAGTCGCCGCCCGGTACGAGCCGGACAGGCCGTGCGGGTGGTGGCGATCGACGGCCTGCGCCTGACCGTCGAACCAATCGAATAGGCCATTATCACGGGCCCTCGGGCCCATGGAGGGAAGACAGATGCTGGGTAATTTCGGATTCGTGATCGTGCCGCTGATCGTGCTGGTCGCGATCATCGCGATGTCGTTGCGCGTGCTGCGCGAGTACGAGCGTGGCGTGGTTTTCTTTCTCGGCAGGTTCCAGCGCGTCAAGGGGCCGGGCCTGATCATCGTCATTCCGGTAATCCAGCAGATGGTCAAGGTCGATCTGCGGATCATCACGCTGGACGTGCCGAGCCAGGACGTGATCTCTCAGGACAACGTCACCGTTCGGGTAAACGCGGTGCTTTACTTCCGCGTCGTCGACCCCGAGCGTGCCGTGATCCAGGTGGAGAATTACAATCAGGCCACCAGCCAGCTGGCACAGACCACGTTGCGATCGGTGCTCGGCAAGCACGATCTCGACGAGATGCTCTCCGAGCGCGACAAGCTCAACAACGATATCCAGGGAATTCTCGATCAACAGACCGATGCCTGGGGCATCAAGGTGGCCAACGTCGAGATCAAGCATGTCGATCTGGATGAATCCATGATCCGCGCGATCGCGCGCCAAGCAGAGGCCGAGCGCGAGCGGCGCGCCAAGGTCATCCATGCCGAGGGCGAACTGCAGGCTGCCGAGAAATTGGTCCAGGCCGCCGACATGATGAAGGACAGCCCCGCCGCACTGCAGTTGCGCTACCTGCAGACCATGGCGGACATGGCCACCAACGGAAAAACCAGTTCGGTGTTCTTCCCCTTGCCGATCGAGTTGACCAACGCCTTTCAGGAATTCACCGGCCACTTCGCGCAGAACCCGCCGGAGCGTTGATCGGGCAGCATGTCCCGTCTTGGCGCGGCCGATGCTGGATTCTCCACAGGCCCGACCGCTGTCCATTCGTCGGGTCTTCTACTGAGTGTCAAACATCAGCTGGGCTCCGTCAGTGCCTCTGCCCGGTCAAGGATGTGGCGATATCGGCTTCCCAGTCGGGTGAGTGTGGCCATCAAGAACAGACTGATTGGTTGAGCGGGCAGGTAGAACCTAGCTGACAGGGACCAATCCGTGGTCGCGTGGGGTGGCAACGCACCAGACGGACTCTGGTCAGGTTGCCGACGCTCAACGTTAGGGAGCGATGAAAGAACCGGTGTGACTGACCGTTGGTTTCGGTAGGATGCGAACCGGTTTGCCGCGGCGGTCGCCAACGATCCCGAAACAATCCATTACTTCATCCGCCCAGACGAGTTTTGCTGCCCCATAACCACCCGCGAGCTACTCACCGGTGATGCCATCAAGTTCGCCCTCGACTGGCTGGAGGAGAACCGGGCGGAGATCGAGCCGTTGAGATCGCCACTTGCCGCGCAGATGGAGGTTTGGAATCACGCCCAGGAGTTGCCGAGCCTTCAACGCGAGGCGGTGATCGAGACGGCGGCATCCCGGGCCGTCCGCCAGCACATCGAGAAGGTCAGGTCGCGGACTGCGTGGTGGCAGCGGACCTGAGCCGATTCGATGCGCGACCGGGTACAGATAAGGCCCGACACCATTGCGGGCCTTTCTCGTTGGGCGGGGTGGCCGGGCTCAGAAGGCCTGATCGAGCATCTCGGTGAAGGCCGCCCAGGATTGCTCGTCGGCGCGCTGCTGGTAGGCCCCGGAGCCGAACACCGTGAAGGCATGCGGTGCTCCGGAGTAGACCTCAATGGTGTAGGTCGCTCCCGAGTCTTCGAGTTCGCCGGATAGCGTGGCGACGTCATTCATCGAGATCATCGAGTCGGCTGCCCCGTGGGCGATCAGGATCGGCGCGCCGGGATCTGACCAGCTCTGTCCCTCGGGCGTTCCCAGTCCGCCGTGGAAGGTGGCGAAGCCCGCTGCTTGCTCGACCAACCCGTTGCGTGCCGCTTCCAACACCACCGCGCCGCCGAAGCAGTACCCCATCACCACGGTCTCCTCGGCCACGCCCTGCTCGCGGGCGAACTCAAGGCCGGCCCGCGTGAGTGACTGCATGAGCTCGCGATCCTTGTACAGCCTTTCGGTCTCGGCCTTCTTGGCACCGGTCTCCTGCGGCCGGTTACCCTCGCCATACAGGTCGACTGCAAAGGCATCAAAGCCCATCTCCGAGATCATATCGGCGCGCTTGCGCTCGTAATCGTCGATGCCGTCCCAGTCATGGATGACCAGCACCGTGCCGCGCGACTCTCCGTCGGCCGGCGACAGGTAACCTTCGAAGGACTCACCGTCGACCTGGTAGCCGATGTCCTCGCCGCTGGGCTCCCAATTGCCACCGTGGTTGTCCGCTAGGGCCGGTGTCTGGAAGACTAATCCGGCGGCCAACATAGTCGCGGGCAGAACGGTGGTCGGTGAGCGCTTCGTGGTGGCTCGGGTTCTCATGGTCATTTGCTCCTGCTCCGGTTTCCAAAGGCAACGGCAGGGAGTATAGGCAGCTTGATTGGCCGGCGCCGGTTCAGTCCTCCCGGAGCAGGCCCTGCGCCCGGGCCATCGCGTAGGCCGCCTTCGGCCCGGTCCAGAGCGAGGGCAGCAGGATCAGCGAAACCGGAATGGCGGTGATGACGATGAACTGCTGAAGGACGCTGATCTGGCCGGAACCCATGTAGAGGAGCACGGCGGCCATCACGGCCATCACGCCGCCCCAGAAGGCGCGGATGAGCGGATGGGGTGCATCGTGAC
The DNA here is from genome assembly GCA_041685825.1 of Guyparkeria sp. Classification (GTDB taxonomy): domain Bacteria; phylum Pseudomonadota; class Gammaproteobacteria; order Halothiobacillales; family Halothiobacillaceae; genus Guyparkeria. Next base: position 29,666 of record JAWLFB010000010.1, on the reverse strand, counting down.
CCGAGCCGACCATGGCGATGGAATAGCTCATGGAGTCCCCGGTGGTGGCGACGAAGATCAGCGTGAGCAGCATGATTGCCGCGGCCATCCAAGTGCCACCCGGCAGGCCTTGGGCGACGGCAAGCGTTGCCACGTCGAACTGGAAGTTGTTCAGCGGCTCGGTCAGTTCGAAGACGCCGTTGAGCTGGTAGTAGATGCCCGAGCCACCCAGCAGCGTGAACCAGATGGTGGTGGCGATCGGCGCCATCACGGCGACCGCAAGGATCATCTGACGAATCGTGCGCCCGCGCGAGATCCGCGCGACGAAAACCGCCATCAGTGGCGCATAGCCGATAAACCAGGCGAAGAAGAACACCGTCCACCACTGCATCCACCAGCCCGGCGCGGTTTCTGCGGTCATGGTCGCCATGGTGAAGAATGAAGAGATGTAGGTTCCCATGCCCTGAACGTAGGCATTGGCCAGGAACAGGGTCGGGCCGAAGACGAAGATTACCGCGCCAATCGCGATCGCGAGCAGCACGTTAAAGCGGCTGAGCAACTGGATACCGCGATGTACGCCGGTGACCGCAGAGGAGATGTAGATCAGGCCCAGGAAGGCGAGGATGCCCAACTGGGTGGCGAAGGTTTCCGGCAGGCCGAACAACTCGGACAGGCCGAAGCTCAATTGCGTGGCGAGAAAGCCGATCGGCCCGACCGTGCCGGCGACTACCGCGATCACGCAGAACGAATCGATGACGCCGCCGAACCAGCCGCGCATGATGCGTTCGCCGAACACCGGGTAGAGCAGGGTGCGCGGGCGCAGCGGCTGGCCTTTGATGTAGTGCGCGTAGGCCAGCACCACGGCCGTCAGGGAGCCCAGCACCGCCCAGGCGAGAAAGCCCCAGTGCATGAAAGATTGCGCCAGGGCCCCGGCGATCGCGTCGGCCGTCCCGGCATCGGTGTTGAAGGCTGGCGGGGTGACCAGAAAGTGATACACCGGTTCGCCCGCTGCGAAAAATACGCCGCCACCGGCCAACAGGGTGCACATGATGATCGAGAGCCACTTGAACGTGCTCATTTCGGGCCTTTCCAGATCACCGACCCGGGCCTTGGCGGCCGGCGAAAGGGCAACTCCGATGCCGATGAAGAAGGTCAGCAACAGGAAGATCTGGAAATAAGAGCCCAGGACCCGGGCGGTCCATGCAAAGCCGGAGCCGATACCTTCTGCGACCCGGTCCATGTCCCACAGTGACAGGCCGATGAAGGCAAGAACGAAGCCGATGGTCAGGACCAAGACTAGCGGGTCGCCGAAGCGGGCGAGCCCAGTCTCGGGCGATTGGCGGGAGGACGACGATTGGCTCATGGGGTGTCCTTCATGGTGACGGACTCCCCAGGGGAGGGTCGTCCGTGACCAGGTGAATTCAGGCGAATTCTCAGGAAGATAGCATGCGCGAGCGCCGATGCCTTGAGCTCCGGGGGAGGCCGGCCGGGTAGCGTAACCTTCGTTCCGGCAGGTCTGCTCGAACTAGCATGCCAGCTCGCCGACGGGTGCGCCGTACCTGCTCCTTCCCCCATGGGCCTCGCGATCGGCACGGTCTCCGCGGTGCGCGAGGCACTGTGGGCGACCTCCTCGACCGTCTGCGCCATCTCGTTCGGCGGTGGCGACCTGTTCGACCTCGCGGGTCTGCTGCTCCATGTGGTGTGAGGTCTTGGTACCGGTAGCGTACAGCTGGTCGGCCGAGGCGGTTAGCGATAGGCCGACTCGGTGAATTGGCCGAGCACCGTGCTCAGGCGGGCCTGCAACAGCTTGGCCGACTGGTTGATGCGGCCGATCTCGTTCTCGCCGCTGACGTGAATGGGCTGGCGGAGTTTGCCGCCAGCGATGCGTCGCAGGATATAGCTCGTCTGTTCGAGCGGGCGCAAGACGCCACGCCAGAGCAGCACGCCAGGACAACGGTTAGCAGGACGCCGAACATCTTCAGGTTGATTTTGCTGCCGGGACTCAGCCAGCGCGAATCGATGGTTTCCTGCGCCTGGATCACGGCCAGTACCGTCAGGACCATAAGCGTAAAAGGCGGCAGGCTGGGGTCGGCTAATCGCTTTTAGATGGCAACTTCTCGATCTTTTCCTCGGTCATCCATCGATACAGGCTCTCGGCCTTGGCGATTGTTTCCTCGGTGGGCGTGGTGCAAATTAATTGGTAGATCGACGATCTCGTCGCCGGCGTAGACCGAAGTGACGGAGGCATCCATCCAGTAGTGATCGCCGTTCTTGCAGCGGTTCTTGCCCAGTTGATGCCAGACGCCGCCGGCCTTGATGGTCTGCCAGAGGTTCTTGAAGGCGGCCGGCGGCATGTCCGGGTGGCGGATGAGGTTGTGCGGGCGGCCGGTCAGTTCATCCCAAGAAAAGCCGCTGATTTTGATGAATTCATGGTTGACGTAGGTGATCTGGCCCTTGAAGTCCGTGGTGGAGATCAGTTGCACCCCCGCGGGGTAATCGACGTCCTTCTGGGTGACCTGCCAATGGACCTTCAGGGTGATTCTTGGGCTCTGTCGGGCAAGTCGGCCGCCCCGCTATCGCGGAACGTGCTCGTGGAATCTGGATCAAACCCGACTAAAACCATTCTTATTATGTGGTTTTATTGTCGGCGTCGAAGCCAGATCAGCCCGCCGGCATATGCCAATAAGCGAATTTTCTACCCCTTCCTGCCTGTTGATACGCGATCGGCCGAGGAGCGCAGACTGCTGACCAGGATTTGCCCTGGCGTCGGGGCGTTTCGAGGGCGGCACTGATTGACAGGATGGGTCCCGCTCCTTACTGTTTGTACCCTTTGCCTGCGCCCGGTCCTTCCGCCGATCCGGCGTCGTTTTGTCCACCTCTCCAAGACGCATAAGAATCCAAGTGAACGAACATTTCGCCCGCATCAAGCGACTGCCGCCCTACGTCTTCAATATCATTGGTGAGCTCAAGGCGAAGGCGCGTGCCGCCGGCGAGGACATCGTCGATTTTGGCATGGGAAATCCCGACCAGCCTACGCCACCGCATATCGTCGAGAAAATGGTCGAGGCCACCCGCCGTGGTGATACGCATCGCTACTCGCAATCCAAGGGGATCCCGCGTCTGCGTCGGGCGATCGCCAACTGGTATCGGTCGCGTTACGACGTGGATATCGATCCCGAGTCCGAGGCGATCGTTACCATCGGCTCCAAGGAAGGCCTCGGCCACCTAGCGATGGCGACCATGTCCGCCGGGGACACCGTGCTGGTGCCCAACCCGGCTTACCCGATCCACCCCTATGGCTCGGTGATCGCGGATGCCGACATCCGCCACGTGCGTCTGACGCCGGAGGTGGATTTCTTTGAGGAACTCACCCGGGCAATCAAGGAGACGTGGCCCAAGCCCAAGATGCTGATCCTCAACTTCCCGGCGAACCCCACCACGCAGTGCGTGGACCTTGAGTTCTTCGAGAAGGTGGTCGAGATCTGTCGCGAGGCGGGTATCTGGGTGGTGCACGACTTGGCCTATGCCGACATCGTCTTCGATGGCTACAAGGCGCCGTCGATCATGCAGGTGCCGGGGGCCAAGGACGTGGCAGTGGAATTTTTCACGCTCTCGAAGAGCTACAACATGCCCGGCTGGCGCGTCGGCTTCATGGTGGGCAACCCGACGCTGGTCAATGCGCTGGCGCGGATCAAGTCGTACTTCGATTACGGCACCTTCACGCCGATCCAGGTGGCCTCGATCCTAGCGCTCGAGGGTGATCAGGCCTGCGTGCACGAGATCTGCGACATGTACCGGCGTCGTCGTGACGTGCTCTGTGAGGGCCTGAACGCGGCTGGTTGGCCGGTCGAGCCGCCCAAGGCGACCATGTTCGTCTGGGCGAAGATCCCCGAGGCCTTTGCCCACTTGGGATCGCTGGAATTTACCAAACTGCTTCTGGCGGAAGCCAAGGTAGCCGTCTCGCCGGGCATCGGCTTCGGCGATTACGGCGATGATCACGTGCGTTTCTCCCTGATCGAGAACGAACACCGCACCCGGCAGGCCATCCGTGGCATCAAGGCAATGTTCCGTGCCCACGGAGTCCCCGTGCCGTCGGAGGGAGGACAATGAGCGACATGCAGACGAATAAACATGAGGAATTGCCGCCGGTCCGCATCGGTTTGTTGGGCCTGGGTACAGTCGGCGGGGGCGTGGTCAATGTCCTGACCCGCAACGCCGAGGAAATCGCCCGCCGTGCCGGCCGTCGCATCGAGTTGGTTCACGCATCGGCGCGCAATCTCGACGCACCGCGCATCTGCCCGCTTGAGGGCATCCTGTTGACCACGGATCCGCTGGAAGTGGTCGAAAACCCGGAAGTCGACGTGGTGGTCGAACTCATCGGTGGCATGAAGCCTGCCGGCGACCTGATGCGTCGCGCACTCGAACTGGGCAAGCCGGTGGTTACCGCAAACAAGGCCCTGGTCGCCCACGAGGGCATGGAGCTGTTCGAGCTGGCTCAGCGGCATCACACCATGGTCGCCTTCGAAGCGGCCGTGGCAGGGGGGATCCCGATCATCAAGGCGATCCGCGAGGGTTTGGCTGGCAACAGGATCGAGTGGTTGGCCGGCATTATCAACGGCACCGGCAACTACATCCTCACCGCCATGCGCGATGAAGCTCGGGCGTTTGCCGAGGTGCTCGCCGAGGCCCAGTATCTGGGCTACGCCGAAGCAGACCCTACCTTCGACGTCGAGGGCATCGACGCGGCGCACAAGCTGACCATCCTCGCGGCGATCGCCTTTGGCATGCCGCTCAAGTTCGACGAGGTCTACACGGAAGGCATCAGCGGCATCGAGACCGATGACGTGCGTTACGCCGGCGAATTCGGCTACCAAGTCAAGCACCTAGGCATCGCTCGTCAGCGCGAAGACGGCGTCGAGCTTCGCGTGCATCCGACCTTGATCCCCGAGAGTCGCCTGCTGGCGAACGTCGACGGCGTGAAGAACGCGATCCTGGTCTGGGGTGATTCGGTCGGCCCGACCATGTATTACGGTGCCGGCGCCGGCGCCGAGCCAACCGCCTCGGCAGTGGTGGCGGATCTCGTCGACGTGGTGCGTACGCTCACCGCAGATCCGACCCACCGTGTGCCCCATCTGGCGGTAGTTCCAGATCAGATAAGCGACATGCCGGTGGTGCCGATGGAGTCGATCGCCACGGCCTATTACCTGCGCTTTGCCGTCGAGGACAAGCGCGGCGTACTGGCACGCATCGCCCAGATCCTCGCCGACCACGAGATCTCCATCGAGGCGATGATGCAGAAGGAAATGACCGAGGACGAGCGCACGTTGCCGATCGTCATGCTGACCCACCAGGTGCGCGAGAAAGACATGGATGATGCGCTCACCGAGATCGAGGCGCTGGATACGGTCCGGGCCCCAGTCGTGCGCATGCGGGTGGAGACGCTTGACAGCTGAGTCGTCGGTCGGCCTGCCGATAGCTGGACAACGCATCGAGGCGCTGGCGTCATTACCAGCGCCTTTCGATCGTCTGGCATTTGTCGACGTCGAGACCACCGGGACGCGGCCGACGCGTGACCAGATCACCGAGGTCGCGATCATTCCCGTCGACAACGGCGTCGTGGGCGAGCCATTCCAGACCCTGCTTGATCCGGGCGTGGTGATTCCACCGACCATCACCCGCCTGACCGGCATCAGTGACGATATGGTCGCGGGGGCGCCGGTATTCGCCCATCTCGCCGACCAAGTGCGTGAGCTGTTCGACGGCCGCCTTCTGGTCGCCCACAACGCCCGCTTCGATGCCGGTTTTCTGCGTAATGCCTTCCGTGGCGCCGGCCAAGTGGTCACGCTGCGAGAACTCTGCACGGTCAAGCTTTCGCGACGGCTGGATCGCGGTGAGCGTCGGCATAACCTCGACAGTCTGGTTGCCCGTCACGCGCTGCCCGTGGGCGATCGCCACCGGGCGATGGGCGATTGCCAGACCTTGCCGGCCTTGCTTTCCCGCTTCGTCGAGCGTCACGGCCTCGAGGTCGTGCTGGACGCACTCGACGGCCAGATCAAGCGGGCCAGTACCCCGCCCAATCTCGACCCCAGCCGACTCGATGAGGTACCTGCCGTCCCCGGTGTCTATCGCTTTTTCGGGGAGGAGGGGGCGCTGCTCTACGTAGGAAAGAGCGTTAACCTGCGCTCACGCGTGCGCTCGCACTTTGCCGACGATCATCGCAACGACCGTGAAATGCGGATTGCACAGCAGACGCATCAGATCGATTGGATCGAGACGGCGGGAGAGATCGGCGCGCTGCTCACCGAGGCCCGACTGGTTAAGCGCGAACAGCCGATCTTCAATCGCCGCTTGCGGGCACAGCGCGGCCTACTCGCTTGGTACTGGGACGACGAGTCGGCCCAGCCACCGGCGCTGACGCGGGTCGATGAACTGGCCTCGTCGGAACTAGGACGCGCCCACGGCGTGTTCCGTTCTCGGATGAAGGCTAGCGAACGTCTCCGGGAATTGGCCAAAGAGCACCGACTCTGCCCGCAATATCTTGGCTTGGAGAACGGAACGGGCCGCGCCTGCTTTGCCCACCAGATCGGGCAGTGTGGCGGTCTATGCGTCGGTCGGGAGTCCGAGATTGCCCACCGATTGCGCCTTAAGAAGGCCCTCGGGCCGTTGGCGCTCGAGACGTGGCCCTATCCCGGCGCGATCGCGATTTGGGAGGCGCGCGACGGCAGGGAAGAGCGTCATCTTTTCCGTCATTGGCGCTATCTAGGCACGGCCCGTTCCGAAGGGGATCTGGCCGAGTTGCTGGAGGGCGGTGACGAGTCTCCGCTGGACATCGACATGTATCGGCTGGCGGTTGACGCCATACGTGGCGGGGCGGTGGTGGAGCCGGTGGAGTAGGAGCTGTTTGGGGCGGTCTACGTGCCGGCCGACACGTTTCGCGGCTAAAGCCGATCCGGCGCCCACGTGAAATCCTGGTGGGAGTGGCTTAAGCCGCGAAGGCGCCATGCTGGAACCAGATGAAGTCCTCATCTAAGACGCTCCTGCGAACGCTGCGACGCTAGTTCGGCCCGCGCGAGGGATGCCGGCCTCGGTCTACAGGTGGGCCGGTAAGTTGATGTGGCGGTCGATCAGCCCAATCGTTCGGCAATCTGCGGCCCGAAGGGCGTATCGCACTTAAGGCGCACGCAGTGCCGGGCCTCATCGGGGCCGAGCGACTCGAGTTTCTGCAATTGCTGCTGTAGCACCTGCTCGTCGGCCTCCGAGATGTCGTTGCCGTGAGCTTGGCGTTCACGCAGGTACTCGAGCAACTGCTCGTTGTCGCATTCGATGAACAGGATCGTGTAGGGCACCCCGATCTCGTCGGCCAGCGTCTCGAATTGCTGGCGCCGGAGGCGCTCGAGGAAGGTCGCGTCGATTGCCATCGGCCAGCCGCCCAGTGCACCCAGCCGGGCGATTTCGTCCAAGCGGTTGTAGGTGCTGTCGCTCGCCATCTCGGTGTATCGCTCTGCCGGATCGGTGAACATCCGCTGGCGCTCGGCATCCGACCGCACCCGGATGGCTCCACGGGCAAGCACCAGTTCGCGGCTGGCCAGCGACTTGCCGCTGCCGCTTACGCCCATGGTGATGAACATTTCCCCTTGAGCCGGGGTGAAGAATGCGTTCGCGAGATCGGCGTATTCACGGAAATCGGCCCAAGCCGCATCGCGTTCCTCGTCGAGCATGCCGTCGCGTAGCCCGAGCAGGGCGATTTTGGCACGCACCGCAGCGCGGTAACCTTGGTAGAAACGTAGGGTCGGCAGGGCCTCGTAGTCCCCGCTGATCTCGAGGTACCGGTTGAGCAGCTGGCGTGCGGGGGCAATCAGCTTGCGCTTGTGCAGGTCCATCAGCGCAAAGGCCAGATCGTTGGCCGTGTCGGTCCAACGGAAATCATCGTTGAACTCGATCCCGTCGAAGATGGTCACAGTCCCGCCCTGCAGCGCCATGTTGGCCAGATGCATGTCGCCGTGGCATTCCCGGATGTGCCCCTCGCGTTTGCGCTGTTGAATGGTGGGGCGGATGGCATCGAAGGCCGCGCGCGACCGGCTTTCCATGTCGGCCAGCCGGTTACGGTCGGCATCGGTTTCCAGCAAAGGGGCGATCTGTTCGAGGTTTTGCTGCATGGGTGCCCAGACGGTATCCGGCTCACCGAAGTACGTTTCGGCGGCAGCGACCTCGGCCTTGGCGTGGAAGGCGGCGATCTGGTCGGCGATCTGCTCGACCAGCGCCTCGTCGAGGCCGATGCGGCGAGCGACGTGGTCGAGCCGGTCGGCCTGATCGAAGCGGCGCATGCGGATGACGAATTCTTCCGCGTCGTCATCCGCCTCGATCAGCTTGCCGTCGGTATCCAGACCCAGTATCGAGTCATAGAGCTCGGGGGCTAGCCGGGCATTGAGCCGCAGTTCTTCCTCGCAGAAGTGGCGCCGGCGATCGAGACTGGAGAAGTCGAGGAAACCGAAGTTCATCGGCTTTTTGACCTTGTAGGCCCAGGGGCCGGTCAGGAACACGTGCGAGATATGGGTCTGCAGGTGCTCGAGGGAGGAATCGCTCTGGGCGAGGTTCTCCTTGAACCGTTCGATCAATCGCTCTTGCGGGTGCTCGGCCATGGGCGCTCCTGGTTAGGTCGACTTGGGCATATAGACCGGGTGGTGGACGAGTAGTGATACGCCGGGTAGCGGCCGCTCGCCCCGCCTCCGGGCCTGATAGACTGGCGGTCCGACCGCGCCATATCGCGGTCGAATTCGTTTTCAAAAGTGTAACAGCGTGGGTTGAACGTGGCATCCAGCAAGGGAAGCGACAACACGAAAACAAAGGGGGCGGCTAGCGGCAGCAAGGCGCGTGGCGGGCGCACGCGCCGGACGGCGAGCGGCAAGTCCGGCGCGACGCGACGGCAGACGTCACGCCAGGGCGCTTCACGCGGCAGTCGGGTATCTCGGCGCAGTTGGCGGGCACGGCTGTTCGGCTGGGTCATGCGGGGTTTGCTGATCGCGGCGGCCATCGGCCTGCCGCTGCTGGGCGCCTGGGCCTGGTATCTCAACGAGCGGGTAACCGAGCGTTTCGAGGGCGCGCTGTTCACCATGCCAGCAACCGTCTACGCTGCGCCGGACGAGGTCTACGTCGGCCAGGCGATGGATATCGATAGCTTGACCTCGGCGCTGGAGCGGTTGAATTACGTGGCTGTCGACTCGCTCGAGGAGACGGGCACCTTCCGTCGCCGCGGCAACCAGGTCTCCTTCCACCGGCGGGCGTTTGACTTCCCGGACGGCGAGCAGCCGTCCCGCCGCGTCGATGTGCGTATCGTTGGCGGGCGGGTGGCCGAGCTAGACCGACCGGATGGCGAATCGCTCGGCATCGTCCGGCTCGAGCCGCGCTCGATCGGCACGCTATATCCCAATCGGGCCGAGGACCGGGTGCTGTTGGCGATCGAGGATGTGCGTGACGAGGCGCCCTTGTTGCTTGATAGCCTGCTGGCCGTCGAGGATCGCGCCTTCCACGAACACCACGGTGTCGTGCCGACTGCCATCCTGCGGGCCTTCCTGACCAACATGGTCTCGGGCGAGCGGGTACAGGGTGGCAGCACCATCACCCAGCAGTTGGCCAAGAACCTCTTTCTCACCCATGACCGGACCTACCGGCGTAAGTTCGCCGAGATGATCATGGCGCTCGAGATGGAGTGGCATTACCCCAAGGACAAGATCCTCGAGGCCTATCTCAACGAGGTTTACCTAGGCCAGGACGGTGGACGGGCGATCCACGGCTTTGGTCTGGCCGCCAGTTTCTATTTCGGTCGGCCGATCGACGAGCTCAAGCCCGAGCAGGTCGCCTTGCTGGTGGGAATGGTCAAGGGAGCCAACTACTACCACCCACGGCGTAACCCCGAGCGGGCACTGGCTCGCCGTAACGTCGTGATCGACGTGATGATCGATCTGGGTCTTGTCGACCAGACCATGGGCGCTGAATGGCAGGGACGGCCGCTGGGCGTGCTCGATACGGCCGGTTCGCGAGCCCGGCACCCGGCGTTCGTCGATCTGGTCCGCCGCCAGCTCGCCGAGCAATACGATCCCGAAGACCTGCAGACACGCGGGCTAAACATCTTCACCACCCTGAGGCCACGTGTGCAGGAGGCGCTCGAGCAGAGCACGGCGAGGCTCGACGAGGTCGAAGTCAGTCGCGGTCTCGAGTCCGGCACCTTGGAGACCGCAGGCGTGATCGCCTCGGTGAGCACCGGCGAGATCGAGGCGATGATCGGCGGGCGAGACACCCATTACGAGGGTTACGACCGTGCGCTAGATGCCCGTCGACAGATCGGTTCGCTGATCAAGCCAGCAATCTACCTGACCGCGCTATCTAGGCCCGCCGAGTACAATCTCATCACCCAGTTGGAAGACGAGCCCACCACGGTCGAGCAACGTGGCTCGGAGAACTGGGAGCCGAACAATTACAGCGGAGAATTTCATGGTCCGACCCCGTTGATCGAGGCGCTGGCGCATTCTCGCAATGTGCCCAGTGTGCGGCTTGGGATGGATGTCGGGCTGGAGTCGGTCGCCGAGACCATCGAACGGCTGGGTGCGCCCCGTCCGTCGCCGTTCTACCCCTCGATGCTGCTCGGCTCGATGGGCATGACGCCCTTCGAGGTCGCGCAGATGTACCAGACGCTCTCGGCCGATGGGTTCATGACGCCGCTGCGTGCAATCCGCAGCGTGGTCGATCGCGATGGCAAGCCGCTGTCGCGCTACTCGCTCGACGTACGCCGCGCCGCCGACCGCGAGCCACTCTATCTCCTTCAGTATGGCCTGCAGACGGTGGTGGCTGAGGGTACCTCGACGCGCCTGAACCAGGTGATCCAGCCATCGGTGGGCGTGGCGGGCAAGACTGGCACCACGAACGATGGCCGCGACGCTTGGTTCGCCGGTTTCACGGGCAACCGCGTCGGTGTGATCTGGGTGGGGCGTGACGATGACCGGGCGTCGAACCTGACCGGGTCTAGCGCGGCCCTGCCGCTGTGGGGGGCGACCTTCGCCGAGCTCGACAATCAACCGCGCGACATGCATCCGCCACGTGGCGTGCGTTTTGCTCGGGTCGACCCGGAACGACAATTCGTAGTTCCCGATCGTTGCCCCGGCGAATCCCTGCCGTTCATTGCCTCGCATCGGCCTAAAGCGGCCGCCGATTGCGATGGCGGGCGGCGCGAGGACCAGGGCTCGGGCACGATTTGGGACTGGTTCCGTTGACTCGGCATAGGACCGCTTGTCGGCCTGATCCGCTCCGCGAACAGGGCGTGACGGGTTACGATGGAGGGCAGGCCCGAGACAATCCAGGTAGCACCCAATGAACACCAGCAAGCCGATGAGTCGCCCGTTTATCCGCTTATTCCCCTCGTTTCGTGTCATGGCTGCGGTTTCAGCCGGACTGTTCCTGGCCGCCTGTGCCCCGATGACCCCGCCGCCGGGTTCTTCCGAGCCACGCTCCGAACCGGCGCCCGAGCCTGAACCAGAGGTGCGCTCGACTCCCTTGTCGACACCGGATATCCAGGAAGAGGCCTTGCCGACGGATCGCCCGGAGGAATCGAGTGAACCCGCTACTTCGCCGGCGGTGATCGCCCTGGTGCAGCAGGCTAAACAGCGCCGAGAATCGGGTGATCTGGCCGGGGCGCAATCGACCCTCGAGCGGGCCGTGCAGATCGAACCGGGTAATGCGCGGCTGTGGCTGGACCTCGCGCAGTTGCGTCTGGCACAGAAGCAGCCAGAACAGGCCGAGCAACTGGCCTTACGGGCCGTCGAGCACGCTCAGGACAACCGCACCCTGTCGGCCGCCTGGCAGATGGTGGCCAAGGCCCGCCGCGCGCTGGGCGATGAGGACGGTGCCCGCGAGGCCGAGGAGCGCGCCGGCAGTGAGTCGGCGCGACGTGACGAGGGTGCCCTTGCGGCATGACCGAGTCGATTCGCCGGAGTCCGATGGCGCTCGAGGAGGTTTTCGGCCGCGAGGGACGGCTGGCCGGGGCCTTCGAGGGCTATCAACCCCGTGCGGGTCAGCGGCGGATGGCCGAGCTGATTCGCGATTCGATCACCGATCAGCACACGCTGGTGCTCGAGGCGGGCACCGGCGTGGGCAAGACCTTCGGCTATCTTGCGCCGGTGCTGCTCTCGGGCAAACGCGCCCTTATTTCCACCGGCACCAAGCACCTGCAGGATCAGTTGTTCGACCGCGACCTGCCCCGTCTGCGCGACCTGCTGGGCGTGACGGCCAAGGTGGCGCTGCTCAAGGGCCGGGCAAATTACTTGTGTAAGTATCGCCTCGAACTGGCCGACGAGCAGGCGCGGCTGCCGCGCCGCGATGATGCTCGGGCCTTGAGCCGTATCCGTCAATGGGCGACCCGAACCATCGATGGTGACCGCGCCGATTGCACCGGTGTGGGGGACGATCACGAGATCTGGCCACTGGTCACCTCGACCAATGACAATTGCCTGGGCCGGGAATGTCCGCTCTATGACGAGTGCTTCGTGGTCAAGGCGCGCGAGAAGGCGCAAAAGGCGGACGTCGTGGTGATCAATCACCACCTGTTCTGTGCCGATCTCGCTTTGCGCCAGACGGGTTTTGCCGAGTTGCTGCCAGAGACCGACGTGGTGGTACTCGACGAGGCCCATCAGGTGCCGGAAATCGCCTCGATGTTCTTCGGTGAGGCAATCGGTTCGCGCCAGTTGCGTGATCTCGCCACCGATACCCGTGCCGAGCAGAAACACGAGGCGCGCGATCAGCCGGGCCTGGCCGAGGCAGCCGATACGCTCAAGGGTACGACTGACCCGTTCCTCGAGGCCCTGGCGCGCATCGATAACGAGCGTGTTCCCTGGGCGGAGCTGGCCGACGAGGAGAGCGTCACCGACACCCTCGATCGCATGAGCGAAGCTCTAGACGGGCTTTTACAGGAATTGGAAATAGCCGCGCCTCGGGGCAAGGGCTTGCAGGCACTGCTCGGTCGCGCACACGGGTTGCGCGACGAGCTCACTGCCTTCCGCGATGGTAAGGCGGAGACCCAGGGCCATGCGGTGCGCTGGGTGGAACGTCGCACCCGCTCTTTCACTCTGCACACCACGCCGGTCAATGCCGCCGGGCAGATCAAATCGCACGTCGAGTCCGCGCCGCGTGCCTGGATCATGACCTCGGCGACGCTTGCCGCCGGATCGGACTTCAGCCACTTCACACGGCGCATGAACCTCGATGATGCCCGTTGCGAACAGGTCGAGTCGCCGTTCGATTTCTCAAACCAGGCCGTGCTCTACCTGCCACCCAACCTGCCCGAACCGTCCGGCCCGGGCGGGGCGCGCGAGCACACACTAGCTTCCCTGCGAGCCGTCTACCCGCTGTTGAAGTCCAGCGGCGGGAGGGCGTTCCTGCTGTTCACCTCCCACCGGGCATTGAAGCTCGCCGCCGAGACGCTCGGTGAGCACCTGACCGAACTGCCGCTGTTCGTGCAGGGCACGCAGGCCAAGTCGGCCTTGCTCGAGGCGTTTCGTGAGGCCGGCAATGGTGTGCTGCTCGGCACGCAAAGCTTCTGGGAGGGGGTGGACGTGCGCGGCGAGGCCCTCTCGCTGGTGATGATCGACCGCATTCCCTTCGCCGCGCCCGGCGACCCAGTGCGCGCCGCCCGCGAGCAACGCCTGAAGGACAAAGGGCTGGTGCCGTTCGTGCACATGGCGCTGCCCGAGGCGATCATCACCCTCAAGCAGGGCGTCGGCCGACTGATTCGCGACACGGCCGATACCGGCGTTATGGTGCTCTGCGATCCGCGCCTGCAGTCCAAAGGCTATGGCCGCACCATCTTGGATGCCCTGCCGCCGATGCGGCGCACCCGTGACGGTCGCGTGGCGCGGGACATGCTGCTTCGTTCGGTCGAGTCCGCGACCAGGCAGCCGTCCGAATCCCCGACCGACTCACCGAGTGCATCCTTGGCCGAGAACAGCGAAAACACGATTTGACGTCCGTCGACGCTGTCATAAGTGCCTGATCGGTATATCAGTTTTTCATTAACCGAGTATGGCGTGTCAACGTAAAGAAGAAATGTCTCCTTTTCTCGCAGATAGAGATGTCCCCTTGGCGAGATCGGCTTAGCGAGCCCCTTTGTCTGGCCGGCTGCCCTTGAGGTTGAAGCTGCGTCAAAAGATGTTCCGGGGGGCGGACGGTGGCCCGGGGTGGCAGCCTGGCGGTCCCCTGCCTAGTTCATGGTTTGGTGGACGTGTTTTTCGTCATCGACCAGGATCGGCGGTTCCCCCCCTCGCTCAAGACGCGGTAGGGCAGTGCCTGCCCTTCGTGAAGGACCGCGGCGTCGGGAGACGAGCCTGTCTGGTCCGGCCTGAATGCCCCCAAGCCGATCGACCTCTCGATGACCCATCGTAATATGCTCGTTGGCCACCGGTCACCCCAATTGCAAAAGGGGACATCTTAAAATTGGACGCAGGGGACATTACTGCTTTGGGTTAACAAGGCGAGGGTGCGGCGTTGAGTCGGCCCGGGGCGCATGCGACAATCGCGCCTTTCCCCGCATGTGACACGGCCCATGACTGCAAGAATCCTCGACGGGCGAGCCGTCGGCGCCACGGTGCGCGCCGGGCTTGCCGAGACGATCGCCGCCTTCGCTGAGAATGGCCACCGACCGCCCGGTCTGGCGGTGGTGCAGGTGGGCGGCGATCCGGCCTCCTCGGTCTATGTTGCCAACAAGCGCAAGGCCTGTGCCAAGCTTGGCATCGCCTCATTCTCTCACGATCTGGACAAGACGATCAGCCAGGGCGAACTCGATGCCCTAGTCGACGAGCTCAATGCCGACGAGCGCATCGACGGCATTCTGGTGCAACTGCCGCTGCCGGAGCATCTTAGTCCCGATACGATCATTAACCGCATCGACCCGGACAAGGACGTCGATGGCTTCCACCCGACCAACATCGGCCGGCTCGCGATCCGCCAGCCAGGTCTGCGCCCCTGCACGCCCTATGGGGTGATGCGGCTGCTCGAGGAGACCGGTCGCGACTTGCACGGCATGGAGGCCGTAGTGGTGGGTGCCTCGAACATCGTCGGTCGGCCGATGGCGCTCGAACTGCTTCTGGGCGGGGCGACCGTAACCGTCTGCCATCGCTTCACGCAGGACCTGGCCGTTCATGTGCGTCGGGCTGACCTAGTGGTGGTTGCCGCCGGCAAGCCGGGGCTGGTCGAGGGTGAGTGGATCAAGGACGGGGCGATCGTGATCGACGTGGGTATCCATCGTCGCGAGGACGGCACACTGCATGGTGATGTCGATTTCGATAAGGCTGCCGAGCGGGCCGGTTTCATTACGCCCGTGCCAGGCGGTGTGGGGCCGATGACCATCGCCATGTTGATGCACAACACCGTCACGTCCTGGCGTGGTCGGCTGGGGCTGGATTGAGCGCCCGATGAGCGAGGCGACTGCCGAACAGTCCGACTGGTCCATCGCGCGCCGCTTTCGTGGCTTCGTGCCGGTGGTCGTTGACGTCGAGACCGGAGGGCTGGACCCGCAGGGCCACGCCCTGCTGGAACTGGCAGCGGTGCTGTTGGATGTCGACGAGCATGGAAGACTCTATCCCACGGAGGAGATCGCCGTCTCGGTGCATCCCAGCGTCTTGACGGTGGTTGATCCCGTCTCGATCAAGATTCACGGAATCGACCCCTCGGATCCGGAACGCGAGGCGGTGGAAGAGCGTGTCGCGCTGGACGCCTTCTTTCGTCCGATCCGTCGCCAGGTGAAAGCGCTTAACGCGCGCCGTGCCATCCTAGTCGGCCACAACGCGCCTTTCGATCTTGCGGTGGTCAAGGCTGCTTGCGAACGCACCGGCTACAAGCGCAACCCTTTCCACCCTTTCTCAACGCTCGACACCGTCACGGCTGCGGCCGTGGCGATCGGTGAGACCGTGTTGGCCAAGGCCTGCACTGCCGCGGGCTTCGACTGGGACAACAGTCGGGCACACGGGGCGCTCTACGACGCGCAGAAGACCGCCGAGCTTTTCTGCCACATCACCAACCGGCTATCCACCGAGAATGGTCGGGCCGCGCTGCGGGTGCGCGAGCCGGTCAAGTAGGGTCGGCTCAACTCGGTCTTTCCTAGGCCTATTCTCCTCGCGTCCATTCGTCGATCTCAGTCGATCGACCTGTCGCGCGCTTCGGAGTCGGTTTCGTTGTCGCCCCGCACCAAGTTGAGCGTGGTCCGTCCCCGGCCAGGTGAGGCGTCATCGCTCTCGAAACGCTTGTGAGTCGTTATGAATTCCCCGCCGTGGAGCCGGCCTCGGCATGGACGTAGGGCTCGTCGCGCGGCGTGCGCAATGGCACTGCTGGAGATCGTATCCGGTTCGGCTGGCATGATATCGGGCACCATATTTAGATCATGCAGCGCGGCCTGCAGATGCTTGTAGGTCAGCGGCGGGCCGGGGGATCGTCCCATTGGCCCAAGCCGATCAGGCAGTGCCGCCACGAGGCCGGGGTCATTAGCGATCACGGCCACCAGGAAGAGAAGCGTGGTGTTTGCCAGCGCTGGCATGCGCAAGGTGGATATAAACCAGCTCGTGTACCGGCGCGCCACCGATCACTGCGATCAGGGCGGTCGCCCAACGGGGCGGATGGACACAGCGCAGCAACTGCATGAATTCGATTGCGCCGCAGCCGACCCCGGAGGGCAGGGCCGGATCGGGAATCTAGGTGGCGGCACTGACCCCGACCGTCGCGGAGAGACGACCTGGCCACCGAACACCGGGCAGAGCTGGACCAGGGCCCCATGAGAGACGGCGAACAGCCACACCGTCGCGGCACCCATGGAGCCGACCATCAGGATCTCGGCCCACGGACCGGCGATCCTGATGGTCAGGGCGTAGGCCGCCCAGATTCCAACGAGGGCGGTCATCCCGGCGATTACCGCGTCTCGCAAGCCGACTCGTGTCGTGCCGGGGCCGATGAAATTCTGGATTTGCGTCAGGGCTCGCCTGACCTGGGACTCTCGGGCCAGGCGGCTGTTACGTGCAACAAGCGGCGGGTGTCTCAGAGGCCCGGATTCGACCGTCCATGCCAGGTGATGGTGCAACCGGCCGGATTGACGGGGCGCGTGTCGAGCGGATAAAGTTAGTCTCGACTAACTTTGGCGAGGGCGACTTCATGCGGGTAGACGAAGGGGCGGCGGTTCGGCGGTTGGCCTGGCGGGTGGCATGCTGGAGGATGGCCGTGCACCGAGTGCTTGCGGCGATGCTGGCCCTCGGGGTGGCGCTCGCTTTGCTGCTGATGACCCCCTCGGCCAGTGGCGCGGACCAGCGCCTGTCCGTGGTGGCGACGACCGGGATGATCGCCGATGCCGTAAGTGAGATCGGCGGCGAGCAGGTCGAGGTGAACGGCTTGATGGGTCCGGGCATCGATCCGCACAGCTACCGTCAGACCCGCAGTGACATCGTCGCCATGACACGTGCCGATCTGGTGCTCTGGCATGGCCTATACCTCGAGGCGCAGATGGAGGAATTCCTGCAGCGCTTGGTCAAGCGTCAGACCGTGGTCGCCGTGGCCGAGGGGCTCGATCGGGACCGGCTGCTCGGTCACGAGGACTACGACGACAAGCGTGACCCGCACGTCTGGATGGACCCGGTGCTCTGGGCTGATGTGGTTGCCACAGTGCGTGATGCCATGATCGAGGCGCGCCCCGATCTCGAAGCGACTTTCCGCGAGAGTGCGATCGACTACATTGAGCGCATCGAGCAACTAGGCCAGTGGGCCACCGAGGTTACGTCGACTGTGTCGGCCGAGGCGCGCGTACTGCTGACCGCCCACGATGCCTTCGCCTACTTCGGCCGAGCCTACAACTTCGAGGTGATCGGCATCCAGGGTATCTCGACTCAATCCGAGGCGGGTTTGCGCCGCATTCGCGATCTGGTCGACCTGCTGGTCAAGCGTGAGATTGCGGCGGTGTTCGTGGAGAGCTCGGTCTCGGAGCGCAATATCCGCGCCCTGGTGGAGGGCGCGGCCTCACGCGGACACGAGGTGCGCGTCGCCGGGACACTCTACTCCGACGCCATGGGGTCGGAGGGCAGTTACGAGGGGACGTATATCGGCATGATCGATCACAACATCACCACCATTGTGCGCGCCCTCGGCGGAGAGGCCCCCGCCGGTGGCATGCAGGGCCGACTGACGGAGGCGGCACCGTGATCCGGGCACTACAATCCGCGATGGGGCGAGCACCGATCGGCGATCCGCTCGAGACCATATCTGACAAGCCGTTGGCGGTGCGGGGCCTGACGGTGTCCTATGGTGACAAGCCGGCGGTTTTCTCACTCGACATGACGGTCGAGGACGGCTCGATGACTGCCATCATCGGCCCGAACGGCGCGGGCAAGTCGACAACTCTCAAAGCCGTGCTGGGCATCGTTCCGCGGTTGTCAGGGGTGGTGTCGGTGTTCGGTCTGCCGTTGGCAAAGAACCGTCACCGTATCGCCTATGTCCCGCAACGCGCGTCGGTCGACTGGGATTTCCCCACGCGCGTGATCGACGTGGTGCTCATGGGACTCTCGCGGGAACTGGGGCTCTTGCGGCGGGTGCGCGCGAGCCATCGCCAACGGGCCTTCGATTGCCTCGGGCGAGTCGGTATGCGTGATTTTGCCGAGCGGCAGATCGGTCAGCTTTCCGGCGGGCAGCAGCAGCGCGTCTTTCTTGCCCGGGCCCTCGCGCAGGGCGCGGATCTCTACCTGCTCGATGAGCCGTTCGCCGGGGTGGATGCGGCCACCGAGCGGGCAATCATTGACGTGCTCAAGACCCTGCGCAGCGAGGGACGCACGGTGGTGGCCGTTCACCACGATCTTTCCACGGTGCGCGACTACTTCGATCACGTCATGATGATAAACGTGCACAAGGTTGCCGAAGGTACGGTTGCCGAGGCCTTCAGCGAAAAGAATCTGCAACGTGCCTACGGTGGCCGATTGGCTGCGAACCTCATGGATCAGTTGCAACTCGGCGGCCACTGATGGGCACCTCGATGCTGCTGGATGCCGTGACATTGCAGTTGGGCTACAACGCCACGCTGGTGGCGATCGGCGCGGCACTGTTGGGGATTGCCGCCGGCGCCTCCGGGACATTCCTGTTCCTGCGCAAGCGCGCACTGGTCTCCGATGCCATCAGTCACGCCACTCTGCCTGGCGTGGGGCTGGCGTTTCTGGTCATGACGGCCTTTGGCGGTGACGGGCGTCACCTGGTCGGGCTACTGACCGGGGCGTCAATGACTGCGGCCTTCGGGCTGTGGATCATGCACGGACTGACGCGTCGCACCCGCCTGGCCGAAGATGCCGCTATCGGGGCGGTGCTTTCGGTGTTCTTCGGTTTCGGGGTGGTGCTGTTGACGGTCATCCAGACCATATCGGTCGGTCGACCGGCGGGGCTGGAGGATTTTCTGCTCGGTGCCACGGCGGGAATGCTCTATCAGGATGCCGTCCTGATCGCCGGGGCCGGGGCACTGGCGGTGCTGGTGGTCTGGGTGTTGCGCCGGCCGATGACCCTTGTGGCCTTCGATGCCGGCTTTGCGGCCGCCTCGGGCGTCAAAGTGCGGCGGGTGGATCTTGCCATGATGGGGCTGGTGCTGGCGGTGACTATTATTGGGCTCAAGGTGGTTGGCCTGGTGCTGATCGTCGCGCTGTTGATCATCCCGCCGGTAACCGCCCGTTTCTGGACTCATCGCAGCGACCGGGTCGTCGCCATCGCCGGGTTGTTCGGCGGTCTGTCGGGCTTCGTCGGCGCGGCGATCTCCGCGACGGCACCGTCGCTGCCGACCGGGCCGATCATCGTGCTGACCGCCTTCACCCTGTTTGCCGTCTCCATGCTCTTTGCCCCCGGTCGAGGCGTTTTGGCTGCCTGGGTGAGGCACCGGCGTCAGCAACGACGCATCCACCTGCGCCAAGGGCTACTTGCTATTGCCCAGGGGTTGCCCATTTACGAGCGCTACACCCTGCAATTGCTCGTGCGCGCAGGGCTGGCCCGCGCGGACGGGGTGCCCACCGAGTTGGGGCGTCGGCGTGCCGAGAAGGCGTGCCGTGATGAATCGCGCTGGGCGGTCGCCCGACGCATGCATTCGCACGAATCGGCGGTGTCGCGCTACGACGGGTTGCTGCCGATCGAGGACGTGCTGACCCGCGACGAGATCCGTGAAATCGATCGCCAGATCGCCGATGTCGGCGGGGAGTGCGCCTGATGGGTGGCGAATTCGTGATGCTCTCGCTGGTGCCGATCCTGATCGGCGTACTCGCTGCCATTGCCTGCGCGCTACCGGGCAACTTTCTCGTCCTGCGCCGTCAGGCCCTGATCGGCGATGCCATCAGTCACGTTGTCCTGCCGGGGATCGTGGTCGGGTTCCTGTTGAGCGGCACGGTCAGTTCCTGGGCGATGATGGCCGGTGCCGCCGGCGCGGCGGTGGTGGCCGTGCTCCTGATCGAGCTGATTCGGCGGCTGGGGCGCATCGAACCGGGCGCGGCCATGGGCGTGGCCTTCACCGCATTGTTTGCCTTCGGCGTGCTCCTGCTCGAGCAGTCGGACACCTCCTCGGTGCACCTGGACGTGCAGCATGCGCTCTATGGCAACCTCGAGAGCCTGATCTGGGTGGAGGCCAAGGGCTGGAGTTCGCTGTTCGATCCGGTCGCCCTGGCCGGTCTGCCGCCCGAACTGCCGCGGATCGCCATCGTGGCGCTGTTGATGCTGGTCTTTACGGTGCTTTTCTGGCGGCCGCTCAAGATCTCGACCTTCGACGAGGGATTTGCCCGCGTGCTGGGCATGCGCACCAACCTGATCGGCTTCGGGTTGGTCATCATGGCGGCAATCGCCGCGGTCGCGGCCTTCGACGCGGTGGGCTCGATCATTGTCATCGCCATGTTCATTTGCCCGCCGGCGGCAGCGCGCCTGATGACCAACCGCCTCGAGGCCCAGTTGCTCTGGTCGGTGGCCTTTGCCGTGTTCTCGGCGGTGATGGGCTACGTGCTGGCCGGTTACGGGCCGTTGTGGCTGGGTGCCGACGATGCCGTGAGCGCTGCGGGCATGATTGCCACGGTGTCCGGCCTGGTGCTGGCACTGGCCGCGCTCTATGGCCCGCACCGCCGATCCAGCGGTAGCCCGGCCGAAGGGTGAGTGTCTCGGCCTGTGGCTGGGCAGTTTCCGGCTCGGGTAGACTGTGCCGGCCGGGGGGGCGTCCTCCGCGCCCCGTGCGATCACCAGCAAGAATCACTCGATGAGGAATACAACGCATGATGGATGTCATGAAGACAGGGAAGGTCATCGGCCTGACCGCACTGGCCGGGATGTTGTCGGTGATGCTGGCCGGGTGCTCGGGCCCCAGGGCCGATTTCGAGGCCGCCTGCGAGAAGAACTCCGGCGATGCCGAGGGCTGCGCCTGCATGGGCGAGCGCCTGGAGAACAACCTCAGCGAAGCGCAGTTCGGTGAACTGGTCAAGCTGATGGGTGACGAGGACGCGTCTCTCGAGGAGGTGGGCGGCCGTCTCGAGGAGAACACCTTCCAGGAACTGATGATCGCCGCGAAGCAGTGCGAGACGCGCCCCTGATCACCCGCGCCGTTGCGCTCGCTTTCATCCTGGTTGCACCGCTTGCCCAGGCGCAACCCCCGTCCCCGCCGCATTCCCTGGAGACTGGCGACATCGTGCTGCTGGGCAATGACAGCGCCTGGGGCTTTGTCGCCCGCCGGTTCGCCGATGGCGACAGCCGCTGGAGCCATGCCGGCATGGTGATCCGTGACGGGGAGCGTGTCGCCGTGGTCCACATGGACGGCTCGCCCCTGGGAGGGCGGATCCGGCGCGAGTCGGTCGCTGCGTTCACCTCGGGGGCTCGGCATGTCAAGGTGGTGCGCCCGACACTCGACCCCCGCCAGCGCGAGCAGGTCGGCGGTTGGCTTGCCGACCACCTGGCGAAAGAAACCGCTTTCGACACGCGTTTCCGGCTGGACGACGGTCCGAGCCTGTACTGCACCGAACTGGTCTGGCGTGCGCTGGATCAGGTGGCGATGACGCCCGGGGACGACAGCCTGCCGCGTGTCGCCGGCCGGGCCTACGTGCCGGTTGATCGACTCGCGACCCTCGGTCGGGTCATGGGCGGGCAAGAACGGACGTCGTCGGTTGTCGCCGAGGCGCGTTGACTGCATCGATAACGCTTGGCTCCACCAGCCGAGACAGGAGGCACGCAATGGCCAGGCAAGACGCCTTCGAGTCCCATCACCGGCGCTATGATGAATGGTTCAAGCGCCACGAGGCCGCCTATGTCTCCGAACTGCTCGCCCTGCGGGCGTTCTTGCCCTGCGAGGGCGACGGGTTGGAGATCGGCGTGGGCAGCGGTCGCTTTGCCGTGCCGCTGGGCGTGCGGGTGGGGCTCGACCCGTCTCCGGCCATGCTGGAATACGCCGCCCGGCGCGGCATCGAGGTGGTCGAGGGAGTCGCGGAGGATCTGCCGTTTGCGTCAGGCCGTTTCGACCACGCGCTGTTGGTCACCACGATCTGTTTTCTGGATTCGCCCGAGGCGATGGTCGCCGAGGCCCGCCGTGTGCTTCGCCCCGGCGGGCGACTGGTGATCGGTTTCATCGATCGCGAGAGTCCGCTCGGGCAGGTCTATGCGACACACCAGCAGGAGAGCGTGTTTTACTGGGACGCCACGTTCTACTCGGCCGACGAGGTGGGGACTTTCCTCGAGGGCGGTGGTTTCCGCGTGGATGCCTGGGGCCAGACACTGGCCCACTCCCTTGCCTCAACGCGGGAAATCGAGCCCCTGCGGCCCGGGCGCGGCGAATGTGCCTTCGTGGTCGTCTCGGCCATCAACGGGGGTTGATAGCGATGCCGGGTGGTCCGTTCCTGTTCGCCCTGTTCGGGCTGATGTTCCTCTTCGTTTTGATCCAGGTCGGGGCATTGCAGGTCGCCTTCCACAAGCTGGGGCTCGACCCGCAAGCGGGAATGACGCTCCTGTTCGTCTCCCTGATGGGCAGCCTCGTCAACGTGCCGTTGTTCCGCATGGAAGCCGAGGAACCCGCCGAGCCACCCCCCGAACCTTTCCGCGGCCTGCTCAAACATCGCCAGGTCCCCTTCGAGGGTTTCACGACGGTGGCCGTGAACCTGGGTGGCTGCCTGCTGCCGCTGACCTTCTCCGCCTACTTGGTGCTCCACGCCGGCGCGGCCGCATTAGACTACCTGCTGGCCGTGGCCACGGTCTCGGCGGTGTCCTATTACGCCAGTCGCCCCGTGCCGGGAGTCGGGATCGGCATGCCGATCATCATCGCACCACTGGCGGCCGCCATCGCCGGCATCCTCATCGACCCGGAGTACGGTCCGGCCATCGCCTACGTGGGCGGTACCCTAGGTGTGCTGATCGGGGCTGACCTGCTAAGACTGAAGGACATTCGCAAGATGGGATCGCCGGTAGCTTCCATTGGTGGGGCGGGGACCTTCGACGGGATCTTCATCACCGGGATTATTGCCGTGCTACTGGCCTAAACGAGCCCTTGGTGGAATAGCGCCGGCAGGCGCGTATTCCCGTTTCGGATGCCTCGGTGCCTGATTGGGACGGGGGCGGTCGCCGTGGCAGTTTTCGCGGGCGCGCGCCCGGCTCCCACATGTCAGCGGGACGCCTTTAGTGCCTGGTCGAGGTCATCGATCAGGTCGTCGACGTGCTCGATGCCGATCGACAGCCGCACCATGTCCGGCGGCACGCCTGCGGCGCGCAGTTCTTCGTCGTTAAGCTGCCGGTGGGTGGTCGAGGCGGGGATCGCCGCGCAGCTCTTGGCATCGCCGATATTGACCAGCCGCAGGATTAGGTTGAGCGCGTCGTAGAAGCGCACACCCGCCTCGCGGCCTCCCTTGAGCCCGAAGCTGAGGATGCCCGAGGCCCGGCCATCCATGTATTTCTGCGCCAAGCGATGATCCTTGTGCTCGGGCAAGCCCGCGTACTGCACCCAGTCCACCTCCGGATGGCCCTCGAGGAACTCGGCCACTTGTTGTGTGTTCTCGCAGATGCGATCCATGCGCAGCGAGAGCGTCTCCAGGCCCTGGAGCAGATTCCAGGCGGACTGAGCCGACAAGGCCGCGCCGGTGTTGCGCAGCGGCACCACGCGGGCACGCGTGATAAAGGCGGCCTCGCCAACATCGTTGGTGTAGCTCACGCCGTGGTAGGACGGGTCCGGTTCGATCAGTAGCGAAAAGCGCTCCGGGTGACCGGCCCAGTCGAACTTGCCGGAGTCGACGATCACCCCGCCGAGCGTGGTGCCATGCCCGCCGATGTACTTGGTCGCCGAATGGATGACGATGTCGGCGCCGTGTTCGATCGGCTTGAGCAGGAAAGGCGTGCCGACCGTGTTGTCGACCATCAGCGGTAGGCCATGGCGGTGGGCGATGTCCGCCAGGCGCTCGATGTCGGCGATGCTGCCCGACGGGTTGCCGATCGACTCGCAGTAAATCGCGCGAGTGCGACCGTTGATCGCCGCCTCGATGCCGGCAAAGTCGTCCTTGTCCTGCATCCGGACCTCGATGTCCTGGCGCGGGAAGGTGTGGGCGAACAGGTTGTAGGTGCCGCCGTAGAGCTCGCTGATCGAGATGATGTTGTCACCGGCCTGGGCGACGGTCTGGATCGCGTAGGTGATCGCGGCCATGCCAGTGGCCGTGGCCAGCGCGCCTACGCCGCCGTCGAGGGCGGCCATGCGCGCCTCGAACACGCCGCAAGTCGGATTCATGATGCGCGAGTAGATGTTTCCTGGGACCTTCAGGTCGAAAAGGTCCGCGGCGTGCTGGGCGCTGTCGAAGGCGTAGGACGTGGTCTGGTGAACCGGTACGGCCACGGCGTGCTGGTTGTCCGGCTCGTAGCCTGCATGCAGGGCAATGGTCTCGGGGCGCATGGCGGTTTTCTCCTGGTGGTTCTCTGCTCCGTCAGTTATAGCGTATCGGCTCGGGTCTGGTTTTGCAGGACTTGAATCTCGTCTCGAATTTGACGGATCTTCTTGCGCTTGTAGAGGCGATTGAGCCACGGGCTGACCGCGCGGATCGGGATGCCGGCTCGGTCGCCAAGCCCGTCGATCATCACGAAGTGCCCGTCCGGATTCCAGGCAAGGTTGTCCGCCGACAGGTCATTTATCAGTGTGTTGGAGGTCAGCGCCCAGTCGAGAAAGGTCTCCAGTGCCTGCTGCTCGCGCTCCCCGTAGCGCTCGGATTCGATCAGGTCACGCAGGGTGGGCGCCAAGTCGCCGTTTTCATCGAGTACCGCCTCGACCAGCAAGGCCGCCCCCATGTCCGTGTCGATCACGCCGAGGATGTTCTGCATGTGCGGACAGGGCGCGAGGCGTCCGGGCGCCAACGCCCGCGAAGCGAGGTGCTCGATCATCTCGCGAGCGAAAGCGCGATGATGCCCGATGTGGCGTCGCTTCTGGTAGAAGCGATCACGCTTGTCCCGGCGCTCGATAAAGCGCGGATTGACCACCTTGACCAGTACGCGCGGGTCCTCCGGGTGACGGAAGACGAGCTTTTGGGCCCCTTGGCCGACGGGGTCGAGGGGGGCGAGGTGCAGCGGGGTAATCAGGTCCATGGGGCGTGCCGGTATAGCTGAGGTGCCCGCATTGTAGCGCCCCCGATGGGTGCACCGGTCAGTCCGCCT
The DNA here is from genome assembly GCA_041685825.1 of Guyparkeria sp. Classification (GTDB taxonomy): domain Bacteria; phylum Pseudomonadota; class Gammaproteobacteria; order Halothiobacillales; family Halothiobacillaceae; genus Guyparkeria. The sequence continues at coordinate 4,010 of JAWLFB010000010.1, read as the reverse complement.
CATCCTCGGCCGGGGTGATCTCGCGCTCGCAGGCCGTGCCGGTCTCGATGCAGGTGAGGTTCTGCAGGGTCTGGCTGGCGATCTGGTCGAGTGCCTCATGGGTGAGGAAGGCCTGATGGCCGGTAATCACCACGTTGTGAAAACCCAGCAGGCGGGCGAACAGGTCGTCGGTGAGGACCTCGTCGCTGCGGTCCTCGAAGTACAGCGGCCCTTCGTGCTCGTAGACGTCCATTCCCAGCCCACCGATCCGGCCGTCCTTAAGGCCCTCGACGACCGCCGGCGTGTCGAGCACCGCTCCACGGGAGGTGTTGACGATCACCACGCCCGGCTTCATCCGTTCAATGGTGGCCGCATCGATCAGGTGATGGCTGTCCTCGGTGAGCGGGCAGTGCAGGCTGATCACGTCAGACTGCTCGAATAACACCTCCCGGGAAACGTACTCCACGCCCAGCGCCTCGCAGTCGGGATTGGGGTAGGGGTCGTGGGCGATTACCCGCGCGCCGAAACCCCCCTTGAGGATTCGGGCGAACACGGCGCCGATCTTGCCGGTGCCGATCACGCCAACCGTCTTGCCCACCACGTCGAAGCCGGCGAGCCCGTGCAGGGCGTAGTTGCCCATGCGCACTCGCGCGGTCGCCCGCGGGATCTGCCGGTTAACTGCCATCAGCAGCGCGACGGCATGTTCGGCGACGGCATTGGGCGAGTAGGAAGGCACGTGGACGACACGCATGCCGGTCTCGGCGGCCGCATCGAAATCAACGTGGTTACAGCCGGCGCAGCGCAGGGCGAGCACCTTGGTGCCGCCCTTTGCTAGCGCCTGGATCACCGGGGCGTCGAGCACGTCGTTGGCGAACGCGCAGACGGCCGGGTAGCCACGCGCGAAATGGACGCTGTCCACGGTCAGCCTCTGGGGGAAAAAGTCGATGTCGTGATTGTGATCCAGGGCCTTGAAGGACTCGCGGTCATAGGGTTTGGTGGAAAAGAGCGCGACTTTCATGTGCGTGATTCCCGTTTTTCGTTCGTGAAAACCTGGCTGGCCACCTCGCCGGGTACGTCGATTGCCTCGAGCAATTCGGCAAGCGCCTGTCGGCAGGTGGCTTCGACTGCGCGTCGACCGGTCAGGCCGAACCGGTGGGCGAGTCGAGTCTCGTCTTGCAACTGCAGCATACGACCAATCAGTAGAGCGCGGCGAGCGAGCGGCACGGCCTGGATGGCCACCGCTTGCGTCAGGGCCGGGCTCAGCCATCGGCGCAGCGGGTGGAGGGCAGCATCGATGTGGTGTCTGTGCCGGGCGCAAGCCATCAGTTGACGCCGCTCAATGGGATCCAGTGGGGGGAGGGGCTGTGGCTTGGTCGCCCCCAACAACGCGGCGATCCGCTTGGGGTCGACGTGTCGCAAGGGCCCTGCTGCGCGCGCGGCAAGTTGGCGGACAAACGATTCGGCGGCGCGTTCGACGGCCGCTGTCCCCTCGGGGGTGAGCCCCTCTGCCATCACCACGGCCTCGCTGCCCGAGGCGTGATCGCGATCCTGGCCCAGGTGTAGCACCTGCATGCCGCAGGCCGCCCAGAAGGCGATCAACTCGTCTTCCATGCCGAAACTCACGCCGAGAAAATCCTTGCCCTCGCTGCGGGCGGTGGTCGCGATCGCGCTCACCATTTGCCTTCCCGCCCCCTGTCGTCGGGCCAACGGGTGAACGGCTATGCGTTGGATGCGCTGCCCACGGCGTCCTGGCCAGTCGGGCAGCCCGGCATGTGCCGCCAGTGTCTGGGGCAGCAGGTGCCCGCGCAGGCGGCGCTCGCCGTGAAATATGGCCTCGGCGAGGTCGGGCGGTAGGTTGCCTTCGTCCTGGGTGGCGGCGGCCGCGACGACGCCGTCATCGGTCTGGGTGGTCCAGAGCTGGCTGGCCGGGCCGTCGAGTAGCTGGCGCAAGTCCTGGGGGGTGGTGCGGTAATGCGCGCTAACCAGCAGGCCGAACCATTCGCCCAGGTGGTGCTCGTCGGCACCGAGCTCCCGCGGCGCGATACGCTGCGGCGGGTGGGTCCTCTCCAGCGATCGGTACGACTGGGTTTCGGCTGGGTCGGCATCCAGCAGCAACAGGCGGTCGACCAACCGCTCGAGCGGATCGCCCGACGCCCAGCGGACAGGTGCGGTCAGCCAGAAGTGATGCACGGAGACGGCCATGGCCTCGAGGCGCGGCAGAAAGCGCAGAGTAAATCCGCGACCGCTGCCCTCGTACCCGTGCTCGGTGGTGGCGAAGACGCATCGCGGGTAGGTGAGGAACAGCGCCTCAAGCATTGCAGAAGGCAGGGCGGCGGCCTCGTCGATCAGCAGCAGGCGCACCCCGGGGTATTGCTCGGGGTGTTGCTCGATCAGTACATCAGGTGGCAGGAACCGCAACTGGTGGTCGCCTAGCCGAACGGTCCCATCGTTGTCTATCGTTGCGTCAGTCGTTTCACGCAGTCTGTCGAACAAAGGGGCGACCGCCTCGCGCCGTGGGGCGGTTACTAGCACGTTGCCCAGTCCATTCTCTAGCACCTGCGCTGCGGCCAGGCCTAGGGCCGAGGTCTTGCCGCGGCCACGATGCGACCGCAGCACCAGCGGGCGGCGGGTGCGTCCGCGGGCGACGGCGAAGATGCGATCGATGGCGCGGCCCTGGTCATCGGTGCGGCCGGGGGGCGGCGTATTCGTGTCGGTGGTACGGACTTCGTCAGGTTGCGGCGGCGGGGCAAAGGGCTGATCTTGCGCAATGCGCCAGAGCTGGGTGGCCTCGCCGAGGCAACGCACCAGTCGCTCGCGGTAGGCTGGCCCGGCATCGCTGGCCTGATAGGGGTGCGGCACCAAGCGGGCCATGTCGGTGTCGGTCTGCCACGGCCAGTCGGCAAGCGTCGGGGTCAACAGGAGTAGGCAGCCACCACCACGGACTCGACCGGCCGCCGCGCCGAGTGCATTGGGATCGAAGCCCGATAGCGCATTGACGACCACCCGGCCGCACTCGCCGCCAAGCGCCTCACCCGCACGGCGAAAGCCGAGTGACGGGATGCCGGCGGGGGCGCTCGGGCCGATCCAGAGGCTGTCGTCGTCGATCAGGGACTCGGCTTGAGCGATCGCCCAGTCTGGTGAACCGCTGATGAGCACGGTCAGCCGATGCCCGGCGCGTTCCCAGGCTGGCAGGTTGGCGTCTAGCGTGTCGCGGAGGGTCGGGTCGGTCGGATACGCTGGCATGGGAAGATTCTAGGTGCCTTGGCCAGCGAAGGCGATTACCCACTGGCGAACAGCGCGCGGATCACGAAGAACAAAAGCGCGGCCAGCAGGGCGGCCGCCGGCACGGTGATCACCCAGGCGGCGATGACCTTGAGTACCAGCGAACGTTTGACCAGTTCGCGCTTGTAAATCTTCTTCAGGCCCTTTCGCTGGCGCTTGCTGATGTGCGCCTCGCGCCGTGTGTTCTTGTCCTTGAGTTCCTGGAGCATCATCTTCTTCTGCTTGAGCGGCGCAGCCCGGAAGCGCTCGAGGTATTCCTGCATCACCGCGTCATTGTCGCTGTCCGGGTGGAGATCGCGGACCTGTTGCTCGAGACGGTCGTAGTTGGATTTGAGGTATTCGCGCAGAAAGCCGACACCAAACACCGCGCCGATGGTGACGTGGGTGGTGGAGACGGGCAGGCCGAGCTGAGAGGCGAGAATGACGGTCAGGGTCGCGGCCATCGCGATGCAGTAGGCCCGCATTGGATCGATGTCGGTGATCTCGTGACCGACGGTGCGGATCAGTTTCGGGCCGTAGAGGGCAAGACCCACGGCGAGGCCGAGTGCACCGATCAGCATCACCCACAGAGGAATGGCCGCCTCGGCGGCGGTGCCGGCTTGCGTAAGCGCATCGTTGATCGCCGCGAGCGGACCCACCGCGTTTGCCACGTCGTTCGAGCCATGGGCAAAGCTCAGCAGGGCGGCGGCGAAGATCAGCGGCAGGATGAACAGGCGGTTGACGCTGGCCTTGTTGTTTTCCTGCATGCC
>JAWLFB010000057.1:0-10316 GCA_041685825.1 Guyparkeria sp. | reverse complement strand
CGATTGGTTGAAGCGCTCGAACGAGAGCGCTTGTTCGCCCTCGGCCAGTCCGAAAAGTCCCGGGATGCTTTCCGACCAGGTCAGTCTCCCGGAGGCGATGTCCCACTCCCAGGTACCGATGTTGGCGTAGAGCTGGCTGCGGCGGAAACGCGACTCGCTTTCCTCGAGGGCGCGCGCCGACTCGAGCTGGGCCGTCACGTCCTGCTGGATCCCCACGTAATGGGTCAGCTCGCCGTGTTCGTCGTGGATCGGGGCAAGGATGACGTGGTTCCAGAACGGCTTACCGTCACGGCGGAAATTGCGCAGCACGGCCTCGCCGGCCTTACCTCGTTCTAGTGCTTCCCGTATTACGCCGGTGCCTTGCTGGTTGCGGTCCTTTCCCTGTAGAAAGTTGCAGGAACGACCGAGGATCTCGTCCTCTGGGTAGCCGGTAATTTCCTTGAAACCACGATTGACGTAGATCAGCGGGAAACTCTCTTTTGTGGCATCGGCGATCACCAGACCGTTCGGATTGGATTCAACGGCCCGCTGGAGAAGGCGTAGCCGCTGCTCGACATCCTTGAGTGGTGTGACGTCGGTGCGCACCGAGATGTACCCGCGGGGTGACCCGCCGGCATCGAGCATCGGGCTGATGGTAGAGCGCACCCAGTAGAACGAGCCGTCTTTGCGACGGTTGCAGATCACCCCATTCCAGGTCTTGCCGGCGGTGATGGTCTGCCACAGGTCCTGGTAGAACGATTCGGGGTGCCGTCCGGACTTGAGCAGGCGATGATTTTGCCCCAGCAATTCGTCTCGCGAGTAGCCGCTGACCGCCGAGAAGCGGTCGTTAACGTGGACGATTCGCCCCTTGCGATCGGTCATGCTGACGAGGGCGTGCCGGTTGACCGCATGCCATTCCATCTGGCGAAGGTGGCGCTCCTGGGTGAGTTGGTGGCGCACCCTGCGGTCGGTACGGGCCTGGCGGGCGGCGACCAGCGCGGCGTGAGTAAGAAGATCTGCCTTGGCGTCGACGGAAACGACCTGGTCGGGTTCGAGGGCGAAATCCCCGTCTTGGGCGGCAAACGCGCCCAAGGCCACCAGCTTGAGGCCGGCATGCTGACGAGCGGCGATGGCTTCGGTCAGGTCGCGATTCAGAGTCGACGGGGTTGCGATCAGGACAACGTCGGGATCGGTGTCTTCCAGTCTGTTCGTCGCATTCGGTGCCTGCCCCTCGATCGCAACCAGCTGCGCCCCCCGGGCGTCGAGGTCCTCCTTGACGGCTGCCGCCATTCCATCCGCGACGTCCAGTGCCAGGATGCGAAACGCGGGTGGCAACCGGTTTCCGAGGGCGGCGGCCAGGTCGCGGCGCAAGGTCCGGGCGCACGCTGGTGCGGCCAGTACGGTCCAGTGCAGGCGCGCTGCGTGGGACGGGTCGAGGTGGGCCAACAGCAGGCCCAGGGTTGGGTCCGTTTGAGGTGCCGTGGCGTCAAGAGTGGAAGGTTCTCCGTTGTCAGGCTCATCCTCTCGCCGCGTGGTGTCGTCGGTGATCACCGCGATCACCTCATGCTGATCGACGAGAACGGCACGGATCGGTGGCTTCGGCGATGGTATTGCCCGATAGTCGATCCCGAGGGTGGCGAGGGAGAGGCCGATCGTCTCCCGGAGCGATATGTCCGCGATCGACACCAGTATCTTGGAGTTGGGCCGTGGTTGGCTGTCCTCCGGGAGCCGCTCGTCGAACCCCATCGGCTGTGGCGACGACGGATCGTACGAGGCAGGGTAGTGCGAACTCGCGCTTGATTCGGGTGTTACGGGGCGCATGGTGAGGTCACTCGTTATCCGCTACGGGCTTTGCCGTGGGCGGCCTGTTGTCGTTGCCTGGGGAGGACGGCCTGTCCTGCCATTGGGTCTGGTAATGATGGCCGGTGTCTGCCTGGGTGGCCGGCGTCAGGTTTCGGTCACTGTCGAACGAACTCCCCGATAAGCTGCACGAATTTAGTCGACATCGAGTAGAGCTGCTGACACCGGTTCATCACTCGCAGGCTGTCTTCGGTGGTGCTCTCGGTCTGCTTCCCGATCGAGGTGATATCGCGGTTCATCTCGTCGGCGACTGCGCTCTGTTCCTCCGTGGCCATGGCGATCTATGAGCTCATGTCGTTGATGGTCAGGGTCGCGCCGGAAGTCGACTCGACGGCCTAGTCGAAAGCAGTTTCCTGGTACTCGAATAACGACTTCCTTCGACTCCGGTGGATGATGCGCTCGCGGTCTCGGACAGGCCCTCGATATGGTGTCGATGTCACCGCTCCCCGGTTGTCTGGGAGCGGACGTTTTCCGCGTCGGGTTGGAATCAATAGCCATCATCAAGTCAACTGCCTGCGTTCGTTGACTGGGCCGATCCCGGCAACTTGCCCTCCGCTCCCTTTCCGCTCCCTTAGGGAATCACGCGCGCGGCATCTGAAGTTTAAGAAATTTATGGTTCTTCGCGCTTACGCGTGAAACACGCACAAAAATGACGGCAGCTCCTCAGGTTAGATTTGTTTGAGACCAATCAAATGAATCCAAAGCCGCAAGGAGGCTGCCGCCATGTCCGAGGCTAATCTGTCTGCCCTGCTCTGGGAAGGCTTTCGTATCGACGCCTACGGGGTAAAGGCCTCGGATCAGATCCACATCCGGCTCGTTCCGGATCCCGCTGCCTTTCATGACGGCTTAGGTGGGGGCGCGATGAACTGTAGTGGTCAAGCGATCTTGGACAGTTCGTTAAGTGATTCCTCGGTTTCTGCCGGCGTCTTGCCATCCAGATACTGGTGAGGGCGGACCGAATCGTAGTAGCCCATCAGGTCCTTTCCGATCGCCGCCGAGTAAAAAATGTTTTGGTCGTGCTAACGGTGTGCCGTGCATTGCCGTTATGGGTTGGATCGAACGTTTTCCGCGGGTTTCGAGGGCACGCCGACCGAGAGCGCTGGCTTTCGCGGCGTTGATGTCGGGTTGCGTCGTGGCTTCGACGACGGTTGAGGCTAATGAGGTGACGGTCGGGCTCTACGAGAACGACCCGAAAATATTCGGCGATTCCAGTGGTCGCCCGTCGGGCATCTTTGTCGAGCTCATCGAGCGCATCGCGGCGGAGGAAGAGTGGGACCTGTCGTTCGAGGAATGCGCCTGGGCCGATTGCCTTGAGCGAACCGCCCGCGGCCACATCGACCTGGTGCCCGATGTGGCCATAAGCGATGAGTGCAATGCTCGACTCGACTTTCACACCTTGCCTGCTCCACACGGCTGGTCGCAGTCCTATCGCCGCCAGGATGTGGACGTGGACTCGGCCTCCGACTTGGTCGGGCGGCGTATCGCGTTTCTGGAGAGGTCGATCCAGCGGGTGTAGGTCGATGTCTTTCTCGACGAGTTCGGCATCGGCCAAGGGTTCCTGGCGGTCGAGGATTTCCATCCAGCCTTCGAGGCCGTGGCAGACGAGCGAGCCGACGTGGCGCTTGCCAATCACATGTTCTGCAACCGCTATTACGCCGACTACGGCCTCAAGCCACCGCGTGGTCTTGGAGCCCGCCCGGCTGCTCGTCGCGACGGATGGGGGCGCAATCCCAATCTGATGGATGCGATCAATCGTCACCTCTCATGATGCGCTCACCGGCCTACCCGACGCATCCTGCTGCTGAGTCACCTGCACGAACGGATAGCCCGGCCCGGCCAGTGCCAGATGGGCTTGCTGATGATCGACCTTGACCGTTTCCGCGACGTCAACGACAGCTATGGCCGCGATGTCCTTGACGAACTGCTCCTCCAGGTCAACGCGCGTCTGGAGGATCTGCTCGGCCCGAACTTCCTCGCGCGCCTTGGCGGAGACGAGTTCGCGGTGCTGACCGAGCGGTTCGACTCCGAGATTGCGCTGGCTCGCCTGGCCGAGGAGGAGATCGGAATCCTAAGTGATACGTGGCAACTGGGCGACGAGACCGAAGTGCGCCTGGGCGCGAGCGTGGGCATTGCCTGCTACCTGTACTTCGGCCACACGCCGAAGGGGGTGCTCCAGCAGGCGGACGCGGCGTTCTACCGTGCCAAGGCGGAGGGACGGTGCGGTTTCCGCTTGCTACGCCTGTTGGTGATCGCCGAGGGTGCGAAACCTACCAGAGTTGTCTCTTCAGCCCCCGTTTCCACCCGCAGTCTTCGCGTGCCTGCTGATCGGGCAACACTGCTACGCTCAAGAATCCAGCCCCCCGGTGACGGTCGGCGGGGCGCAGGCGCGTGACGATGGAGGGAAGATCATGACGAAGACCGGTGGCTTGCTGGCCGATGCGCTGGTGCACCTCAAGCCGTTGATGGATGACGAACGCATTTCGGAAGATGCCCGGCGGCGCTTATCGCAGCCTAACCGGGTGGTCGAGGTGGAGATTCCGCTGCGCATGGACGATGGCTCGCTCAAGGTTTTCACCGGCTGGCGGTCGCTCTACGACAACACCCGCGGGCCGGGCAAGGGGGGCATCCGGTTTCACCCCAACGTAACCGGTGACGAGGTGGCCGCGCTGAGCTTCTGGATGGCGGTCAAGTGTGCCGTGGTCGATCTGCCGTTTGGCGGGGCAAAAGGGGGCATTTGCGTCGATCCGAAGCAGCTCTCGCGCCTTGAGCTCGAACGATTGTCGCGCGGGTACATCCGGGCGTTGCTCGACGTGATCGGCCCGGACCAGGACATTCCCGCGCCGGACGTGAACACCAATGAAACCATCATGGGCTGGATGGCCGACGAGTACCGCCAAGCCGCCGGTCGGCACCGCCGCGGCGTGATCACCGGCAAGCCGCCGGGCCACGGTGGTTCGCTAGGTCGCACGGCGGCCACCGGTCGCGGGGCGCTGCAGGTGCTCAATATCTGGGAGCGCCGGCGCGGACGGGCCGACCAACGCCCGCGTGTCGCGGTGCAGGGCTTCGGCAACGCCGGCTTTCACTTTGCCCGCCTGGCGCACGATGCCGGCTACCGGGTGGTAGCCATCGCCGATTCACGCGGCGCGATCTACCGGGAGGAAGGTCTTGACCCGCTTCCGATCTGGGAACGCAAGCACCAGTCCTCCGAGCTCTCGGGACAGGTCTACTGTGAAGAGTCGGTCTGTGCCGAGGTGGAAGTGGACCAGCTCACCAACGAGGAGCTGCTCGCCCTCGACGTCGACGTGCTGGTGCTCGCGGCCTTGGAGAACGCCATCACCGAGAAGAACGTCGACTCCGTTCGCGCGCCGACCATCCTCGAGATCGCCAACGGCCCGATCAACAACGCCGCCGACCGCAAGCTGGCCAAGCAGGGCGTAACCGTCATTCCCGACGTGCTCGCCAATAGCGGCGGTGTGATCGTCAGTCACATGGAATGGGTACAGAACCGCATCGGCGATTACTGGCCCGAAGACGAGATCGAGCGGCGGCTGTCCGATCGCCTTGCCGAGCAGGCCGACCTGGTCTTCGAACGGGCGGTTTCCGAGAAGGAATCCCTGCGTTCGGCTGCCTACCGACAGGGTATCGAACGCATCGCCATCGCCATGGACGGGCTGGGCACCGAGCGGTATTTCTGCGGCGACACCGGACCATAGAAGGACCGTTGGCGAGTGGGCCGGGCAACCGTCTCGAGCGGTCGGTTTGCCGGTCGGTTCCGGTACAATGCGCCCATGTCCCAAGCCACCATGTCCCCGGATCCGATTCTCGACCCCCTCAACGCCGCGCAGCGCGAGGCGGTGACCAGTCCATCCCTTGCCACGCTGGTGCTCGCCGGCGCCGGCTCGGGCAAGACGCGCGTGCTCACCCATCGCATGGCGTGGCTGGTCTCCGAGCAGGGCATCTCGCCGTACTCGCTGTTGGCCGTGACCTTCACCAACAAGGCCGCCGGCGAAATGCGCGGGCGGCTGGGCTCCTTGCTTGACGGTCAGGAACTCGGCCCGCGCGGCGTCGACGGCATGTGGGTGGGCACTTTCCACGGCCTGTCGCACCGCCTGTTGCGCCAGCATGCCCGCGAGGCGGGCCTGCCCGAGGGCTTCCAGATCATCGACTCGGACGACCAGTTGCGGCTGGTCAAGCGCCTGATCCGCGAGGCGGAGCTCGACGAGAACCGCTTCCCCCCAAGGCTGGTCGCCTCGATGATCAACGGCTTCAAGGAGGAAGGTTTGCGCGCCCGCCACGTGGTGCCGGGAGACGACCCCATCCGCGACCAGGTGATCGTGATCTACAAGGCCTACGAGCGAGTCTGCGAGCGCAGTGGCCTGGTCGATTTCACCGAGTTGCTGCTGCGTGCCACCGAGCTGCTGCGCGGCAACGATGCCCTGCGCGCCCATTACCAGCGGCGCTTCCGGCAGGTGCTGATCGACGAGTTCCAAGACACCAACGCCCTGCAGTACGCCTGGGCGCGGTTGCTAGTGGGCGAGGACAACGGTATTTTCGCCGTCGGCGACGACGACCAGTCCATATACGGTTGGCGCGGCGCGAAGGTCGAGCACATCCAGCATTTCTCGCGCGACTTTCCCAACACCCACCTGATTCGCCTCGAGCAGAACTACCGCTCGACACGCACCATTCTCGAGGCGGCCAACAGCGTCATCGCGAGGAACCAGGGTCGGCTGGGCAAGAACCTCTGGACCGAGGGCGATCACGGCGCGCCGATTCGCTTCTACCGGGCCTTTAACGACCAGGACGAGGCCAACTTCGTCATCGAGCAGATCGCCACCGCAGTGCGCGAGGGCCACGACCGTGCCGATTGTGCGGTGCTGTATCGCTCGAATGCCCAGTCGCGCCTGCTCGAGGAGGCGCTGATCCGGGAAGGCATGCCGTATCGCATCTACGGCGGCTTACGCTTTTTCGAGCGGGCCGAGATCCGCGATGCGCTGGCCTACCTGAAGCTCGTGGCCAATCGCCACGACGACACCTCCTTCGATCGGATCGTCAATCGGCCAACCCGCGGCATCGGTGACAAGACACTCAACGAAATTCGCCAGGCGGCCCGCGAACAAGGTGCCTCGCTGTGGGATGCCGCGCTGATCCTGCTGGCGGAGAGCCAGCTTTCTGCCCGCGCGGCCGGCGCACTGCGCCAGTTCATGACCCTGATCGAGGCGATCGACCAGCAGACTTTTAACGACGAGCTAGGCGAGCGGATCGAGAAGACCATCGACAAGAGCGGCCTGCGCGCGCTGTTCGAGAAGGACCGTGACCGTGACCGCGGCGAGGTGAAGATCGAGAACCTCGACGAACTGGTCAATGCCGGGCGCGGCTTTGTCATGGACCGGGACACTGCCGAGGAGATGGGCGAACTCGAGGCCTTCCTCGCCCACGCGAGCCTCGAGGCCGGCGAGGCGCAGGGTGCGTCCTGGGAGGACTGCGTGCAGATGATGACCCTGCACGCGGCCAAGGGGTTGGAGTTCCCCCAGGTTTTTCTGGTCGGCGTCGAGGAGGGACTGTTCCCGCACCAGATGTCGATCGACGAGCCCGGCCGCCTCGAGGAGGAGCGACGGCTCTGCTACGTGGGCATCACCCGTGCCGAGCAGCAGTTGACCATCACTTGCGCCGAGTCGCGCCGCTTGCATGGCAAACAGATTTTCCCCATGCCGTCGCGCTTTCTTGGCGAGTTGCCACCGGACCTGGTCGAGGAGGTCCGTCCGCGCGCGGCACGTGCGGCGCAGGCCTTTGGTGCCCGACGCCCCGAGGGCGAGCCGGGTCCGCGCACCCATAAGCAGAACGAGACCGGCTTCGAGATCGGCCAGAACGTCCGGCATGCCAAGTTCGGTGAGGGCACCATCCTCGATTGCGAGGGCGCCGGCGCCTCGGCACGGGTGCAGGTCAACTTCGGTGAGCACGGCGCGAAGTGGCTGATCCTCTCGTACGCGAATTTGCAACAGGCCTGAAGGCCGGCCGAGAGGTCAGAGATGAGAAATCAGAGCTCAGACGGTGCGTCTGATATCTTTTTCTGATCCCTGACTTCGTCATTCTGATGTCTTTCTGAAGGAGTTTTGCCATGAAACGGCGCGAGTTTCTGACCTGGGCCGGCGCCGCCGGCATTGCCACTACCGCCTTGTCCGGCTGCAGCAACGAGACCGGCGAGCAGGCCGGCGCGGTCACCGCGGACGGCCCGACGCCGGCCGATCCGATTCGCTGGAAGATGGTCACCACCTGGCCGAAGAACTTCCCGGGGCTGGGCACCGGCGCGAACAATATCGCCAAGTACATCAACGAGATGTCGGGCGGCCGTCTGGTGGTCAATGTCTTTGGTGCTGGCGAGATCGTTCCGGCACTGGAGGTGTTCGATGCGGTCAAGGCAGGCACCGCCGAGATGGGTCACGGGGCGGCCTACTACTGGCAGGGCAAGATGCCGGCGGCGGCCTTTTTCGCTGCCATGCCCTTCGGCCTGACCGCAGACGAGATGAACGGCTGGCTCTACCACGGTGAGGGTATCGAGCTGTGGGAAGAGCTCTACGCCCCGCACGGCGTCATCCCGCGCCCGGGCGGCAACACCGGCCCGCAGATGGGGGGCTGGTTCAGAAAGCCGATCGATTCGGTCGAGGACTTCAAGGGGCTGAAGATGCGCCTGCCGGGCATCGGTGGCGAGGTGCTACGCCGATTGGATGTGTCGGTGGTCAACACCCCGGGCGGTGAGCTATTCCAGGCGCTCAACGACGGCACCATCGATGCCGCCGAGTGGGTCGGGCCGTTCAACGATCTCGCCTTCGGTTTCCATCGCGCGGCCAAGTACTACTACGCACCGGGCTGGCAAGAACCGTCGGCGACCATGGAGGCCCTCATAAACCAGGAGGCCTTCGAGGCTTTGCCGGATGATCTGCAGGCGATTGTCGAGGGCGCGATCAAGAGCGCGGCGCTCGACATGCTTTCCGAGTTCACCGCGCGCAACAACCGTGCGCTCAAGACGCTCACGGAGGAGCACGGCGTCGAGCTGCGCTACTTCAGTGACGAGATCATGGCCGCGTTGTTCGAGAAGTCCAACGAGGTGCTGGCCGAGATCACTGAGGAGGACGCATTCGCCAAGCGCGTGTTCGAGTCGCTGACCGACTATCGCCGCGACGTGGCTGGCTGGACCGAGGGCTCGGAGTATGCCTTCCTCACCTCGCGCCAGCGCCTCCTCGACTGATTGACATCCTCCTCGCCCTGAAGGACGAGGATTCCTACGGCGTTCAAGCCAGCACGGGGGCGGAATGAATCGCTTCGGCGGGTTCCTGCTCATTCCCGCATGCGTTTCCACGAAATCAGACCGCGCTATCCTTCCCCGGCATGAATGCCGGGGAAGGATAGCGCCATTTGGTCATTCGCTGGCCGAGCGGATCGTCCAGACCCGTTCGGCCAGCGTGGCGGCCAGCGGGCGTTCGTGACGACCGAGGGTGACCACCACGTCGGCCGAACCCGGCTGGCTGCCGCGGCGGCGCACGAACTGACCCGGCAGGATGCCCAACTGGGTCAGTCGCCGGAGGTCGGCGGCGTTCTCGGCGGCCAGGCGTACCACAGTGGCCCCCTCGTCGATGGCCAAATCGCCCAGCGCGACCATCTGGCGGCGCTCGACCGGCGCCTCGTCGGGACGGGGGATCGGTGCCCCGTGAGGGTCGAACTCCGGTTGGCCGAGGTGGTCCCACAACCGGTCGATCAGGCGGCTGGAAAAGGCATGTTCGAGGATTTCCGCCTCGGCATCGACCTCGGCCAGTGGCAGCTTGAGGTCCTGTGCGAGAAAGGTCTCGATCACCCGGTGACGGCGGATCATGTCCACGGCGATCGTCCAGCCGGCATCGGTCAGCGCCGCGCCTTGGTAACGGGCGTAATGGATCAGTCCGTCGGCGTGTAGCCGCTTGAGCATGGCCGTGACCGAGGCCCGTGCGATGCCCAGCCGGTCGGCGATCGCCGAGGTAGACACCGCCGGTTCGGGCGACTGCTCGGCCAGCTTGAAGATCGCTTTCAGGTAGTCCTCGTACGCGGTGCTCGCCATGGTGCGGTCTCGTTTGCTAGGGGAACCTCGGCGCGAATCCGATATCCGATCAGCGCGTCTGGAGTCGGGCAGACACAAGGCGCGCCCTGCGGGCATCTCGAGGCCAGAATGGCAGCGGATTCGTGCAGACCTTGCCGCGTCCTTACGTTAGCATGCTCGTATCTAGCCGTCCTTGCGGAGACCGGTCCGGCTTTCTACCATCCACAAGCCCCGATACATGACTCATATTGACCCACGCTTCACTCACGCGAGGCCCATTGTGCAGATATTTACCCGTTGGCTTTCCCGCGTCGCGACCCTGTCGCTGGCCGTCGTTTTCCTGGTCCCCGGTGTCCAGGCGCAGGACGAGGTGCTGCAATACGCCGATGGCGACCGGGACGTCGAACCG
>JAWLFB010000056.1:0-10368 GCA_041685825.1 Guyparkeria sp. | reverse complement strand
GAGCGCCCGCCCGCTGCTGTCACTGGTGGCCGTGGAGGGGAAACGGGTGGTCGGCCATATTCTGTTCACCCGCGCGGAGGTAGAGACAGACGGCGAGCCGTTCGCCGCCAGCCTGCTCGCACCGATGGTGGTGCATCCCGACGTGCAGGGACAGGGCATCGGCAAGCGTTTGATCGCGGCTGGACTCGAGTCACTCGAAGCGATGGACGTCGGTCTGGTGTTCGTCCTTGGGCACCCCGGCTATTACCCCCGTTCAGGCTTCGAGCCGGCCGGTGTGCATGGCTTCACTGCGCCATACCCGATTCCCGACGAACACGCCGAGGCATGGATGGTCAAGGCATTGCGCTCCGGCCTGCTGGGACAGGTAACGGGGCGGGTGCGTTGCGCCGCGGCGCTCGACCACGAGGCGTTGTGGGTCGAATAGGTTCGCCCCTGCGGGGCTTGGCATTCGCTCAGACCTTCCCTAGAAGAAATACTTGCGGATCTGGCGTTCGAGCAGCTCGCGCGAGCGCCGACGGTCACCGCGGAAGTGAGGCTCGTACAGGCGGCGGGCGATGGGGCGGAAGGCATCGACCACCTCGGGATCGAAGTGGCTGCCGGCATCGTCGCGGATGATGCCCCAGGCCGTCTCGAAGGACATGGCCTCCTTGTAGGGGCGCGGCGAGCACAGGGTGTCGAAGACGTCGGCGACGGCGAAGATGCGGGCCCCCAGCGAGATGTCATCACCAGCCAGTTTGCTCGGGTAGCCGCTGCTGTCCCATTTCTCGTGGTGGCAGGCGCTCACGTAGCGCGGCTCGTCGAGCCGGCCGGGCTTGAGCGGGATGCGGTCCGGTATACCAATCTTGCCGACGTCGTGGAGCAGGGCGCCGGAGAGCAGGCCGCGCATGGCTTCCTTGTCCAGCCCCATGCGCTCGCCGATCGCCATGGCGATGTCGGTGACGCGGTAGTTGTGATCGCCGGTGTCCGAGTCGCGCTTGGCCACGGCCTTGCCCATGGCCTCGAGCAGGGCGATGTGGGAGCTCAGCAGGTCGCGCGACTGGAGGCCTTGTTCGTCGTTCAGGCGCACCATGATCGGGTAGATCGCCAGCCCGCAGGCGATCGGGGTCAGCGCGGTGATCAGGGTAGCCGTCAGCCCACCATTCGCCGGCGCGATCAACCACGCAGATGAACCGGCAACGAGGGCGATCACGGCGCTCACCAGGGCGATCAGGATGGCTGCCTTACGTCGGTAAGAATTCATGCCGTTTCGGTTGCGAAAAGAGCCTTGTTCGGGCCGATATCTTGGCACGGTTACACTGCGGTGTGATCCGATCGAACGTCATCGTCCTGGGCGAGATCTTCTGGTGGTCTTGGAGGATCGGGAACCAGAAGGCCGGGGACACTTGAGAATGGCTGAGAGGATCAAAGCGTAGGGGTGTGGGTATTGGTGAGAGCGGCCGCCGGGCGTCGTCATCGCGCCCTGCGACTGATAACAGCTGGCAGACGGCTTGCGGCGACTTCGGCATGCCGATTGTCCGCAGTCAAGACACCGAGCGCGCGTAAATTGGCCGACCTGACTGTGAAGCGCCAGGCTGATGCTGGTCGGGCTTTATTGGAACGCGTCGGTGGTCACCCGGTTTCGTCCTCTGGCTTTGGAACGGTAAAGGGCTTCGTCCGCACGCTTCAGGAGCGTTTCCTTGGTGTCCTGTTCGGTGTTGCACGAACTGCCCGCGACCCCGAGGCTGATGGTGACCACGTCGGTGCTCGTTGCGTAGGCGTGAGGTATCCCCAGCGATTCGACTCTGGCTCGAATTCGCTCGGCGACCTTGGCCGCGCCGGTGGCATCGGTTTCGGGAAGTAGCACTACGAACTCCTCACCGCCGTAACGGGCTACGAGGTCAGCCGGACGCGCGATGGATTCCTGGATCGCTTCCGCGACGTTTCGCAGGCACTTGTCCCCTACGCCATGGCCGTAGTTGTCATTGAATGCCTTGAATTCGTCGATGTCGAGCATGATCACCGCCAATGAGTGCTCGTTGCGTTTGGCCCGACGACATTCGCATTCGTAGTGTTCTTCAAAGGCTCGGCGGTTCGGAATCTCGGTCAGGCCATCCTTCAAGGCAATTCGCTCAAGCATATCGGTCTTTTTCTTCAGCGATACGTGTGTTCTGACGCGGGCATGAACGATGGTGGGGTGGAACGGCTTGGAAATGTAATCGACAGCCCCCAGCCGGAAGCCTTCTTCCTCATCTCCTACGCTGTCCAAGGCGGTCACGAAGATGATCGGGATCGCCTGGGTTCCTGCCTGCTGTTTGAGCTGCCGGCATACGTCGTAGCCGTTGATATCCGGCATCTGGACGTCGAGCAAAATGAGGTCGGGCTGTGGCTCGCGTCGCGCCAGGTCGAGTGCTTTTTCGCCATTGGGTGCTACCTGCACCCGGTAATCGTCCTTGAGCACATTGCCAAGCGCCTGCAAATTCGTCGGCTCGTCATCAACGATCAGGATTCGGGGTTTGTCTTCGAGCTGCATAGAGGCCTTCTTCGTTATCTAGTTCATCATCTTGTCGAGCGTCGACAGGGCGGCATCGAAATCCATGTTTTCGATTTCGCCTTTCAGTTCATCCACGGCGTGACCCCGATTGCCGAGATAGCTTAGTGCCTCCAACAGTAGGGTGTCGTCGATCAGTTCGCTGTTGGCGAGCATGGAGTGCAGCCGGTCCAACGCCTCCCGGCTGCCGCCACCGTGTTCCTCTTCGGGGCAATCAATCGCCTCAAGCGCTTTTTCAGCGTTTTCCAACGCGCGCTCCATGGCCGCGGTCAGGTCGTTACTCACGCTGTGCCCCTGTTTGATGGCGTGGTCGATTTCGGCGGCCGCCCCCTGGAGCTCCACTGCCCCGAGCGTGCCAGCCACCCCTTTGAGGGTATGCGCGACCGCTTGGGCCGATTCCCAGTCGCTTTGTTCGAGATGCTCAATGATGGTTCGATACTTGTTGTTGATATTCCGCCTGAATTTGAACAGAAGACGCTGATAGTCGATCGGACTTCCGCCCACCCGAGCCAACCCACGCTGAAGGTCGAACCCCGGCAGTCCTCGCGGCAGGCCCGCTTCGGTCGGTTCCGCCAGGCTGTCACTCGCCGCTCGAGGACTGGCTTGAACGTCTAGGTGGCGGCTCAACATGTCGTATAACAAGACGCTGTCAATCGGCTTGCCCAGATGAGCGTCGACCCCGGCTTGTGCCGATTTCTTGCGGTCATCGTCCATCACGGCCGCGGAGAGGGCGATTATGGGCCCGTGGTAGCCGTTTTCACGTAACTGGCGTGTCGCCTCGTATCCGTCCATGATCGGCATTTGCAGGTCCATCAGCACGAGATCCGGCGCGTTGTCGTTCACGGCTTTGACCGCTTGAAAGCCGTTCTCGGCGAGCTTCACCTGGGCACCGGTCTTCTTGAGCATCAGTAAGGCAACGTCCTGATTGATCTCGTTGTCCTCGACGAGCAAGACCTGATGGCCTGAGAGGTCGAGGGCCAATGCTTGCTTTCTGCTCTCCACGACCGCCCCGGTCCCCTGTTCGGCCTTCAACAGGGCGTTGTACAACGTCGAGGCCGTGATCGGTTTCTCCAGGAAGTCGGCATACAACCGATCCGGAAGATCGATATTGCTTCGGTCGTAGGCGCTGGTCATCAGAATCGGGGTACTGGTCTGACGTAACTCCCCACTCGCGCGCAGGCGCTCCAACTCACGGATGGTCTCGGCACCGTCCATTCCGCCAGGCATTCGCCAGTCCATCAGGATGAAATCAAAGGGGCGATCATTAGCCTCGGCTTGTCGAATCTGATCGATCGCTTCCTCTCCGCAGGCAGCGGTTGCCACTTCATAGTCGCAGTGCTCAAGCATGGTCTGGAGGATGAGGCGGGCGTTGGCCAGGTCATCCACGACCAAGACCCGCTCGCCTGTCGTACGAGGACACCCGGTAGCACGCGGCTCGTCCTCGCCAAGCGGGAATTCGACGGTGAAGGAGAAGGTGCTGCCTCGACCCAACTTTGAACTGGCGAACAGTTCACCGCCCATCTTCTCGACCAAACGTTGAGAAATAACAAGCCCCAGTCCTGTGCCGCCGTATCGGCGTGTCGTGGAGGTGTCCGCTTGGGTGAACGCCTTGTACAGGTTGGCCAACTGGTCGCGCGTCATGCCAATGCCGGTGTCCCGCACACTGAATTCCAGTTGAACCTGCCCCGAGTGTGGTTGGCCGATTGTCTTGATGCCGAATTCAACCATGCCGCCTTCATCGGTGAACTTGATGGCGTTGCTCAAGAGGTTGGTAAGCACCTGTGACAGTCGCAACGAATCTCCCACCAACTGGTGTGAAAGGTTCGGCTGAATGTTGTAGAGCAGTTCGAGATCCTTGCGCCGCGCCGCCTCGTTGAACAGGACCGCAATTTGCTCGGTCACCTCGTTTATTGAGAACGAACGTTCCTCGAGTTCAAGCCGGCCTGACTCGATTTTCGAGAAGTCGAGAATGTCGTTGATGATGCCGAGAAGCATCCGCGAGGAGCGAACGATCTTGTTGACTGTTTCCTGCGCGGCATCAGGTAAGCTCGATTGCTGCAATATCTGGCTGAGTCCGATGATGGCATTCATCGGTGTGCGAATTTCGTGACTCATGTTGGCCAAAAACTCGCTTTTGGCCCGATTGGCACGCTTGGCTTCCGCCAATGCTCGCTCGGATTCCTGCTGGGCTTTCTTGACCTCGGTCAGATCGTCATAGACGGCGACCACCTCGCCGGATGACAGGCGGAATATGCGGTTCTCCCGCCATCCGGCGATCTTGTCATCTTGGTACTCAGACACGGGTAACTGTTCGGGCGTGCCGGTTCGGGCTACCCGTTCAAGCGCGTCCAGCAGCCCCATCTGGCGGATGCCTGGAAAACACTCCGTCAAACGTCGTCCGATCACGGCGCTTCGTTTTGAGTGATCCATTTGCTCGGCGGCCGGGTTGTAATCGATAAACTCGAAATCCTTGCCGCCATCGACTGGTCGATATACCGCGACACCACTGCCCGTCTGCTCGAAGATGCCGCCGAACCGTTCGGTGGTTTCGCGCAGGGCCTGTTCGGTCGCCTTCTGCTCGGATATGTCCTGAATGATCGACCAGATCACCTCGCGGCCCGCCGGCGTGGTGGTCTTGAATCCGTGGAGCAGAACCGGATAGCGGGATCCGTCCTTGTGGATGTATTCCTTCTCGAAGGGGCCGTAGCGCCCGATCCGTTGCATTGACTCAAGCTGAGCCTGTTCCTGGGCCATGTATTCCTTGGGTGTGACGTCGAAGTAGCTCAGTGCCGAAAACTCGGTTCGGCTGTACCCAGCGGGCTCGTTGACGGCGTCATTGAAGTCGAGGAATTCGCCGGTAGTGAAATCGTTCATGGCAATGCCGACCGGGGCAAGTTCGAACAGGCCGCGGAACTTGGCCTCCTCGGCGGCGAGCTGCTGGCGATTCTCCTCCTGCTCGGTAATGTCCCGGTTGACGCCGACGACCCGCACCGCCTTGCCTGTATCGTCCCGAATGACCTGGGCCTGACCATGCAGGGTCCGCACCCGGCCATCGTCCTCCCTGCGCACGTCAATCTGCACGTCGAAGGTCTTGCCGGATGCTATCGCGGCCTGAAACGCGGTAACGGCCGTTTCTCGGGAGTCTGGCAGCAGAGTTGCGGCCCAATCCTCGAAGGTGTGACCGAAGTCGGCGGGCGTTGCGCCGTAAAGGCGAAACATGCCGCTATCCCAGTCGAGTCGGCCGCTGGCGACGTCGTAGTCCCAGATCCCGAGCGCCGCCGATTCGGTCGCTAGAGCCAAGCGCTCACGGTTGCGCTCCAGGTCTCGGTTGGCTGCCTTTGTCTCGGTGATGTCGCGAAATACCGCTAGGAACAGGGTTTTCTTCTCGAAAGGCAGCAGGATGACCGAAACACGCACATCGATGATGCTGCCGTCTTTGCGGCGATGTTGCGTTTCAAAGTCTTCGCGCCCCTGCTCAAGGATGCGCCGGATATGCTCGGCATTTTCTTCGGGGGCTTCTTGGGCCTCGTAGTCGGCAATCCGCAGGTGGGAAAATTCTTCCTCGGTGTAACCCAGTTGCTCGTGGGCCTGTTGGTTGAACTGCACTGGGAGTCCGTTATCCGGGTCGATGAGCAGGGTGGCATCGGGGTAAAGCTCGAACAGCGTGCGGAATTTATTCTTCTGTTGCTCGAGGGTCTCGAATAGCTCGCGACGCTCGGAAATGTCCGTATGGCTGCCAATGACGCGCAGCGGTTGGCCGTTTTCGTCGCGTTTGACTACCCGCCCCCAATCGAGGATCCACTTGTAACTGCCGTCCTTGCAGCGCACGCGGTGTTCGTTTTGATAAATGGCGGTCTCGCCGCGGAAGTGCTTGCTCAGATCGCTCAGGCAGCCGGCCAGGTCGTCTGGATGAACCCGACTCTTCCACTCGTCGAGAGTGTTGCCGATTTCGTGTTCCTCGTGGCCGAGCATGCGTTCCCATTGCGGCGAGAAGTAGACCGTGTCGGTGGTGGCATCCCAGTCCCAGACCACCTGTTCGGTAGCTTCCAGGACGAAGCGCCAGCGTTCCTCGTTCTCCGCAAGTCGGCCTTGAGTCAAGCGCTCCTCGGTTCGATCCAGGATGTAACCCCGCACCATGCGGGGCAGGCCCGTGTCGTCGTATTCTGGAGACGTATAATCGGAGAACCAGCGATATTCACCGGAGCGGGTACGAAGGCGATATTGCTGCTCGAATGCGGGTGCTTGCCGAGCCAGATGATCGGCAACTTCCCCGTCGACCCGGGACATGTCATCGGGATGGATGAGGTCGGCGAAGCGAAAGGTGGGGGTCATGACCTCGCTGACGTCGTAACCGAGGACCTTTTCGACGTTCGGGGAGACATAGAGAACCGGCCACCCCGGATCCGGTCGCCAGACGAAGACCACGACGGGTCCACCGATGAAGAAGTCCTGCTCCCGGATTCGTTCCCGTTCGGCCTTTTCCTCGGCCGTGACGTCGTGGAAGAGCAGGACGCCGGAGCCATCCTCGGTGAGCCGCTTTGAGCGTATATCCACGACTCGCCGTGTGCCGTCGGCTCCCACCAGGATTTCACGGTCGTGATAGGCGGTGCCTGCCTCGAGCGCATCAATGGCTCGGCATTCGTGGAGAGAGGCGTGGTGATTCCCACGAATGCCTCCGTTGCGGGATGAATCCGACCACTCCTGGTCACACTGGAAGCGCTCGCGGACCGGTTGCCCGACCAGTTCGTTGGCCTCGATTTCGAGCATGTCCACCGCTGCCTTGCTGACACGCGTGATGATGCCGCTGGCGTTAACGGTCAGCAGCCCACCGGGCACCTCCTCGGCGAGTGTTTCGAGCACGCGATTATTTTCACCCAACTTCGTGTTGAGATCGTCAAGCTGGTCTTGATGATCCTTTAGGAGGGTGAACCACTGGTTGTAGTAGAGATTGACTAGTTCCTTCTGGCTGATCATACCCGTGAACCGACCCGCACTGTCGATTATCACTACCCGTTTGAGGTGCCGATCACGACAGAACTCCAAGGCTTCGGAGATGCGCGCCTCCGCATCAAGGGTCTGTACGGGGGTGGTCATGCAACGCCCGATGGCAGTGGCTGGATCAGTATGCGTGTCGAGCAGATTGATGATGTCGCGCTGCGTGAGAAGCCCGGTGGGCCGATTGTTTTCGAGGATGATGGCAGCGTCCTGGCCGTGGTCCGCCATGCGGGACATCGTCTCCTGCAGCGACTGTTCCGGCCCCACTTCGAGTGCATTCATGCCGCGCAGCAAATCGCCAACACTCTGGGTCTGGGCGAGCATCTGTGGATCGAGGCTGCCAGCCAGATCGGTGTAGCTCAGGATGCCGACCAGCTCGCCGGCCCGGTCTACCAGGCAGATGTGGTCACTGCGGTTCTGGATCGCCTTAATGCCGTCGAGCACCGAGGCGTCCGGGTCGACGACCGTCGCCTCAGGAAGATCGAGTTCGCCCAGCGGAGTCTGGAAGCTTTTCTCACTGAACTCGAGGTGCAGGAGTCTCGAGGACAGAAATAGGCGGTAGGTTCGCGACCCGGTAACGACCACGTTGGAGATTTCGTGTTGTTTCATCACGTGGATGGCTTCGCCGACCGTATCTTGGGGAGATAGCGTGATGACCTGAGTGGTAGCGATGGTTCGGATCTTTGGGAAAAACATGGACCGCTCGAGGAGAGAAAAAATCAATGCCGGGGCATCAAAGTCTGTCAGATCCGCTGAACTTTGCATGGAAAAAGCCTTGCCTTGCCATGCGCACGGGCTGCAAAGGGGCCCGTGATGCCGGTTTTGTCGTGCGCGAACGCAGGCAGTGCTTAGCAGCAAAAGCCACAGGTTTTTTATCCCCGACCAATTCGTTCGAATCCGCCAGTAGGCTAAAAGCCAGCATCCGCAGCGTCGTTGACGAGTGGTCTTGCGTTGGGGGGGGGCTGTTAAACGGGATGGTCCATCAACCGGTTGGATGGATTTTCGGATGGCGCATTAGATGTGCCGTTTTCTTCGGCCGGGTTCAGTGGTTCGGTGCGGCTGGACGATCGATACAACCCGGGAG
This sequence comes from Guyparkeria sp., assembly GCA_041685825.1. Taxonomy (GTDB): domain Bacteria; phylum Pseudomonadota; class Gammaproteobacteria; order Halothiobacillales; family Halothiobacillaceae; genus Guyparkeria. Next base: position 1,762 of record JAWLFB010000056.1, on the reverse strand, counting down.
CTTGGATCGCGCCCAACTCGTTGCCGTCTCTCGGAAACGCAAAACGCCCGCCATGGTGGCGGGCGTGGCTCTGCGATCGTGGTGATCGCGGTCAGTCGGTCGGCATCAACGAGGAGTGGTGATGCACGATCAGCCAGCGCCCATCGCGGTTCTCGTAGACGAAGGTGTAGCGAGCCGGGACGTCGCGAGTTTGGTCGCCGTCGGTCACGCGGAAGGTGTAGGTGCCGGCGTCGGTCAGCTTGTTGCAGCCGAGTTTGACGTTGCGCGTGTTGATGGTGCCGATCGGGTTCTTCTCCAAGAAGTGCTCGAAGTAGGCCTTAATCTCCGCGTGGCTGGTGCGCGGCACGTTGGAGACGGTGGGCAGCAGTACGCCGTCCTCGGCGTACAGGTCGGTGACTTGGCGGGCATCGCCGGTCTTCAGGGCATCGTTCCACTGGTTGAACAGGTCTTCGGCCAGGCGGCGGGTGGCCGGGGCGCAGACCTCGCAGCTTTCGTTGGCGGGCACGTCGATCGCGCCATAGTTGTTGCCGGTGCCGGTGACCGAGCGATACGCGTCACGGTGTGACGAGCCCAGACTCAGGCGCGAGTTTGGCGCATGGTCGGCGCTGAGAAAACGGGTGCCGCTGATGCGCGGCCGGTTGCTGCTGATCACTGATCGGTCTCCGTCACGATTCGGTTGGGCCGAAAAATGCTGCCAGGAATGTTGTCCGGGAGTCAGCGAGTAAGGCTCAAGAATCCCACCATTCTAGGGCCTCGGGGTGTCGATGTCATTTCCGGCGGCATCGGCCAATGGTCGGTCGCCAATATATCTTGTTCGAAAAGTTCGAAATCACGGTCCCGGGGCTGTGCCCGTTTGTGGCGGGCGTTCGACAAGGGGTAATGTCGCCGGAATAGGGGTCCGATTCGCTTCGATATTTTTTCATGACATAACGGTGACGAGTGGCCTAAAGTGGAACGGGGGGAGCCCCGGGGTGTTCCGGTGGCTGTCACTCACCACGGCCGGCCGCCGTTTTGCGGTACGGTCTGATCACGACAAAGGTGTGATGCTCATGGCAGAGAAGTTGGACGCGGAACGCGGTTTTTACCGCAACGGCAACATCCTGGTTGAACAGGCCAACGACGGCATGTACCTCGTGCAGCGACCGGCTCGGCGACCCCGCAAGGGATCGACCAACGGGCGCATGACGGTGCCGGGTGACATGGAAACCCTCTACGAGACGACGGTGTTTGATGATGCGGTGGATCACGCCCGCTCTCTTGCCAAGGCAAGCTGACCCCGGGGCACAAGACTGATATGGTCCGTGCCGCGCGAGCGGCCCAGAAAGAACGAAGCCCGAATCCACCGGATTCGGGCTTCGTTTTGTTTGCAAAGCGGGCCGTGTTTTCGCGCCGGGCGACGCAATGGCCTCAACGCATCTTGCGTGTCTTGTCGACCATCCGCACGGTCGAGCGACTGTTGTTCAGCCGCGTCACCATGGAGACGGGCACCCAGCGAACCTCGAAGGATTCTTCGTTACCCGGCGCGGCCACGTTGTCATCGACTTCCACCAGATAGCGCACATCGATGTGGTGATGGGGCTGGGCATCCGGGTGCGGTTCCTGGGTGGCGTGGATGTCGACGTCGAAGATCTCGTCACCGACCAGCCGGACATGCTCGGGCGAAACGCCCGTCTCCTCGATGCATTCCTTCAGGGCCACGCTGCGCATGTCGGTGTCGCCGTCGGCATGCCCGCCGGGCTGCAGCCAGCAGTCGAGCTTCCGG
>JAWLFB010000145.1:0-2532 GCA_041685825.1 Guyparkeria sp. | reverse complement strand
CTTCTCGGTGACGTGGAAGTCGGCGATTACGCCATCGCGCAACGGGCGCACGGCGTGAATCGACTTCGGCGTGCGGCCGACCATCTGCTTGGCCTCGTTACCGTAGGCCTGGATCACGGTCTGGCCGCCATCGTTCCGCAGGGCGACCACCGACGGTTCGTCGAGAACGATGCCCCGACCCGAAACGTAGATCAACGTGTTGGCCGTACCCAAGTCGATGGATAGGTCGGTGGAAAAAATGCCGCGGAAGCCTTTAAACATTGGGGGTGTAACCGAGTGATTTCTGCTGTACGTGGTCGGACCGGAGGACGGTCCATTTGCGCGTTGCCACGGCGCGGCGGCAGCGCCTGAGTCCTTTCCCGTTCGCGCGGCCCGGCTCGCCTGCCTTTGGCAGAGATCATACCTGTTGCAACGGGGCTGTAACCGCTGTCGTGGTGCTGCGTAAAAATAAGCGGTTAAGGTAGCAAGATGCGCGCGTTCAGGCAAGTGCTGGACTCGGCAGGCAGGCGCGGCTGTGATAGGCTTTCCGCCGAATTTCCACCTACCAACGCGGGGCCTTCGACACGGGTTTCGTCGGTGGGTTCCCGCCGGTTTCTCGGCGGGCGGGCTAGACCCGCAGAGCAAAACCGATACGCCAACCATCTTCCTCGAGGAATGACGACGATGTCGTTGACCAATGACCAGTTGCAAACCGTGGCCCATCTCGCCCGTATTGCCGTCGAGCCGGAATGGTCCGAGGCGCTACGCTCTGATATCAACGGTATTCTTGACCAGGCCCGTCGCCTGGACGACCCGAGGCTCAACGACCTCGAACCGATGGCCCATCCGCTTGACCAAGTTCAGCGGCTGCGCCCCGACTCGGTAACCGAGACCGACCAGCGCGAGACCCTGATGGAAGGCGCGCCGGCCCAGGAACAGGGCCTTTTCCTGGTGCCGAAGGTCATCGAGTAAGCCGTATCCCGCCGGCACCGCCCGGCGATGTCCTGAGCGACGCCCACATTGCCTGCAAGGGGAACACTTTTCGTGCCCACCAGTGATACACAGCACCGCGGCGGGGACGCCGCCCTCATCAACGCCTCGATTGCCCAACTGCGCGCCGGGCTGACGGCTGGCGAATACACGGCTGCCGATCTGGCGGTCGCCTTCGCTCGGCGCATCGAGACGATCGACCCGTCTCTCAACAGCCTGGTCAGTCGCGTCGGGCCGGTCGAGCCGGCATCGGCAACCGGTCCGCTTGCCGGCATTCCCTATGTGCACAAGGACATCTTCTGTGCCAAGGGCACGCGTACGACCTGCGGTTCGCGCATGCTCGCCGACTGGGTCGCGCCGTACGACTCGACCGTGCATGAGCGCCTCACCCAGAGCGGGGCGGTGCTCCTGGGCAAGGCCAACATGGACGAGTTCGCCATGGGTTCGTCCAGCGAGAACAGTCACTTCGGCGCCGTGGCCAACCCGTGGGATGCCAACGCCGTGCCGGGCGGATCGTCTGGCGGTTCGGCCGCGGCGGTCGCCGCGCGACTCGTGCCGTTTGCCACCGGTACCGACACGGGTGGTTCGATTCGTCAGCCGGCGGCCTTCTGCGGCGTGACCGGGATCAAGCCGACCTACGGGCGGGTGTCTCGCTACGGGATGATCGCCTATGCCTCAAGCTTCGATCAGGGCGGCGTGATCGCGAAATCTGCCGCGGACTGCGCACTGGTGCTCGGCGAGATGGCCGGGTTCGATGAACGCGATTCCACCTCGGCCGACCGCCCCGTGCCGGATTACGTCGATGGGCTTGACGAGTCGATTAGCGGCCTGCGTGTCGGCATTCCGAAACAGTGGTTCTCGGATGCCCTCGATCCGACCTTGGGTGATGCCGTCTCGGCGGCGATCGACGAGTTGCGTGCCGCCGGCGCGGAAACCGTCGAGATCGATCTGCCGGACGCCGACATCGCGCTGGCGGCCTATTACCTACTTGCACCCGCCGAGGCATCCTCCAACCTCTCGCGCTTCGACGGCGTGCGCTTCGGCTACCGCTGCGAGGATCCCAGGGACCTGCAAGACCTCTACGAGCGGACCCGCTCGGAGGGCTTCGGTTCGGAGGTCAAGCGCCGCATCCTGGTCGGTACCTATGCGCTCTCGGCTGGTTACTACGACGCCTTCTACCGCCGAGCGCAGAAGGCCCGTCGCCTCGTGACCGATCACTTCCAGCGCGCCTTCGAGCAATGCGACGTGATCGCCGGCCCGGTGACGCCCACCCCGGCCTTCGACCGTGGCGCGCATAGTGCCGATCCGGCCAAGATGTACCTCGAGGACATCTTCACCATTCCGGTCAACCTCGCCGGCCTGCCCGGCATGTCGGTGCCGGCCGGTTTCGTCGAGGGACGTCCGGTCGGCCTGCAATTGATCGGTCGGCACTTCGACGAGGCGCGCCTGCTCAATGTCGCGCATCAGTATCAGCAGCGCGTGGACTGGCACGAGCGCATGCCGTCCATGGCTGCCGACTCCGCCAACGACAACCGCGAAGGGTAAGGACAGCACTAATGAGTC
>JAWLFB010000144.1:0-2562 GCA_041685825.1 Guyparkeria sp. | reverse complement strand
GACCCATGAACAGGGCTTGTCAGTGCGCGAGATTTCGGAACGTGATCAGCGACAACAAAACTGGCCGGTACCGTCAGCCAAGGTGGCCGGTGGCCCCAGTCGGAGGGAGGGCGTAGCCCGACCGTAGACTGGGGCCACCGGCGCGGACCTCATTTTGGGGGTGCTGGTCGCTGCGGACCGGTAAGGTTTGGGTCTCTTCGAGCAAAAGGAGATCCGACCGTGCCGGGCAAACCCGTCACCGACCAGCAAGCGAGAATTTACATGACAGATCGTCGTAAATATACCCAGCGCACAGCGGCTGCCCGAGCGGGCTTCAGCGAGCGCACTGCCCGACGCATCGAGGCTGACCCGCGTTTGCCATCCCAGCGCAAGCCCAAACGCGGGCGTACCGTCCCCGACCCGCTGGAAGCGGTCTGGGAACCGATCATCCTTCCGATCCTCGAACGCGATGCCTCGGTTCAGGCCGTGACCTTGCTGCGGCATCTTCAATTGCAGGATCCGGAAGCCTTCCCGGACGACCGTGTTCGCCGCACGCTGGAGCGGCGCGTCCGTGACTGGCGTGCCCTGCACGGGCCGGAGCGCGACGTGATCTTTCGCCAGACGTCCGAGCCCGGTCACATGGCCCTGTCAGACTTCACCGATGCCAACGAATTGGGCGTGACGATCGCTGGTCAGGCGCTTGACCATCGCCTTTATCACTTCGTCCTGGCCTACAGCGGCTGGGAGCATGTTGCGGTGGTTCTCGGCGGGGAGAGCTTCCCAGCTCTGGCGGAGAATCTCCAGAACGCGCTTTGGACCCTCGGCGGCGTACCCGGCGAACATCGCACCGACAGTCTCTCGGCGGCTTACCGCAACCTCGATGCCGAGGCAGCAGCCGATGTCACACGGCGCTACGAAGCCTTTTGTACCCATTACGGCATGCTCGCGAGCCGCAACAATCCCGGTGAGGCCCATGAGAACGGGGCCGTCGAGGCCCATAACAATCACCTCAAGGTCGCGCTCGACCAGGCCCTGATCCTGCGTGGATCCCGGGACTTCGCCGAGCTTGCCGAATGGCGTCGCTTCGTCGACGAACTCGTTGCTCGTCGCAACCGGCGTCGTGAACCCGCAGTCAGCACCGAGATCGCAACGCTCCGGCCTTTGCCTGCGCAGCGCACCACCGACTTCACCGAGGTGATTGCACGGGTCACGAGGACGGGAGGCTTCCTCGTCTACCGGGTCTTCTACTCCGCACCCTCGCAACTGATCGGCAAGCGCCTGCGGGTGCATGTGTACGACGATCGGATCGAAGCATTCCTCGGTGCCACGCACGTCGTCACCCATCCTCGCCGCCGCAGCCGGGGTGACGGTACTCGCCTCCACCGCGTCAACTATCGCCACGTCATTCATGCCCTGCGCCGCAAGCCACAGGCGCTGGCCACATCGGTCTACCGCGATGGCCTCTTCCCGCGTTCGGAATATGCCGAGGCCTGGGCCGTGCTGTCGGCAGCCTTGCCCCGGCGTGATGCTTGCCGCCGTATGGTCGATCTGCTCGCGCTTGCCCATGACGAGGGCTGCGAGGCCGAACTGGCAAACCTGATCGCACAAAGCCTCAGCCAGGGCGCTCTGCCCGAGGCCAGGGCGCTGAAGGAGAAGCTGGAGCCACAACGACGCACGCTCCCGCACGATACGCCCGTCACACTGACCGATCTGGCCAGCTTCGACGCCCTTCTGGAGGGTTGCGCATGACCGCCCCCGCCACACCACGCGCCGTCGATGTCCATGCGCTGCCCGCCATGCTCACCGCACTGCGCCTGCCCAGCTTCCAGCGTCACTGGCAAGCGTTGGCCGAACGCGCCGATGCCGAAGGGTGGCCGGCGTCTCGCTTCCTCGCAGCTCTCGCCGAGCTCGAAATGGCCGAACGCGATGCCCGGCGCATCCAGCGTCATCTCCATCAGTCCCAGCTGCCCGGCGGAAAGACACTCGCGACCCTCAACTTCAAGGCATTACCAGGGGTGACACGCGCCCACATGGAGGCGCTGGCTGCGGGCGATTGGGTCGAGACCGGCGCCAATCTCATCGCCATCGGCAATTCCGGCGCCGGCAAAAGCCACGTCCTGTGTGCCATCGGCCATGCTCTCGTGGAGGCCGGAAAACGCGTTCTCTACACCAGCACCACCGACATGGTGCAGAGGCTCCAGGCCGCACGCCGCGATCTCGCCCTCGAGGCCGCCCTCACAAAGCTCGACAAGTTCGACCTGATCATCCTCGACGACATCACCTACGCACAGAAGGATCAGGCTGAAAGCTCCGTTCTCTTCGAACTCATCGCCCGGCGCTACGAGACCAAAAGCCTCGCCATTGCCGCCAACCAACCCTTCAGCGCATGGAACAGGGTCTTCCCCGATCAGGCCGTCACCGTCGCGGCCATCGATCGTCTCGTCCATCACGCCACCATCCTCGAAATGAACGGCGACAGCTATCGCCGTCGAGCCGCCGCAAGCAGGCAATCTGCCGAGGTTGACGCATGCGCGACAACATCCAGCGACAACCGCGACGACACCGTCGCCAGCGACAACATCA
>JAWLFB010000055.1:0-10796 GCA_041685825.1 Guyparkeria sp. | reverse complement strand
CCGCCGGTGAAGGCGTAGGCGGTATCGCAGTAGACGCAGCGCAGCGGGCAGCCGGTCAGGCGGACGAACACCGTCGGCCAACCGATATGATCCGACTCGCCCTGCAGGGAGCGGAAGATCTCGGTGATGCGCAGGGTCCGTGCCGCTTTGGGCGCAATCGACTCGAGCGCCTCGGGTGAATTGGCGGATTCCACCGTCATCAGTTACCCATGCGCGACAGGCGTTGTTTGGCCAGCCCGGCGGCCTGCGAATTGGGGTGATCGCTCACGAGCTCGTTGAACACACGGCGCGCCGCGTCGTTGTCACCGCGCTCTTGAGCCACGTAGCCCAGCTTGAGCTTGGCATCCGGAATGCGATTGCTGTCGGGGAATCGCTCGATCACCTCGTTGTAGGCCTTGCCGGCCGCGGCGTAGTCCTGCTGGACGTAGTAGGTTTCGCCCTGCCAGAACATGGCACTCGCCGCCCAACTGCCATCCGGGTTGGCGTCAATCACCTTCTGAAACGCATCGACGGCCTGCTCGTACTCACCGCTCTTGAGGACCTCGAAGGCCTCGTTATAGAGGGCCTGCTGCTCGTCCTCGCTAGCCGTGCCGCCCTGGGCCGCAGCGCTTGAATCATCGGCCGACTCGGCCTGATCGGACGAGGATGAATCACTATCGTCACCGGCAGCGCCGTCCAGCGCGGCAACCGCCTCGTCGGGCACGTCCTGTGCAACCGGATCATCGGCACTCACGCCCGACGAGGTCTCGGTCAACGCGGACGCGCCTTGCGACTCGCGTGACTCGGCCGCCTCGTCGAGAAGACGTTGCTGACGCTCCAGGGTGCGCTCCTGCTCGGAGAGCTGGCCACGCATGCTCTGCACCTGCCCTTCGAGATCATTGACTCGCTGCATCAAGCGCTGGAGCAGAACGGCCTGTCCCGACTGGCTGCCCGCAGCCGCCCCCGTATCCGCCACCGCGACACTGGCCGCCGGCATCGGTGCCGTCGGCGCGTTGGAATTGCTGGACGTGGAGTTGTCCTGAGTCTCGCCTGACGATTGTTCGTCGGACCCGCCACCCCAATTGAGCCAACCCGGCGCCTGCTGCGCGGCCACCGGCAGGGTGGCGCCGCCAAGCACCAGAGTGGCGGCAAGCGAACCCGCCAGCCGTGCGCGGCGATTCGACGAAATCTTATGCATGGTATTCGGTAATTTCCTGGTCGTTTCTCTAGTCACTGAAAGGCCCCCAGACCGGATCGCGCACCTTGCCCCGATCGTAACTCAGGGTCTGGGGCTCGCCACCGATGGCCGGTGAAATCTTGAGCACCGAGCCGCCGCCGGACTGGGCGGCGTACACCACCATCGAACCGTTGGGCGCGTAACTGGGACGCTCCTCGCCACCGTCACGGCTAAGCAGTTGACGATTACCGTCATCAAGCATTTGCTCGGCAACGAAGAAGCCACTGTCGTTGCGCACGACCAAGGCAAGGCGCTCACCATCCGGTGAAATGCGCGGGCCGGCAGCATAAGCAACATCGAAGGTCAGGCGACGCGCCCGGTCGTCCGGCCCACCCTTGCGGAACACCTGAGGCTGACCGAAACGGTCCGAGGTAAACGCAAGGCTGCGGTTATCCGGGAACCAGGTCGGCTCGGTTTCGATCGATCCGGAGCGGGTCCACTGAACCGTCCGGCGGGTGTCGAGATCGATTACGTAGATATCCGGGTTGCCACCCTTGGATAGGGTCACGGCAATCTTGTCACCGCGCGGTGACCAGACGGGCGCACCGTTAATGCCGCTGTAGTCGGTCAGCTGGTAACGATCGCCGCTGGACAGGTCCTGCACCCAAATGGCCGACCGGTTACCCTCGAAGGAAACATAGGCAAGCTTGCCACCGTCGGGTGACCAGCTCGGCGACATCAGCGGATAGGGCGATTCCAGCACGGTGCGCGGGTTGGCCCCATCGGAATCGGCGATCTGCAGGGTATAGGTTCGGTCGTCGACCGAACCGCGCTCGGTGACATAGGCAAGGCGGGTGGAGAACGCGCCACGCTCATCCGTCAGCTCCTCGTAAATGATGTCGCTGATGCGGTGCGCCACCGACCGGTCGGCAGAGGCACTGGCCGTAATCTTGCTACCGGCGAGCCGGTTCCCCGAACTGACGTCGATCAGGTAAAAGCGGGCACTCAATCGATCGCCGTCGGCCTCGACCTGTCCCATGACGAGATAGCGCGCCTTGCCGGATCGCCAATCATCGATGCGCAACTGATCTGGCGAGGCCGGGCGCCCGGGCATCGCATCCCTAGCGACGGGCGCGAACAGGCCCGAGCGGGCGAGATCGTCACCGATGATCCGTGCAAGGTCGTCGACCTCACCCGGCTGATCGAACGGGACCACCGCGATCGGCACGCCACTCTCGGTACCACCGCTGATGTCAATTTCCAGCGCGGCCTGCGCCGGCATGACGAAGGCAAGCATTCCCGCCAGGAACGTGGAGGCGAGCCAGCGATGCGAACGATGCAAAAGGACCAGTACTGTCATGTGGGTCACCCCGGGTTGGCCGGTCATTCCGGCTTGAAGTTAAAGCGGAGCTCTTCCTGGAAGATCGAGTCGATTTCGGGCTTGGGCAACGGCGAGGCGGCCTCGATCGCCTGCACCACGGATCGCTCGAACAGCCGATCGCCATCGCAACGCTCGACGTTCACATTGCGTACGCGCCCGTCGGCGTCCTGCTGAACGGTTACAGTACAGGTCCAGCCTGACCGAGCCCCACGGGGACGCTGCCAGTTGTCCCGCACCTTAGACTGAATGGCGCTCGCCCACTCACTCAAGGCATCGCGTTCGGCACGCTCCTGTTGCTCGGCGGCCATCTGATCACGCAGAGCCTGCTCCCGGGCCTCGCGCTCGGCCTGCTCGCGAGCGGCCTTCTCCTCCGCCTCCTGGCGCGCTTTTTCTTCAGCCTCGCGTCGAGCCTTCTCCTCGGCCTCCTGGCGGGCCTTCTCCTCGGCCTCTTGACGCGCCTTTTCCTCCGCTTCCTGGCGTGCCTTCTCTTCGGCTTCGCGGCGCGCTTTTTCTTCCGCTTCCTTGCGGGCCTGCTCTTCTGCTTCCTTGCGCGCCTTTTCCTCCGCCTCGCGTCGGGCCTTCTCCTCAGCTTCCTGCCGGGCTTTCTCCTCGGCCTCCTTGCGCGCCTTTTCGGCGGCCTCCTGCCGCGCCTTTTCCTCGGCCTCACGTTGCTTGGCTGCCTCCGCGGCCTCTTGGCGAGCCGCTTCGGCTTCGTTCCGCGCCTTCTCGCGCTCGGCCTCGACTTCCTGTTGCTGTTTCCTGAGCTCCTCGAGCCGCTCGGCCTCCTCGGCCGACTCGCGCTCTCGAGCTTCGCGCATTTCGGCAAGCTGTTCGGCGCGGGCCTCCTCGGCGCGGCGCGCAGCCGCCGCCTCCTCGGCGGCCTGCTCGGCCTCCGTGCGTTCCCGCTCTCGGGCCTCGCGCTGCTCGCGTAGGCGCTCGGCCTGCCTCTCGACCGCCTCGGAGGAGACCGATTCTGCCTCAATACTTGGCGTCGGCAGTTGCTTTGCCTCGCCACTGGGTTTGACCTTTTCAGGCTCCCACAGCTCGGAGAAGACGATCGCGAGCACCAATGCCAGGTGCAACAACACCGCCAGGATGACGGCCGCGGGCATGCGTGAAAGCATTCGCCACATCGTTTACTGCTCCTCCTGAGCCTCGCCCGTCGGGTCGGAATCCGTCACCAGACCGACCTTGGCCGCCCCGCCTTGCTGTGCCGCCACCATCGCGCGCATCACGCTCTCGTAATTCGTGGAACGATCTCCCTTCACCAGCACCGGTGTCTCCGGGTCCAATTGCCGCGCGGCGGTAACCAGTTCAGCAATCGTCGCCAGACTGACCGGGGCGTCCGGGTTGTCGGCCTGGTTGACGAAAAATTCGCCATCACGGTTGACGCTGATTAACAGCGGCGGCTCGTCGGTGTCTTCCAGCGGGCTGGCCGATGCCTGGGGCGGCTCGACCTCGACCCCCTGCTGCAACATCGGCGCAGTGACCATGAAGATCACTAGCAAGACCAGCATCACGTCGATGTAAGGGACGACGTTGATCTCCGCGACCATCCGCCGTGCCCGTCGCGTGCGACGCGCCATGGCTTACTTGCCCCCCAACTGACGCTGCAGCAGCCCCAGAAATTCGTCGACAAAGTTCTCGTAACGACCGGAAAGCCAATCGACCCGCTGCGTGTAGCGGTTGTAAGCGATGACGGCCGGGATGGCCGCGAACAGACCCATCGCGGTGGCGATCAGTGCCTCGGCGATCGGCGGGGCCACGGCCGCCAGCGTCGCGCTCTGCATAGTGCCGAGGTTCATGAAGGCGCTCATGATGCCCCAGACGGTACCGAACAGGCCGATGTACGGACTGACCGACCCGACCGTGGCGAGAAACGGCACGCCCTCCTCAAGCTGATCGAGCTGGCGATGCTCGGCAACGCGCATGGCACGCTCGACACCATCGATGATCTGGGTGTGTCCCCGGTCCTCGGCCTGCCGCAGGCGCTGGAACTCACGAAAGCCAGCCTCGAAGATGGCCTCGTGGCCCTCGCGCGGACGGGCCTCGCGGGAGATGCGATCGTAGAACTCGTTGAGGCTACCACCGGCCCAGAAGCTGCTTTCAAACAAACGCACGCCGCTGACGGCCCGCTTATAGACTCGGGCCTTGTGGAAGATCAATGCCCAGGAGCCGATCGATGAAAACACCAGGATGATCAGGACCAGTTGCACGGGCAGGCTCGCCCCGGTAATCAGCTCGACGACGGACGGATCGGAATTCACGCGAAAGACTCCAGGATCGGCTCGGGAATGGGTTTGGGACGAAAGGTCCGGGCATCGACACAGACCACGCGCACAGACACCCCACACAGGACCGTGGAATCGGCGGATTGTTCCACGCGCTGGGTGAAGTCGATTGCCGCCGCGCGCAGGCGCGCCGCCTCGCAGGTGACGTTCAGCAAGTCATTAAATCGCGCCGGTCGGCGATATTCAAGCGAGGCCCGGGCAACCACGAACACCAATTGGTGTTCGTCTCGCAGCACGTCTTGCTCCCAGCCACGCGAGCGCAGCCACTCGGTGCGGGCGCGCTCGCAGAAATTGAGATAGCGGGCATGGTAGACCACCCCACCAGCGTCGGTGTCTTCGTAGTACACGCGCACCGGCCACCGAAAAATAGCACCGTGCGGCTTATCCATCGGACGAGCCCCCAACCAGCGGATCGATCGATTCGTCCTGCCAGCGCTCGGGCGGCCGGTAGCCGAAGTGCGCCCAGGTCTGCCGGGTAGCCATGCGCCCGCGTGGCGTGCGGATCAGGAACCCCTGCTGGATCAGGTAGGGTTCGAGCACGTCCTCGATGGTGTCACGCGACTCGCCGATCGCCGCGGCGAGGTTGTCGAGGCCTACCGGGCCACCGTCGAATTTGCTCAACAAAGTCTCGAGCAGACGGCGGTCCTGGTGATCGAAACCGCGCTTGTCGACCTTGAGCATGTCGAGTGCGGCGTTGGCAATACCGCGGTCGACCCGGCCACCGCCCTTGATGTCGGCGTAGTCACGCACCCGGCGCAATAGTCGGTTGGCGATCCGCGGCGTGCCCCGCGAGCGCGCGGCGATCTCCTGGGCCCCTTCGTCGTCCATCGCCAACTGGGTCAGTCGCGCCGAGCGGGTGACGATATGCACCAGGTGCTCGACCTCGTAGAACTCCAGGCGCTGGATAATGCCGAAGCGATCGCGCAGCGGGTTGGTGAGCATGCCGGCCCGGGTGGTCGCGCCGACCAGGGTGAACGGCGGCAGGTCGAGCTTGATCGAGCGCGCCGCGGGGCCCTCGCCGATCATGATGTCGATCTGGTAGTCCTCCATCGCCGGGTAGAGGATCTCCTCGACCACCGAGGACAGGCGATGGATCTCGTCGATGAACAGCACGTCGCCGGGTTCAAGGTTGGTCAGCAGCGCCGCGAGATCACCGGGTCGCTCGAGCACCGGACCGGAGGTCTGCTTGAGGCTCACGCCCATCTCGTTGGCGATGATATGTGCCAACGTGGTCTTGCCAAGCCCCGGCGGGCCAAAGATCAGCACGTGATCGAGCGGCTCGCCGCGATTGCGCGCGGCGGGGACGAAGATCTCCATCTGCTCGACAACCGCCGGCTGGCCGATGTAGTCGGCGAGCCGGCGCGGGCGCAGTGCCCGTTCAAGGGCCTCCTCGTCGGGGCGGTGTTCGGAGCTGACGAAGCGAGCGTCTTCCATGGGGGCGCTCATGAGGCAGGCTTGACCGTTTGACGCAAGGCCAGCCGGATCAGCGCCTCGGCGTTATCCGCGCCCTCCTTCTCGGCCCGGGCGATCATGCGACCGGCCTCGGCCGGCTTGTAGCCGAGCGCCTCGAGCGCGCTCAAGGCCTCGTCACGCGGGGCGTCGATTGCCGGTTCACCACCGGCGACCATCGGCGCGGCACCCCCCGGTTGCTTGTCGAGCCGGTCGCGCATCTCGATGATCAGCCGCTCGGCGGTCTTCTTGCCGATGCCCGGCACCTTGGTCAGCGCGGTGACATCGTCGTTGAGCACGCAGTCACGGAACTGCGCCTCGGACATGCCCGAGAGCACAGCGACAGCCATGCGCGGACCGATACCGGACACCTTGATCAGGGCGCGAAACAGGTCGCGCTCACGAATGGTGGCAAAGCCGTACAACAGTTGCGCGTCCTCGCGCACCACCAGGTGGGTGTGCAGGACGACGTCGTCCTGCCCCTGGGTGGCGAAGAAGGTCGACATCGGTGCCTCGACCTCGTAGCCGATTCCCTGCACGTCCACCAGCAGGAACGGCGGTTTGCGCATCAATACGCGCCCAGCGAGTCGACCGATCATTTCTTTCCTCCGACCTTGCCCGCGGCGCGGGCCACTAGGGTGGCGGCGTCCATGTCGCGCCAGCCGCGCGAATCGCTGCGCCGGCGGTAGCGTCGCTGGGATGCCTCACGCAGGATCTCGCGCGCCTCGCTGTTCGGTCCACTGCTGCCAACCGCGCCGAAGGCATTGCTGCGATAACAATGGCACAGCGCGACCGCGGCGGCGTCCGCGCCATCGGCCGACGGCAACTCGGCCATCCCGACCAACCGCTGGACCATATGGGCTACCTGTTCCTTGTCCGCCTTGCCACTACCGACCACCGCCTGCTTGACCGTCGCCGGCATGTATTCCTCGACTGGCAGACCGTGGCGCACCACGGCGGCCAAGGCCGCGCCACGTGCCTGAGCTAACTTGAGCGAGGAGGCATTGCCGCGGTACATGAAGATCTGCTCGATGGCGCATTCGCTCGGTTGATGGGTCTCGATCCACTCGGAGACCACATCGAAAACGCCGCCCATGCGGGCGGCAAAGTCACCGTGAGACTGCAGGGAATGGCTCGACAACTCGAGACAACGGGCCCGGCCGCCGGCGAACTCGATCACGGCCAGCCCAAGCACGCGCGAGCCGGGGTCGATGCCGAGCACTCGCCGCGTGGGGGGGTTCCCTGCCGGCAACTCAGGCATAGGCCGCTTCCGGGATCTCACCGTTGTGGTAGACCTCCTGCACATCATCAAGGTCCTCGAGCATGTCGATCAGCTTGACCACCTTCTCCGCGTTCTCACCGTCGACCGGCGCACTGGTCGAGGCCCGCATGGTGACTTCGCTCTCTTCCGGCGGCAGACCCGCGTCGATCATGGCCTGCTTGACGTCACTGTACGTCTCCGGCGTGGTGGTGACCTCGATCGAGTTGTCGTCGAACACCTCGATGTCCTCGGCACCGGCCTCCATCGCGGCCTCCATGATCGGGTCCTCGTCGCTGTCCGGCGGATAGTAGAGCACCCCGAGTCGAGAGAACAGGAACGCGACCGAGCCGTCGGTGCCGAGGTTGCCGCCGTTCTTCGAGAAGGCGTGGCGCACGTCGGCCACCGTGCGGGTATTGTTGTCAGTCATGCCGGTCACGTAAACGGCCACGCCACCCGGGCCGTAACCCTCGAAGGTGACCTCGACGAAGTCCTGCCCTTCCAGATCACCAGCGCCGCGCTTGGCGGCACGCTCGATGGTGTCCTTGGGCATGTTCGCACCCAGCGCCTTGTCCCAGGCCAGGCGCAAGCGGGGATTGGCCGCCGGGTCGGCATTGCCGCCGGCGCGCGCGGCCACCGTTATCTCGCGAATGATCTTGGTCCAGAGCTTGCCGCGCTTTTTGTCCTGCGCGGCCTTGCGATGCTTGATGTTCGCCCACTTGCTGTGACCGGCCATTGCTCACCTTTGATGTTGCTGGCGCGAATCGGCGTTTCACCGAGTCCCCTTGCCCGTTGAGTGACGTGATGGCGGCGATTCTACCACCGCCGGCCGACATCCCGAGCCCGGGAGCGTCTACGACGGATGCGAGCCGACGGGGAAAAATCGAGACACATGGAACTTTCCATCCGACTCGTTGACACACCCGCGGCGGGCATGAATCCGCCTTTGTATCGGCAATGCGCCGACCAATTCACAAACGACCTGAAAAAAGGTGTCTTATGAAATTCGAAGCCAAGACCATTGCGAGCATTATCAGTAGCACGGCATTGGCAACGATGATCGGCATGGGCTCGGCACATGCCCAGGACGCAAACCAGGGCGCACAAGGTGGCGCCGCACCGCAAGAGCAACCGCAAGGTGGCGGTGGCGCGCCGCCGACCGATCAAGGCGGCCAAGGCGGTCAGGGTGCACCCACTCCACCGCCTCAGCCGGATGCCGGCGGCCAGGGCGACCAAGGCGCCGCGCCCGCTCCCGCACCGGCACCCGAGGGTCAGCCTGAAGACAAGGATGACGAAGAGAAGGGTCAATCGGGCGGCATGGGCATGTAACCCTTCCTCCCAGGGCCGGACCAACAGGTTCGGCCGGAGAATCAAACGACAACGCCCGGCCGCTTGCCGGGCGTTTTTTGTCAAGCCGGCTGGCCACCGCGCACTGACCGATACCAAAGCAACCACAACCCCAGCGCGGCAACGTAGAGAACCGCCATCCCCAGCGCGAGGGCGAACAACGAATCCGCCAGCCACGCGACCATCAAACCCGATACCAGCCCGGCGAAGGCCATCTGGGTCGCCCCTTGCAGCGCCGAGGCCAACCCCCGCTGCGCCGGCCAGTAATCGAGCGCCGTGATATTGAGCGCCGGCATGGTGGTCGCCATGCCCATGACGTAGAGGGTGATCGGCGTGACCGTCAGCCACACCCCGTGCGTGACCTCCGGCGGCTGCACCCAGGCCTGGACCAAGTTGTAGATTACCGCCAGTCCGGTCAGAAAAAGACCCACCGCCATGGTACCGGTCATGCTCAACCGCCCGGCGAGCCAGTTGGTCAGCCGGCTACCGAGGATCAACCCGGCGACCAGCGGTACGAAGAACTTCCAGAAGTCGGTCTCATCCTGGCCAAGGTGGTCAATGAGTATCGCGGGGGCAGCGGCAACGTAGAGGAACATGCCGCCGAACAGCAGCGCGAACACCACCACCAGTTGCATGTAGCGCGGATGAGAAAGCGCCCGCGCATAGCTCTTGAAGACGAACCGCGGAGCGAACGATTGACGGTCACGCGGCGCTACGGTCTCCGGCAACAATCGCCAGACCGCAATCACCAGCAGCAGGGAGAAACCCAGCAGGAACCAGAACACCGAGCGCCAGCCGAACCATTCGTGCAGCCAGCCGCCGATGATCGGAGCGGCCGCCGGCGCCGCGGCGAATATCAGCATCACGTTCGCCATCACCCGCTGGGCATCGGCGCCGGCGAACAGGTCGCGCACCAACGCCCGACCGATCACCACGCCGGCACCGGCGGCCAGCCCCTGCCCAACCCGCGCGGCAATCAACTGGCCGATATTCTGAGAGAGCGCGGCAAGGACGGTCATCAGGGCATAAGCCAGCAGGGCGAGCAGGATCACGCGCTTGCGGCCAAAGCTATCCGAAGCCGGCCCGTAGAACAGCATCATCGAGCCGAAGGCGAGCAGATACAGGGAGAGGGTCTGCTGGATCACCGCCTGCCCCACGCCGAACTCGTCGGCCATGGCGTGAAACGATGGCAGGTAGGCATCCACGGTGAACGGGGCGAGCATCAGCAGCCCGGCGATCACCATCACCAGGACCGCGGCACGACGCCCCCGCGGGGAGTCATCCGCCCGGGCCGAGGTCTCGTCGGCCGGCGCACTCACGCCGGTAAGGGTTCGCGCACGCCGTAACGGTAGCGCAGGAAGCTCTTGAGTTGCTGGTGGCCGTGCTGGGTGAGGATCGACTCGGGGTGGAACTGGACGCCTTCGATGGCATACTCGCCGTGACGAAAGCCCATCACCTCGTCGACCGAGCCGTCCTCGTGCTGCGTCCAGGCGGTGATCTCGAGCACCTCGGGAATGCTGTCGCGGGCAACCACCAGTGAGTGGTAGCGCGTCGCCTCGAAGGGGTTAGGCAGCCCCTCGAACACCCCCTCGCCGGTGTGATGGACCGGCGAGACCTTCCCGTGCATCACCTCCCGGGCCCGCACCACCTTGCCGCCGAAGACCTGGCCGATCGCCTGGTGCCCAAGGCACACGCCCAAAATGGGCAGCTTGCCGGCGAAATGCCGGATCACCTCCAGCGAGATGCCCGCCTGGTCGGGATCGCAGGGTCCCGGGGAGACCACGATATGACTCGGTGCCCGCGACTCGATCTCCTCGATCGTGACCTGGTCGTTGCGCGCCACCCAGACCTCTTCACCCAGCTCGCCCAGGTACTGGACGAGGTTGTAGGTAAACGAGTCGTAGTTGTCGAGCA
>JAWLFB010000054.1:0-10889 GCA_041685825.1 Guyparkeria sp. | reverse complement strand
CCTATTGCTTCATGGTCAATGGCTCGATGGCCCGAAACGACCAGACAATTGCCACAGATCAGGACAACGCCCTGATTCTGGACGATTCCTTTGACCCAGAGCAGCACGATGCGTGGTTCGCGGCATTGGCCAAACGCGTTAGCGACGGCCTGCATGCCTGCGGTTATCCGTATTGCAGCGGCGGAATCATGGGTACCAACGAGAAGTGGCGCCAACCGCTGTCGGTTTGGCGGCGTTACTTCGAGGCGTGGATCGACGATCCGGATCCGGAAAAACTGCTGCACAGTTCGATCTTCTTCGACCTGGAGGCCGTGCACGGGGAAGAACGCTTTGTCGAGCAGCTACAGGATCTGGTCGCCCAGCGCGCCAGTCAAAGCCCGCTGTTTCTTGCCGCCCTGGCACGCAATGCACTCAATCGCACGCCGCCGTTGGGCTTTTTCCGGACCTTCGTCATGGAAAAGGACGGGCAGCACAACAACTCCATCAATCTCAAGCGGCGTGGCACCGCGCCGCTGGTGGACGTTATCCGTGTACATGCACTGGCGGTCGGTTCCCGTTCGCAGGCCTCGTTCGACCGACTCGATGATATCGTCAAGGCAAACTCGTTGCCGGCCGGGCAGGCCGACAAACTGCGTTACGCGCTGGAGTTCATCTCAATGGTCCGGATCCGTCACCAGGCGCATGATCTCAAGCATCACCAAGTGCCCGATAACAACATCGAACCGGAAAACGTCTCCGATGGCGAGCGCCACAACCTCAAGGATGCCTTCCAGGTTTTGAGTAACGCCCAGAAATTTTTGCGGTTTCGTTACCCGATGCCCAATCGCTGATTCTCTCCATGTCGAATTCACAACAAGAAGAATCCACTTGGCCCACTTTCTTCGCCGACATGGCCAAGCGTTGCCAGGATCCTGCCCTGCGTGCATTCTACGCGGCGGGGGTGCCGGCGCCAGAGACCCCCTTGCGTGATGTGCCGTTCGTGGCGCTGGATTTCGAGACCACCGGGATGGACGTCCACCGCCATGCCATCGTGTCGATCGGCATCGTGCCGTTCAACCTGACACGCATCCGTCCGTCTGCGGGGCGATACTGGGTCGTCCGTCCGCAAAAACCCCTTAACGAGGGCTCGATCCGGTTCCATCGGATCACACACGCCGAAGTTTCTCACGCACCGGATCTCGACGAGGTGCTCGACGAGGTGCTCGACGAACTGTCGGGTAGTCTCGTGGTCGTTCACTATCGCGGTATCGAACGACCGTTTCTGGACGCGGCGGTGCAGGATCGACGTGGCGAACGCTGCCTGTTCCCATTGATTGATACCATGAGTATCGAGGCTCGCGAGGTCCGCGAGGGGGGATTGAACCGTCTCAAGGGGATTCTTCTCGGGTCTCGTACGTCGATTCGGCTGTCGGATACGCGGGAAAGATATGGCTTGCCGACCTACTCGGCTCACCACGCCAAGGTTGACGCGTTGGCAACCGCCGAGCTGTTGCAGGCGCAGGTTGCGAGGCACTATTCGCCGGATACGCCCGTGAGCGACCTCTGGGAATGACCCAGTGAGCCCGAGAGGAACTTGCATCTGTGCATGAAAAAAGGCGGCCGATTGGCCGCCTTTCTGGTTTTAGGCTTTGGATGGCGGCGAGTTCCGGCTCGCCGCCAATCAGAGCGAAGCTCGCGCCGTTATTTGCCGCGGGGCTCGCTCATCAGCCCCTTGACGATGGCATAACAGCCTACGAGGAGCACCACCGTGAAGGGCAGGCCGGCGGCGACGGCGGCCGACTGCAGGGCAGCCAGTCCACCGCCAACCAGCAGTGCGATCGCAATCGCGCCTTCAATCATGCCCCAGAAGACACGCTGGGGTTTCGGCGCGTCAATCTTGCCACCGGCGGTAATGGTGTCGATGACCAGTGAGCCGGAGTCCGAGGAGGTGATGAAGAACACGATCACCAGGAAGATGGCGATGAACGACGTGATCTCAGCCATGGGCATCTGACCCAGCACTTCGAACAGCTGCACGGGCAGATCGGCATCCTTTGCCCCTTCGAAGCCATTTTGCAACTGGTTGATGGCGGTGGTGCCAAAGGCTGTCATCCAGAACACCGAGACGGTGGACGGTACCAGCAGAACGGCGATCAGGAATTCGCGCACCGAGCGTCCACGCGAAACCCGCGCGATGAACATGCCAACGAACGGTGACCAGCTGATCCACCAGGCCCAGTAGAAGGTGGTCCAACCCTGGCTGAAGTTTGCGTCCTCGCGTCCGAATGGGTTGGACAGGAACGGCAGTTCGGTGATGTACGAGCCGAGGTTCTTCACGAAGCCGGTTGCGATCAGAAGTGTCGGGCCGACGAAGACCACGAACATCAGTAGGACGAAGGCCAGCACCATGTTGATCTCGGAGAGGCGCTTAACGCCCTTGTCGACACCCGCGACGATCGAGACGATCGCCACTGCCGTGATCCCGGCAATCAGTAGTACCAGAGTGGTGTTGCCCTCAGGGATGCCGAACAGGTGAGACAGACCGGCAGAGGCTTGCTGCGCGCCGATGCCGAGTGACGTGGCGAGGCCGAAGAGCGTGGCGAACACGGCGAGGATATCGATGATATGCCCCGGCCAGCCCCAGATACGCTCGCCCAGCAACGGGTAGAACATCGAGCGTACGGTCAGTGGCAGACCCTTGTTGTAGGAGAAGATCGCTAGTGAGAGCGCCACGATCGCGTAGATCGCCCAGGGATGCAGACCCCAGTGGAAGATCGTCGAGGCCATGCTTAGGCTCATGGCAGCGTTCTGATCGCCCTCGGCACCACCCAGTGGGGCCCAGTCGGTCCGTGCGCCGTCCTCGCCCATGCTGATGCCGCCCAGCGACGTGCCGTAGTGCGACATCGGTTCGGACACGCCGTAGAACATCAGGCCAACGCCCATGCCGGCGGCAAAGAGCATCGAGAACCAGGCGAGATAGCTGAAGTCGGGCGCAGCCTTCGCCCCACCGATGCGAACGCGACCCAAGGGTGAGAAGATGAGTGCCAAGCACAGGATTACGAAGATGTTCGCCGCACCGATCAAAAACCAGCTCATCTTGGCGTTGATCCAGTTCTTGGCGCCGTCGAACCATGCCGTGGTTTGATCCGGCAGGGCCAGGGTCAGGATCACGAATGCGAGAACGATTAGGGAGGAAAAGACGAACACCGCGCCATGAATGTCAATATTCACGCCCATCGGCGCGGCTTGGTAGTTGTCCTGCCCGATCTTGTAATCGGTATCGATCAGGTTCGCTGCACCTTCCGGCGCCGGGACGCCGACCGATTCGTTCTGCGTGTCCGTTGCGTTATCGGGTTTATTATCCACGTGTAGCTCTCCGTCGGTTTCTGGTTGACCAGGTCAGTTCTTGTAATCGGCCGGTGTTCAGGGGCGAACGAGGAAGACCGAGACGTTCGAGTGAGAAGCGACTTTGCTGCCGTTGGCCGGCATGACCGCGTCAATGTGGTGCGGCAGGTGCGTGCCCATCACCACCAGGTCGGCGCCGACGTCGTCTATCGCCTTGAGCAGGATGTCATCCAGATCGGCGACCGGGTCATGGCTGTTGTACACACGAGCCGCCGGCAGGTGCCCGTTGTCCGGGGCATGCTCCTTGGCGAAGGCCTTGAGCTTTTGCTCGTACTCCTCGGGTGTTCTGGCAACAGAACTCGGTTGAGAGGTAGTCACGCCCACGTAGTTGAGCTGAGCGTTGTAGTGACGGGCCATGTCGGCTGCCACCGTGAGCGGCTTTTCCAGCGCATCGAGGTGCGCGAGATCCACCGGGACCATTATCGATTGATACATGCGATTGGCTCCTCTTGGATTTCCATGAATGCAGGTTCGTTGTGATCCGTTTTTATGAGCGAAACGTGCCAGTGGCTACCCGCGTCCTTGTTGGATTATTTTTGGCCGGGCTGCCGTTGAGACAGTCACGAGTATAAGCACAGGGCAGCAGCTCTGCGAATTTGGACCCCATATCGAGATGTCGAACTTACCGACTAACAGGATAGCGGCCTTGTCAAACCGGCCATGCGATACGTCGGTTAATTCCTCATGGAACATCGTGTATTTAAGGGGTGACTAATAAACGACGAAACGGGGTGCTTGGATTATGTGCGTAGTAGAACGCTTTATTAAGCCTTGCTGATCAACTGCCATAACGATTGACCACTTGCGCGGTATTTACGCTCGAATAGCGTCATGGGCGGCTCGTCGATCGGGATGGACTCGATGCGGCTAGCTCGTCCGTGGAACGCTAATGCCTGCGCCAGCTCCTCCAGGTAGACCCGCCAGTTGCTTCGCGACTCAATTCGTCCCCCTAGGGCGACGAAGGTGGGAAAGACGGGGTGGGCGTGGAATCGTCGCTTGAGATGTCGAGGTTTGGGTTCCGGGTTGGGATAGAACAGATAGTGGTGAACCGGCTTCCAGTCCTTTTCTTGCGCGAGTCGCCAGAAATCGACCAGATCGGCACGAACCAGCAGACAATTCGGAGGGGTGTCCGCTCGTTGCCGCGATAAGCGGTCGGCGGATCGGTCCACGCCTACGATCCAGTGATCCGTGTAACGGCGAGCGAGCAGACGGCTGCTGTCACCCGTGCCGCAGCCCGAATCGAGGATCAATGGTCGCTCGACTGATGCCAGACGGCTTGCGACGAGTTCGAATGCTTCGCGGTTGTAAGCGGCGATCGGCTTTGCGAACGGTCGTTGCGCATGCCGGAGCAGTTGCCTCTTCAGGTCGTCGTGAGGGGCCGTCTGGCTTGAAGTCACCTGCCGAGATGGAATATCCACCGCTACGGAGACAGTACCGGTCTGGTTGGGCGGCGACTCACCCGGTTCAATCATCAGGGTTGGGCTCGGCAAACGGTTGGCGACGAACGCGGTCGCTCAAAAGGATTCCCGCCCAGCGTGTCTGCGGGCTGGAGTCGAGTGCCAGCTTGGCGATCATAGTCAGCGGGACGGCAAGCAGCATCCCGATGGGTCCGAAGACCCAACCCCAGACCAGCAGCGAGATCAGCACGATGACCGGTGAAAGCCCGAGCGTACGTCCGAGCAGACGGGGTTCGAGGATACTGCCGATGCTGATATTGACGATGAGGTACAAGGTGCCGACCAGCAGAAGATCGAGCGGCGAGCCACTCACGACCGTAACGAGTAGAGCAGGTATTGCGGCAATGAACGAGCCGATCGTGGGGATAAAGTTGAGGAGGCCAGCGAGGATGCCCCATAGAATGGCGAAATCGATGCCCAGCCAACTCAAACCCACGCCCACCAGAATCCCGGTGAGTGCGCTGGCGCCGGTCTTGATCAGCAGGTAACGATAGACCGAACGAAGAAAACGCCGGGTCCGCACGCGTGCCCGGCGACGTCCGGGAAAGGCCGCGGCCAACTTGTCGGCCAGCGTGCGTTCCTCGAGCAGCAGGAACATGAAGGCCAGCAGCACCAGCAAGGTGCTGGCAGTGAACTGGCCGAGACCGGTGGCAATGCCGGTGGCCGTGCCGGTGATGGTGCTGGTTGCGGGCAAAGGAATCTGGGCCGGCAGTAGTTCAGGCGGCGCGCCGCGCTCGGCGAGCATGGTTCGTATCTGTTCAAGCCAACCGGCAAGTTTGGCCTGGTAGGCGGGCGCCTGGTTGGCCAGACTCTCGGCGGCTCCCTGCAGCGCCAGGAACAGCAGGAAGAAGGCAATGCCCACCAAGGAGAAGAGTAAAAGGATCGACACCAGACCGGGCACACCATGGCGCTGCATCCAGGCCATCGGCGGTGCGCTGATGATCGCGAGAAACGCCGCCAGCAGGAACGGGGTCACTATGTGGCTGACGGTTTTCAGCCCGGCCAGAAGGATGAACACAGCCGCTGCCCCCAGCAGCCAAGTGAGGGCGCCGGTCTTGTGCGTGTGGGGGGCGGGCGTCATCGCGTGGCTTCCTCACAGGCGGCGATCCCGTGCTGCTTGAGCAGTGGTTCGATGCTCGGCTCGCGTCCACGGAAGGCCTTGAATAGAGCCATCGGATCCTCACTGCCGCCACGCTCGAGGATATGGACGAGGAAATCCGATCCGGCGCGCTCGTTGAACACCCCGTCTTCCTCGAAGCGTGACCAGGCGTCCGCCGAGAGGACCTCGGCCCACTTGTAGCTGTAATAACCGGCTGCGTAGCCACCGGCGAAGATATGCGCGAAGCCGTGCTGGAAGCGGTTATAGGCGGGCGGGCGGACCACGGCCACCGACTGGCGCACCTGATCAAGGGTCTCTTGGATGCGGGCACCGGTTGCCGGGTCGAAGTCCTGGTGCAGGAGTAGATCGAACAGCGAGAACTCCAGTTGGCGAACCATCTGCATGCCAGCCTGGAACTGGCGCGAAGCGCGCAGTCGATCGAACAGTTCGACCGGCAGCGGCTCACCGGTCTCGTGGTGATGGGCGAACAGGTCAAGCGCTTCGCGTTCCCAGCACCAGTTCTCCAGAAACTGGCTCGGCAGTTCCACCGCATCCCAGGCGACACCGCTGATGCCCGACACGCTGGAGGCATCCACCTGGGTGAGCAAGTGGTGCAGGCCATGGCCGAACTCGTGGAACAGCGTAGTGACCTCATCGTGCGTCAACAGCGCAGGATCACCGCCCACCGGCGGGGTGAAATTGCAGGTCAAAAAGGCAGCCGGCTGCTGAATGCTCCCGTCCGGCAGTCGGCGTCGCTGGATAGCACCCGCCATCCATGCGCCGCCCCGTTTGTGTGTCCGGGCGTACAGGTCGAGGTAGAAGCGGCCGCGTGGGTTGCCTTCATGATCCTCGATTTCATAGAAACGCACGTCCGGGTGCCAAGTCGGCACGTCGTCGCGCTCGCGCATCTGGATGCCGAACAAGCGCCCGACCACAGTAAAAAGTCCCTCGACGACCCGATCGGCGGGAAAGTAGGGCTTCAATTGCTCTTGGGAAATCGCGAAGCGGGCCTCGCGAAGCTTCTCGCCGTAGAAGGCCAGGTCCCAGGGTTGCAATTCTTCTGGACCGCCGTTCTCGCGGGCAAAGGCCTGCAGGTCGGCCAGTTCCTGTCGAGCCTTGGGGACGGCCTGCTTCGCTAACTCCTGCAAGAATGCGAGTACCTCGGCCGGGTTTCCGGCCATCTTGGTTTCCAGCGACCGCTGGGCGTAGTTGTCGAAACCGAGCAACTGCGCCAGTTCGTGACGGATGGCAAGAATGCGATCCATGACCGGCCCGTTGTCCCACTGCCCCGCATGTGGTCCGACATCGGAGGCGCGCGTGACGAACGCCTCGTAGAGCGTCTCGCGCAGATCGCGGTCCTCGGCATGAGTCATGATCGCGATGAAGTTCGGCATGTCGAGCGTGATTCGCCAACCCAGCTGCTCGACGCGTTCGGCCGTCTCGCGGAACAGGGCGCAAGAGGATTCCGGCAATCCTTCGAGGCGCGACTCGTCCTCGATATCCAGCGACCAGCCATTCGTGGCATCCAGCAGGTTGTTAGCAAAACGAGTATTCAACTGGGAAAGCTCGCTCTTGAGTTCCTTGAACCGCTCCTTGTCCGCTGGCTCCAGATCCACACCGGCGAGACGGAAGTCGCGGAGCGCATTTTCCACTACTCGTCGCTTGGCGGCGGATAGAGTCTGGAAATCGTCTCGCTCGCTGACCTCCCGGTAGGCCGCAAAAAGGGCCTCGTTCTGTCCGAGGTCGGTCGAGTAGTCAGACAGCGTAGGCAGGCAGGCCTCGTAGGCCGCGCGCAACTCCTTTGTGTTAACCACCGCGTTAAGGTGGCTGACGGGCGACCAGGCACGGTCGATCCGGTCTTCCAGGGCCTCCATCGGGGCGACGAAGTTATCCCAGCTAAACGGGGCGCCCTGTTCCAGGTGCTCGGCAATGGCGGCGCGGTTCTCGCTGAGAATGCGGTTGATGGCCGGCTCGACGTGGGCCGGCAGGATACGATCGAAGGCCGGAAGATCCGGGGTATCCAGCAAGGGATTGGACATGCGTGACTCTCGAAGAATGGTTGAGCGCTTGGTTGCTCAGATTAGCATTTTTGCGCCCGCGCCCGGCTGGCACGTGGCATGTCATGGGGGAGCCGACTACCCTGAGTGCGTTTGCGCGAATTCCTTCAAGCCATCTGTGCTGAAGGCCGAATCGATCCCGTTCCACCGATGGATCAGCTATCGAAATGACTCCTTGCGTTCGCTTGACACTTGCCGTTTTTAAAGCCTTGGGTTCGCTGATGGGGAGTTGGCTGTTTCTTTCGGGTTTATCCGTGGCGGCCGAGGGTCCCCGCGTGGTGACTGAAACGGCCACGCCGACCGAGATCATTGAGTTGGTCTCGCTTGATGGCACGGTCAGCAGCCTGCATACGGCGGAACTGTCGGTGGAAATAGCCGGAATGGTCGATGCCGTACAGGTCGAAACCGGCGACCGGGTCACCGCCGGTATGCCACTCTTCGAACTGGATGACGACCTCGAACGTTTGTCCGTGACCAGTCTCGAGGCCGAGCGGCGCGAGGCGGTCGCGGCTCGCGAGGAAGCGGCTCGGCGCCTTGAGGAGGCGAGATCGGTCGGCGCGGGTCGCAATATCCCCGAGACAGAGGTGCAGGCCCGGACCAGCGCGCTCCTGCAGTCGGAGGCCCGGGTGGCGCGGCTGACCGCGAATCTCAAAAGCGGGCGGGCGCGGCTGGATCGGCATCGACTGGTTGCCCCTTTCGACGGCGTGGTGACCGAACGGAATGCCGAACGGGGAGAATGGGTCGCCCCGGGAGAGGGACTGGTCCAACTGGTCGATCGAGACGCACTGCGCCTCGATTACCCCGTTCCTCAACGGTACTACCCGCTGCTCGGTGAGAATGCGGTGCTCGATTATCGCGTAGACGGTTCGTCCATGGACTGGCGATCTGCCCAGATTGCCACCGTGGTACCGGTCACCGATTCGACCTCGCGGACCTTCCTGCTACGCGGTCAAGTGACCGATGCCACGACCTTGCTGGCCGGCATGGCGGTGGAAGGACGCCTGCGGTTGCCCACCGGCCGCGAGGGCCTGACTGTCGCCCGGGATGCCGTGCAGCGCTATCCCGACGGGCGCACCACGGTATGGGTGCTCGACGACGCCGAGCAGACGGTGGCCGAGCGGAAGGTCGAACTGGCCGAGGGGTTCGATGACCGGGTGGTCTTGACCAAGGGGCTTGAGGCGGGTGCCCAGGTGATCGTACGGGGTAACGAGTCGCTGGAAGCCGGCATGCAAGTGCGTGTCGATGACGGGAATGCCGAGGAGGAGGCTGACTGATGTTCGCTGCGGTTGTCCGTCACGGCACGCTGGTCACCGTCATTACTTTGATCATTGCCATCCTCGGGGCAGTCGCCGCGCTGCGGATTCCCGTACAGATGATCCCGGACCTTGATGTCCGCACCATTACCGTCGAGACCCGCTGGCCGGGTGCCACACCACAGGACATCGAGAAGGACATCCTGATCGAACAGGAGCGCTACCTGCGCAACATCCCTGGCCTGGCGGAACTCAATGCCACCGCCACCAGTGATTCGGCGGAGATCGAACTGGAGTTTCCCTTCGGCACCGATATCACCGAGGCGCTGATCGAGGTCAACAATGCCCTGAGCCAGGTGTCCGATTACCCGCGCAACGTCGACGAGCCGCGCATCGCGGCGACGTCGTTTTCCTCCAATGCCTTCATGTATTTCCGGGTCGCGACGCTGCCGGACAACCCGCGCGGTCTGGGCATCGACCTGATGCGTGACTTCGTCTATGACGAGGTCCGGCCACGCATGGAAAGCGTGCCCGGGGTCTCGGAAGTCACCATGCGCGGCGGCGCCGAGCGCCAGATGCAGATTCACGTCGACGAACGCCAGCTTGCGCGACGCGGACTGACACTCATCGATCTGCGTAATGCCATTCGTGCGCGTAACAAGGACATTTCCGGCGGGGAGGTGGATGCGGGCAAACGACGGTATCTGTTGCGTACGGTGGGCCGTTTTACCAGTGCCGAGGAGCTGGAGCAACTGGTGATCACCCGGCGTGGCGATGCCGTGATCCGCCTGGGCGACGTCGCCGAGGTCGAGCAGGGCGGGTCGCGGCAGCGTGCGCTGGCCTTCACCAATGGCCAGAAGGTGATCGGGTTGCAGGTTCGGCGCGAGAGCGGCTCGAACGTCATCGATATCAAGTACGCGATGATCGAGGAGGTCGAGCGCATCAACGAGGAGGTGCTCGAGCCGGCCGGGATGGTCCTGGAACTCAACACCGACGATGCTCGCTACGTTCAGGCCTCGATCAAGAACGTCTGGACCAACCTGGGGCTGGGCGCGGCGTTGGCCACCCTGGTGATGTTCCTGTTCCTGCGCTCGACCCGCGCGACCCTGGTCGGTGTGATCGGGATTCCATTGTGTGCCATCGCGGCGTTCCTTGGGCTCTTGGTCACGGGGCGGACCATCAACGTGATTTCGCTCGCCGGCGTGGCCTTCGCCATCGGCATGACCGTCGACAACAGCATCGTGGTACTGGAGAACATCGAGCGATTGCGTCGCCGGGGCATGGAGCGACTGGAATCTGCGGTCGAGGGAGTGCGCGAGGTTTGGCCGGCGGTGCTGGCCTCGACGGCGACCACGGTACTGGTCTTCCTGCCGATCCTGTTTATCCAGGAAGAAGCGGGTCAGCTGTACTCGGACGTGGCCATCGCGATCGCCGCGGCGATCGTCGCCTCGATGCTGGTGGCGGTCATGCTGATCCCCACCCTGAGTGCGCATCTCGATTTCGGCCGCTCGGGGCAGGAGGGCAACCGGACGCCCGCCTGGGCGCGTGCGGTGGAGACAGGGGTCAAGAGCATGATCGGGTCACGGGCACGCCGCTGGTTGACCATGGCCGTGGTGTTGGCGGGCAGCGTCTCGATCGT
>JAWLFB010000143.1:0-2702 GCA_041685825.1 Guyparkeria sp. | reverse complement strand
GCAGAAGGCTTCCAACGCGAAGAAGTGGCAACGCGCACCCGAGACTTCGCCGTGTGGCATTTCGGTGGCCAGCCCTCTGGCCGATGGGCGGGGCCGGGTGCTGTAGATTTTTCCTGTCGAGCAGGTTGCGGACCCAGCGGCGGCTACGACGAACGGGGCGGCTGAGGGCCGCCCCCCCGCCACTACCCGCCTTCGCAGAAGAAGGGACGCCTACTGGCCCGGCTCCAGCCCCGTCGGCGGCGCCATGAATTCCGGGCCCACCGGGTGCTCGATATGCTCGGCGAGGATGCTGTCCACCGACGACAAGGTCGCCAGATCCATGGACCAGCCCAGGATCTCGTCGATCGGCTCCATCTGTGAAGGCTTGCGCCCGCCCCAAATCGCGATCGGGACGCCCTGCTCCATTATCCAGCGCAGGCTGAAGGCGAGCAGCGAGCGGCCGTACTTCTTCTCGGCCAGAGCCTCCAAGTCAGCCGCCGCGGCAAGGTAGCGCTCGAAGCGAGGCGCAGCGAATTTCGGATCCTTGTTCCGGAGATCGTCGCCCTCGAACTTGCGGTCCCGAGACATCTTGCCCGAGAGCATGCCGCGGCAAAGTGCACCGTAGGTCATCAGCGAAATGTTTCGTTGTTCGCAGAAGGGCTTCACCGTGGCCTCGATCCCTCGCTCGAAGATATTGTAGGCCGGCTGGCAGACGTGCACCGGGCATTCGTCGAGGAACGCAGCGATCTGGTCCGGCGTGAAGTTGCTGACGCCGACGGCACGGATCCGACCTTCGTCGAGCAACTCGCGCATCGCCCGGGCCGTCTCGGCCAGCGGTCGACCCGAATCCGGCCAGTGCACGAAATAGATATCGATCACATCCCGCCCCAGCCGTTTCAGCGAGGCATCGATCTCGTAACGGACACGATCCCGGCTGCCATTGCGGACGATCTGTTCGTCATCAGTCCAGTCCAGTCCCACCTTCGTGGATACGTGGATCGGGTGATCGCCACTGTACTCGCGCAGTGCCTCACCGACGATCTCCTCCGACTTGCCGAAACCGTAGGCAGGTGCGGTATCCACGAGGTTGACTCCGCGGTCGAGCGCGGCATGCACGGTCTCGATCGAACGCTTTCGTTCGGTGCCGCCCCACATCCAGCCGCCGATTGCCCAGCTGCCTAGAGCGATGCGTGACACCTCGAGATCCGTACCCGGGATACGGTAGTACTGCATATCAGGCCTCCCTGTTTCTTCTGCGATTCGCGAAATGGGAGCCAGCCAGCGAATGGAAACGGCAATCAACCGCTGTTTCCAACGCTCTCCGGCAGCGCAGCCCGATGCTGATCTCGGGCCGTGTCCCAGTATTGGCCGATACGCTTGCGGAGCGCCTTTGGCTTCTCGGCGTAGACGCACCGACCCAGCCAGTGGGCCTGGGTGCGAAGCTGCGCGCTGCGCTGACGCATCAGGGCCTTCAGGACATTCATCCGCCCCTTGTCGGTGTCGTCGCTCATGGCCGCCCTTAGCACCGCCTCCAGCACCGACAGGTCGTGGTCGTCGCCGAGCAGGTCGCCCAGCGTCTTGACTTCGCTGCGGGTGCGCTGGAGCAGCCGCGGCCAGACCGGCCGCAGCAGCCGCAAGTGATAACGCAGATACTTTGCGCGCTTTCGCCACTCATGGAAGTTCTCGGCGCTGGGGTCCTCGTAGGCGACGTCCATGGCCTTGCGGCCCCGCTTGTAGGTCTTGGCCAATCCGTCCTCGAGCAGCCTGAAGCCGCGCTTGCCGTGGTCCGGGTCGTCGGCGGGGAGGCGCCACTCCGACACACGCCTGCGGGCCGCATGCATGCGCTCGCCGAAGGCATCCAGGCGCGCGTCGAGATCGGCCACGTCCTCGGCAAGATGCTTCCTGTACAGCGTGAGCGCCCGCCGCGCCGGCGCCAAGCCGCGTCGATCGACCTGTGCCTCGAAGGTCTTGAGCAGGGCGTCATAGGACTCAAGCGCTGCCTCGGCATCACGAATCCCGGATAGCGACGCAGCCGCGTCGCGGAAATACTTGTTCTCGGCCTTGTACAGGTCCGGTACACGCGGACGAATCAGGCGTAGCAGCCCGCGCAGCTTCTTGCAGTTCTTGCGGACCTCGTGAACCGCCTCGTGGCGGTCACGGTCCGGCGTCTCGATACGGGCGATGGCGTCATCGATCAATTCATTGGCGATTCGACGCACGCCGGCATCGATGGGCTCGGCGATTTCCAGTTGATAGGACATGGCAGTACTCCGTCTCACTGGAGTATAGGGCACCTGCGACTACTTGAAGCTGCCCCCTAGTGTGGCAGGACACTAGCCATGGTGCTCCGCGAACGGTCGCAGGCCTGGCAGGTACGGCGCCGGCTGCGCGGTAGTTCAACCGGCGACCGGCGAGATGCTGGCCGAGCAGTGGCCGCGGGTCGAGATCCTTTCCCTGATGCAGGTGTCCGGCACCACTGACTTCGCCGATCCGGGTTCGGCCGAGCACTTCACCTCGCGCAACGAGGACCGCATCTCGGTCGGCGAGGTGCCGCTGCTGACGCCCGCCGATCTCGTGACCCTGCCCAAGGGGCAGGCCTTCGCGCTGTTCGGACTGGTCGCGGTCATCGACGGCCTGGTCCAGCGCGACCTGTGCCTCGTTCGGTCAGGTAGTCACGCATCTCGCTCCAGGGGATGGTGTCGCCCGAGGCGATGATCTGCGCA
>JAWLFB010000142.1:0-2757 GCA_041685825.1 Guyparkeria sp. | reverse complement strand
AGATCACAGAAAGCGTGTTCGAACGTGAATCCGAATTACTGCTCGATCAGATGCTCAGGTTGCGCGACATGGGCGTGCGGCTCTCGCTCGACGATTTCGGCACCGGCTATTCCTCGCTGCTGTACCTGCAACGCTACCCCTTCCACGAGATCAAAATCGACCAGGGTTTCGTCTTTCACATGCTCGACGATCGCCTGAGCCGAAACATAGTGGAGACGGTCATGATGCTTGCTAAAGCGCTCGACGCGGAGGTCATTGCCGAAGGCATCGAATCCGCTGCCGTCAGCCGTGAGCTTAGGCAGATGGGTTGCCATTTCGGTCAAGGCTTCTACTACAGCATGCCGCTCGAGGCAGAGGATTTTCGCTGGTTGCTCGAGCAGCGCAGTAGCCTGCCGCTGAACCTCCCACATGAACACTAAGCGGTCCGCCGACGCACCGGCGGCCAAGTTGCCGCTCCAAGGAGCTTAAACATGAACGACACCAACACGACACTGCTCAAACACGTCACGGGAATATCGGGGCTGGACGAGGCAACCCGGGGCGGCCTGCCAGCGGGCCAAGCCACGCTGGTGCTCGGGCAGGCTGCCTCAGGGAAAACCGTCCTGGGCCTGCAGGTGTTGGCCCGCGCCGTCGAACGTGGCGAAGGCGGGGTTTTTGTCACCTTTGAGGAATCACCGACACAGATCAAGCGCGACGCCGCCTCGTTCCGTTGGGGGGAAAACCTGCTCGCGTCGGATCACTGGCGAGTAATCGACGCACGCCCACGCCCTGACGCTCAGGCCGCCGGCGAATTCGACGTGGAGGGCCTGTTGAGCATCGTGGGCGCCGCCGTTTCGCAGACCGGCGGCAATTGGATCGTGTTCGACGGCATCGATCAGCTATTGCAACTCCAGCCGGATGCACGGGTGGCGATCGAGCAGGTGCGCCGGATCGACGAATACTGCGAGAACCAGGGCTGGACACTCCTGTTAACCGGCAAGGCCACCGGGGAGAGCATGGCCCCGGCCCACCTCGAGGGCATCGAATTCCTGCTCTCCGCGACGCTTGTCCTCTCGGCGCGAATGGTCGACCAGCAACTTAACCGATCGCTTCGCATTGCCAAATTCCGCGGGTCGGCGCATGTGACAGACGAACTGCCGATGATATTGGACGACGACGGCATTCAGTTCCCGTATCACGAGACACCACCCGACAGTGTCTTTCTGGCGACCAACGAGCGACTCAGCACGGGTAGCGAACGGCTGGACAAACTTCTCGACGGGGGCATTTATCGGGGCTCGAGCTTACTGATTTCCGGCCGGCCCGGTACGGCCAAGAGCACCCTGGCGGGCTGTTTTGCCGAGGCCGCCGCTCGACGAGGTGAACGCACCTTGTACATCAGTTTCGACGAGTTGGAGGGACCCTACGTGCGAAACCTGGCCTCGGTCGGCGTCGATCTGCGCGGCCCGATCGAGACCGGACTGGTACGTTTCGAGGACTTGTCCGCCTTCGCCTTGCGAGTGACCGAGCACTTTCTCATTTTGCGTCGCTTGCTTGACTCGTTCGACCCTCACTGCCTGGTGATCGACCCCGTTTCCGCATTGCTCAAGGCGAGCGGCAGCGAGGGGTCGGAAATGGCGACGGAGCACCTGATCGACCTGGTAAGGCGCCGCGGCATCACCACCGTGCTCACATCACTCAGCGGCGTACAAGACCCGGAAGGCGAGGCGACGCAGGGTCAGGTCTCGACCTTGGCCGATAGCTGGATCGTGCTGGACTACAACGTGAGGGGTGGCGAGAGAAACCGATCGCTCTCGATCGTGAAATCGCGCGGTTCGGCGCATTCAAACCAGGAACGCGAGCTTCTGCTCTCCGGTGATGGCATCGATCTAGCCGACATCTACGAACACGGCTCCGCGGTGCTGATGGGCAGCGCCCGTGCAGCCCAGGAGCGCGAGGATGCCGAAGCCCAGCGTCGCCGAAGAATAGAACGGGAACGTCGACGCCTTGAACTCGAGCGCCGTCTCGAACAGATCGACGTCGAGCGCGGTCGCTTGAGAGAAGAATTGGAACTGGACGAAGAAGAATCCGCTGAAACAGACCGCCGCGAGCAGATGTACCAAGAGCGAGTCAAGCAGCGCCGTGATCCCGTGGGAGACAACTCGCCTGCAAACGAGCATCGCGACGAAGGGAAGCCATCATGAACACAAGACAACCATCCGGGGAATCGTGCATTCCGGCATTGACCCTGTTCTTAACCGGTACCGCGCCACGCTCGCAGCGAGCACGTGCCAACCTCGCCCACATGCTCGAACAATTGGGTTACCGCAAGGTCAAAGCCTACGAGATCGATCTGCTACAGCAGCCCGAAGAGGGCATGGCGCACTCCGTGTTCGCCACCCCCGCCTTGCTGAAGACAAGCCGGA
Organism: Guyparkeria sp.; assembly: GCA_041685825.1. Lineage (GTDB taxonomy): Bacteria > Pseudomonadota > Gammaproteobacteria > Halothiobacillales > Halothiobacillaceae > Guyparkeria. The sequence goes on along the minus strand of JAWLFB010000142.1, from coordinate 352 downwards.
CAGGCGAGGTGGCCATGCTCTACGGTGACCTCTCCGACGAGCACAAGTTGCGGCGTTTCCTGTCCGAGCTCGGAACCGGTTACTAGAGTCATCACTTGGACTCTTGATATAGGCTCAGTGGAAGCGCTCATTAAACGACTGGCGAGTGCGTGGCTCCACCCGACAATCCCAGGGCCGACTGGGCGGTCGCGACAGCAATTCGGTTGGGAAGCCAACAAAGGTCAGGGATGAGGTAACGGAGTCGCATGTTCCACCGTTCGTTGGCGAGCGGGCAGCATTCCGCTGACATCCAATTACAATGACAAGCCCAATCCATGCGAAACGTAACCGCAAAAGAACTCGCCTCCTGGCT
>JAWLFB010000141.1:0-2766 GCA_041685825.1 Guyparkeria sp. | reverse complement strand
CTTCGCCACCGAGTCCGGCAAGAGCAAGGGCCAGTTCTACACCCCGGGCGAGGTCTCGCGGGTGATCGCCCAGGTGGTGGGCATCGGCCCGGATACCCGTCAGGACGAGACCCTGTATGACCCGACCTGCGGGTCCGGATCGCTGCTGCTGCGCGCCGCCTACGAGGCCCCTCAGGGCCTGAGCATCTATGGCCAGGAAAACGACAACGCCACCTGGGCGCTGGCGAAGATGAACATGATCCTGCACGACTACCCCACGGCCGAGCTGTGGCGGGATAACACCCTCTCGCGCCCCTATTTCAAGAATGCCGACGGCAGTCTCAAGACCTTCGACTACGCCGTGGCCAATCCGCCGTTCTCCGCCAAATCCTGGACCAACGGCCTGGACCCGGCCAACGAAGAGTTCGGCCGCTTCGAGTACGGCATCCCGCCGGCCAGGAACGGCGACTACGCCTTCCTGCTGCATCTCATCAAGTCGCTCAAGTCCAGCGGCAAGGGCGCCATCATTCTGCCCCACGGCGTGCTGTTCCGCGGCCACAAGGAGGCCGACATCCGCCGCAACCTGATTCAGCGCGGGCTGATCAAGGGCATCATCGGCCTGCCGGCCAACCTGTTCTTCGGCACCGGCATCCCCGCCTGTATCCTGGTCATTGACAAGGAGCACGCGAACAGCCGCGAGCACGTTTTCATGATCGATGCCAGCCGCGAATTCATGAAAGACGGCAACAAGAACCGCCTGCGCTCGCGCGACATCCACAAGATCGTGGACGTGTTCAATCACCAGCGCGAGCTGCCCGGCTATGCCCGCCGCGTGCCAGTGGCCGAAATCGCCAGCGAGGCAAATGACTACAATCTCAACATCCCGCGCTACATCGACGCCGGCGAGGCGGAGGACCTGCACGACCTCTGCGCCCACCTGAACGGCGGCATCCCCGAGCGTGACGTGGACGCGCTCGAGCCCTACTGGTCCGTGCTGCCCGGCCTGCGCGAGGCGCTGTTTCGAGACAACGGTCGGCCCGGCTACCTCGAGCCCCGGGTCGACGCCCGCGACGTCAAAGCCACCGTGCTGGGCCACGCCGCCTTCACGGCCTTCGCCGAGCGTGTGTCCGGCGTCACCGACGACTGGCAGACGGCCCATCGCCCGGATCTTTACGCCCTGCAAGCGGGCGACAAGCCCCGCGATGTGATCCACGGCCTGTCCGAGGACCTGCTGCAACGCTTTACGGATGTGCCCCTGCTGGACCGCTATGCCGTCTACCAGCGCCTGATGGACTATTGGGCGGACGTCATGCAGGACGATGTCTACCTCATCGCCGCCGAGGGCTGGAGTGAGGCGGCCCGGCCCCGGGGCGTGATCGACAACAAGGAACGAAAGATCAAGGAAGAACCCGACCTGACCGTCGGCAGCGGGAAGAAGGCGAAGAAATACAAGCTCGACCTGATCCCGCCCGCGCTCGTCATTGCCCGCTATTTTGCCGACGAACAGGGCCGGCTCGACGAGCTCCAGGCCGAGTACGAGACGGCCAGCCGCGAGCTGGAGGAATTCATCGAGGAGCACGACGGCGAGGAAGACCCCCTGAGCGAGGTCAAGAACGACAAGGGCAAGGTCACCAAGACCGAGATCCCCAAGCGCCTCAAGGCCCTCAAGGGCGAGTCGGAAGCCGAAGACGAGATCGCCGCCCTCAAGCAATGCAAGAAGCTCATGGACAACGAGGCCGCCGCCAAGAAGGCCGTAAAGGACGCTCAAACCGAACTCGACCAGGCCGTACTGGCCCGCTATGGCGAACTCACCGAGGACGAGATCAAGCAACTCGCCGTGGATGACAAATGGCTGGCCGATATCCGCGCGGCCATCGAATCGGAAGTCGAGCGCATCACCAACCGCTTGGCCTTCCGCGTGCGCGAGCTGGAGGAGCGCTACGCCGAGCCCCTGCCGGCCATCGAGCGCGAGGTGGAAGCACTGGCTGCCAAAGTCACCGGCCACCTGGAACAGATGGGGGTGCGGGTCGATGGCTGAGCGTGGCGAAACAGTGGAAGAACAGGCCGTGCGGGATGGTTCGGCCGTCTACGTGGTGGAGCCCGATATTGCGACTGCTGAGGACGTACCGCCCGGGTACAAGCGGACCGACGTGGGGGTTATTCCGGATGATTGGGAGGAAGTGCTGCTCGGAGATATTGCACACATTCGAAGTGGTGGGACGCCAAGCACAGCCAGTCGAGAATTTTGGAGTGGTGGTATCCCATGGTGTACACCAACAGATATTACAGCGTTGTCTGGACGTAAGTATCTTCTAGAAACCGAGCGCACAATTTCACGCAAAGGACTTCAAGCGAGTTCTGCTGAGGTCATCCCTCGAAAATCAATAGTCATGACAACTCGGGCCACCATTGGAGAGTGCGCGATTAATATGGTCGCTATGACCACCAACCAAGGCTTCAAGAATCTGGTGCCTACGGAGGTGGAGCCTGAGTTCCTCTATTACTTAATGAGTACCCAGAAGGACCGACTTATCCAGCTCTGCGGTGGCAGTACTTTCCTTGAAATAGGGAAAAAGGCGCTAAAGCAGTTCATAGTGGCTCTTCCCGTTGGTGCTGAAGAACAACGCGCCATCGCTACCGCCCTGTCGGATGCGGACGCGCTGATCGAATCCCTCGACCGCCTGATCACCAAAAAGCGCGCCATCAAACAGGCCGCCATGCAACAACTCCTCACCGGCCAGACCCGCCTGCCCGGATTCACCGGCGAGTGGGAGACGAAGCGGTTGG
>JAWLFB010000053.1:0-11453 GCA_041685825.1 Guyparkeria sp. | reverse complement strand
ACCTACAAGGGCATGGGGCTGACCGCGCTGGGTGGGGTGCTCGACGATCCCAACCTCCCGACACAACTCTGGGTCGCCTTTCGTCTCCTCGAGGCGACTGCCCTCCTGCTCGCCGCCTTGCTGATAAGGGCAACCCTGCGCCCGCTCCTCGTATTTATCGGCTTCGGTTTGGCCGCCTTGGCACTGCTCGGCACGATTATCGTCGGCATCTTTCCCACCAGTTTTGTCGAAGGCTCCGGTCTGACGCGGTTCAAGATTCTGGCTGAGTACACCGCAATCGGCCTGTTCGCCATGGCCATTGTTCTGCTCCTTCGACACCGCAGGCATTTCGAGCCCGGCGTTCACAGCATGCTGGTGGCATCCTTGCTGTTCGCCATCCTCACCAGCCTGGCCTTCACCCGCTATGGGTCGGTGTTCGACATCGCCAACGAGGTCGGCCACTACCTGTTGCTGATCTCGGCCTACCTCGTCTACCGCGCACTCCTCGCCACCGGCCTGGTCGCGCCTTTCGCCCTGCTTTTCCGCACACAAAAGCAACACGAGGCACAACTCGAAGCACTGGTCGACGAACGCACCGCCCGGCTGGTGGAGAGCCAGTCGCTCAACCGCGCGTTCATCGAACATTCCCCGGCCGTGATCTTCCTCACGGATCTCGACGGGCGATACACGCTGGTCAACCCGGCCTTTGAGGAACTTGTCGGTCAACCGCGGCAAACCATCCTCGGCAAGACCGTCTTCGACCTGATGCCTCACGAGACCGCGGAAGAGTCCGACCGCAACAATCGCGCTGCCCGCCAGTCGGGCAAGCCCATCATCCGCAACGAGACAATCGACCTCGCGGATACATCCCACCTGTTCGAGACCGTTCACTTCCCACTGTTCGACAACGAGGGCGCGCTGATCGGCTCCGGCGGCATTGCCACCGAGGTCACCGAACACCGGCAGAGCGAGGCGCGCTACGAGCTGATGATCCAGACGTCGATGGATGCGGTGGTACTGATCCGCGACGACGGGCGGCTGATCGAGGTCAACGACGCGGCCTGCAACCTATCCGGCTACGAGCACGAGGAGATGATCGACATGGACATCTTCCAGCTCGACGCCCGCCTCGACCGCTTGCAGATAACCGCGCAGATGCAGCGCATTCGCGAAGAGGGCGGCACTCGGTTCGAGACGCAATGGCGTAGCAAAGACGGCACGCTCCGAGATATCGAGGTGAGCGTCAACGCCCTGAGCGAAGGTCGTCGGGGTCACCTCTACTTCTCGTTTATCCGCGACATCACAGAGCGCAAGGCGACCATGGAACGGATCGAGCACCTCGCGCACTACGATCCGCTTACCGATTTGCCCAACCGGGCCTTTTTCGAACAACTCGCCCCGGCCGCGCTGCGTCACACCAAAGCCCGCAGCCGGGCGCGGCTTCTGTTCTACGTGGATCTCGACAATTTCAAGGACATCAACGACTCCCTGGGCCACTTGGCCGGCGACGAATTGCTTCGCGAGGTCGCCCGCCGACTGCGGGAATTTCCGGCCGATTATCGCCTGATCTGCCGCTTTGGTGGCGACGAATTCCTGATGCTGGTCGAGGTCAATCACGACCTGAGCATCGCGGCCTACGCGCAACGGCTGCGCACGGTGCTGAGCCGCCCCCTGACCATCGAAGAGCATCAGATCGTGGTGACGGCCTCCATCGGCGTTACGGCCTTCCCCGCGGATGGCGACGATTTGGGCACGCTACTCCGAAACGCCGACATGGCCCTGCATGCTGCCAAGGAAGACGGACGCAACACCCACCGCGTATTAACCCCTGCCATGCGCGAGAGCGCGACCGAGCGCATCATGCTGATCAGTAAGCTTCGCTCGGCGCTGGCCAACCACGAGTTTGAGCTGAATTTTCAACCGCAGATCGATCTGACCAGCGGGCGGATCGTTGGCGCCGAGGCCCTGCTGCGATGGAACCAGCCCGATCTTGGCCGCGTCCCGCCGGACCGCTTCATTCCTCTCGCCGAGGAAAGCGGGCTCATCATCGACATCGGCGCCTGGGTGATCGACCAGGCCATTGAAACCGCCGCCGACTGGCGATCACGCGGCCTGGGCGAGCTCGTGATGGCCATCAACATATCGGCCGTACAGTTCCGCCGCGACGACCTCGCTCAACAAGTGACCGCGACCCTGGCTCGAACGAACTTTCCGGGCGCCAACCTCGAGATGGAGCTCACCGAATCCTCGCTGATCGATGACACCGACCGCCTCATGGCGACCATCGCCGCGCTCAAGCGCCGCGACGTCAAACTCGCCATCGACGACTTCGGCACCGGCTACTCGGGCCTCACCTACCTCAGACGCTTCGCCGTCGACCGCCTCAAGATCGACCAATCGTTCGTTCGAGACATTGCCGAAGACGACAGCAAGGCGCTGATCATCGCGGTGATCCAGATGGCACACAGCCTCGGGCTCACGGTGATAGCCGAAGGGGTCGAGACCAGCAGCCAGGCCGACTACCTTGTCAGACTCGGCTGCGATCAAGCCCAGGGCTACCGCTATGGCCGGCCGATGACGGCCGAGGCATTCGAAAACGCCCTGGTCGATCAGGCCTCGCCTTGACGCCAACCCGGCAGCATCCGCGTCGCCCATCCAACCGAAAAAACGAGTCGAAACAGGCTCACCTGCCTACACTGGGACAAACACGCCAGGAAGTTGCCGTGCCATGAACGCCATCACCCGCCACCCGCTCCGTTCGCTAGTCATCGTGCTCGCGGGAATCGCGGTGGGCCTCATCCTGCTCGCCTTCGTCGCGGCGCGGTTATGGTCCGCCGACGAATTGCGAGAACGCGTCACGCAACAGGCAAGCGACCAACTGGGCCTGCCGGTGCGCGTCGATGGCGATATCTCGTTGCGGTTCTGGCCCTTCCCCACCCTTCACGCGACCGAGGTGAGGGTCGGGCCGGGTCCCGATTCGGGTGATGATCCGGTCGGCGAGTTCGAGGCGATCAGCCTGTCCATGCGCTGGTGGCCGCTGATCAGCGGTGATCTGGTACCGGAAACCTTGCGGCTGGATGCCCCGGTTGCGCGCCTGACACCGGGCGCCCTGGAGGCCGTGGCCGCACGTGACCCAGCGAACGATACCCGGCGGGACGATTCGTTCGAGCCGCTGGATCTCCGCATCCGCGATGGAGAGATCCATTGGCGCACGGTGGCAGGCGATCGGGAGATGTCGATAAACGGTCTCGACCTGGATCTCGACAACCTGCATTGGCAGAGGCCGGCTGAGGGAGAACACCCGCTGGCAGAGACGTCGGTAAACCTGACGGCTTCCGTCGAGGCCGTGCGCCTCAATGCCCTGCATCTGACCGACGTGACCCTGTCGGGGTCCGCGGAGGACGGTGCGTTCGCCTCGGACGACTGGCAAATGACATTCCTCGACAGCCGCGGGGACGGGAACGCCACGCTGGATTTCCGCAGCTCGCCGCCGGATGCCACGCTCGACATTGCCTTCAACTCCCTGCAACTCGCCAAGCTGCCGGAACAATGGGCGCCCGCCGGCAGCGTCTCTGGCAGCACCGACCTGAGCGCCTCGCTGAGAAGCAAGGCGGAGCCCGGTTCGCTGCTGCGCAACCTGCACGGCGAGGTGACGCTGAGCGGACGGGACCTGCGACTGCGCGGGGTCGACCTGGACGCAGAACTGGCCGATTACCGGCGCACCCAGCGATTCAGCCTCGTGGATGCGGGCGCGGTCATCTTCCTTGGCCCGGCTGCGTTGTTGGCGACCAAGGGGTCCGACTTCGTGCGCATGCTGGACGGGACCCAGGACAAGCAGACCCGGGTGGTCCATCTGGTTTCCGAGTGGACCATCGAGGAGGGCACCGCCGGGACCCGCGATGTCGCCCTGTCGACCCCGCGCAACCGCGTCGCGGCCCAAGCCTCGCTTGATCTGCCGTCGAGACGGATCAACCAGGCCACCGTGGCGGTCGTGGATCGACAGGGCTGCCCGGTCGTGACACAGGAGGTCCACGGCAGCTTCGATGCGCCCCAGGTCGAGGAACCCAACCTGGTCGAAGCCCTTCTCGGCGCGCCGATCGGCCTGCTGAAACGGGGACTGGACGCGATTTCACGCGGCGATGAAAGCTGCGAGGTCTTCTATGCAGGCTCCGTGGCCGCCCCATCGGATTGAGACACTACCGGCAGACAACAGACACCGTACCGACCCGTGACCGACCATGGCCGAGCCACGTTTTCTCTGCGATGAAATGCTGCAACGACTGGGGCGCTGGCTGCGCGCCGCCGGCTTTGATACCGCCATCGCCGCCCCGGGCAGCGAGGACCGTGCACTGGTCGCCCAAGCCAATACCGACAAACGTTGGCTGATCACACGCGATCGCCACCTGGCCCGCTTTCGAAATGGCGACGGACGCATCGTGCTGCTCAACGCCAACGAGACCACCCAGCTTGCCGCCGAGCTGACCGCTCGATTCGGGATTGATTGGCTGCACCAGCCGTTCAGCCGCTGCCTGGACTGCAATACGCCCCTGCTACCGGCGACGCCCGCCCAACTGGAGCGCGTGCCGCAAACGGCACTGGCCATCGCCCGGGAGGGCTGGTACTGCCCTACGTGCGACAAGGTCCTCTGGCGAGGCAGCCACGTGCGCCGGATGCGCCAAACGCTGGAAAGCTTTGACCGCGGCGAATGGCGGATCGCCACCGATTGATGCCACCGAGACCATAGCGTCCGCCCCATGCTGCCATTCTCATCGAGAGCCGAGGCCTGAAAAACACACACCACCGATCCGTTCAGCCTGAATTCAGACACGGCTGATTCAATGCGTCGCATACCTTACTCCGGAGATGGTCATGCGCCGCATTCAACCCCTTGCGATCCGTCTTGGGACTGCTCGTCCTGGCGGGGGTTCTCCCCTCCGCAGATGCCACACAAGCCTTAACGGTTAACGCCGACATGAGCGTCGCCGAGGTAAAGGCTGCCACCCTGGCTCACGCCCCCTTCAACGAAAGGTGCCGAGCGCGGCGGGCGCATGCAGAAGCCACGCTTGCCCCCGCTCTCCTTGCCGTTCGGGCTGAACTCCAGGCTGCCCAAGCCAATCGGACGGTGGTGAGCGAACGCGACGGGGCGCCACCAATCGTAAAGATGAGCCTCGAGGGCAGGGTCAACGGCCGCGACGCCATCGACACTGTGGGCATCGCCCTACCCCTCCATTACCGGTCCCTGCGGGTCCCGAAAAACGCGAGCGACAACGTGAGTGGGATTGACGACCGCGCGTCAGAAGCCCCTCTGCCGGCCGGCAGGACAAAGGGCCCCCTGTCAGACGGATTCCAGAAAAGTTCGGAGCGCCGACATGTTCAAAACCCGTGCCGCGGTCGATCGCGAAATGCGATGATTAGCCAGATGGCCACCCTCACAGCGAGAGAGTGCATGACAGAACGCTCAGAATCCGCAACACTACATGATCACTACCTCGACCGGGTGGTCGAGGCCGGCAAATCCGCTGGTCTCGTGACAGCCTCGCCAGTCAGGGACCACAATGGCATGACCTTGGTCGGGGCCGGCGCCCCGGTCAATGCCGATCTGCGCGAACGCTTGCTCCGACACAAGTTGCTTCGCCCCATTGACGAATCCCTGCACGCCGAACGCCCCGTGACAGTCGCGACATTGGTCGAGCGTGCGCGAGAGCTTCTCTCCGAGCAGGCCATTCTGGGCCGCCTGGCCGAACGCGTACCCGACGAAAGCCGGCTGGTCGCGATCATCCGGGCAATCGATCTACCGCCCCCCATCGAGATCAAGCTGACCGTGGCGACCCATGACAACGCCGAACGGCTCGATCACCTGCTAACGGTGACGCTGACCGCGCTCGCCATCGGCTTACGCCGCCAGCATTCACCCGCCGACCTCAAGTCGCTGGGCCTGGCCGCCCTCTTGCACGACCTGGGTGATCTGCACATCGACCCCACGATCTTCGAACAAGCGACCGGACTCTCGGTGAACATGCGCCGTCAGATCGAGGCCCATCCAGTAATCATGCATACGGTGCTCGACGCCTTCGGACCGCGCTATCTCGATGCCGCGCGGGCGATCCTCGAGCACCACGAGCGAGTCGATGGCAGCGGCTACCCGAGGGGGCTCACCGGCGAGCGGCTCTCGCCGTTGGGTCGGATCCTCGCACTGGCCGAATTCGTGGTCAGCCTGCGCAGCCGGCGCGAGTGTTCGCACACGCTGGTTGCACTAAAACTGCAGCGTCACCACTTTGATCCCGAACTGGTCGCCGTCCTGTTCGACCTGATAGGCCAGACCGAGCCTCCCGGACAGGCCGCCGGCATCCCGTTGGCGGGGCTGACCGAGCGTCTTGCGCAATCGCAGGCTCACATCGAGAACTGGATCGCCATCTCCGCGCAGGCCGATTCCCTCGGCCTGCCATCGGCCGCCATGGACTGGCTGCACGAGCGAAGCATGGCGATCGAGCGGCATTTCGCCCGGCTGGGACTCGAGCGCAATGCCCTCGAAAAGAGCCTCGCACCGATCGCCGACGACGCCGAGGCGATCGCCGAGCTCGGGATCATTGCCGAGGAGATCGAGCGCCAGGTCCGCGACACCGCGTGGGAGGCACACCGGCGCCTGGGGCAGAACGTGCCGTCTGACGACCTGCCCGAGCCGATCCGAGAGGGCTTGCTCGACGTGCTCTCACCGTCCACGGGCTGAGGTCATCGGGTCGGTCAAGCACTCCTGCTCGCGTGGTGCCGTGCCGATCCGGCATGGTGCGGTATCCTAGGCAACAACAACCACCCAATGCCCGATCGAGAGTCCGACTTGCCCAGCCAGGAACAGCGCATCCGTGAACTCGAAGCCGCCCTCGCCGCCGAGAGAGCCCGTGCCGACGACCTTTACGAGGAGATGTTCAGTCGCAACTCGGCACCCAAGCTCCTGATCGCGACCGAGTCCGGGCAGATCGTCGACGCCAACCCTGCCGCCGAGGCCTTCTACGGCTACGAACGGGACAGGCTGTTGTCGCTGAACATCGACGAGATCAATCTCGCCTCACCCGAGCAAGTCGCCCGCGAGCGGCAACGCGCCAGGCACGAGGAACGACGCTTCTTCCGTTTCCGGCATCGCCTTGCGAGCGGCGAGATCCGCCACGTCGAGGTCTACACCGGCCCGATGACCATCGATGGCGTTGACTGCCTGCATTCGATCATCCACGACGTCACCGAGACGCGCCGTTACCAGGCACGACTGGAACATTACCGCGACATCTTCGAGTCGTTGCCGGTGGGAGTCTATGAGAACGCCCCCGGGGACGACGGCCACTTCTCGTCGATCAACCCGCCCATGGTCGAGTTGTTCGAGGCCGACAGCACCGAAGAATTGATGGCCACGCCGACGGCGCAGCTCTACCCCGACCCCGAGCAGCGCAAGGCTTTCTCGGACCGGCTGCTCCGCTCCGGGCGTATCCACGGCGACGTCCTGCAGCTCCAGACGCTCAAGGGCAATCCGATCATTGTTTCCATTTCCGCGATGGTGCGCCACACGGACACTGGGGATGTCGCCTTCGGCGGGGTGATGACCGACATCACCGAACAGCAGCAGACCCGTCAGCAACTTGTCGAAAGCGAGATACGCCACCGTCGAATCCTTGATGCCATGAGCGAAGGGGTGGTGATGCAAAACCGCGACGGTGAAATCGTCGAGGCCAACCCGGCCGCACGCGACATCCTTGGCCTGGACGACCCTGAGCTATTGGGTCGGCGCTCCGAAGATCCCGCCTGGCAAGCGATCCACACGGATGGTCGCCCCTTCCCCGGGGAAACGCACCCGGCGATGGTCAGCCTGCGCGAAGGTCGGTCGGTGCGAGAGCAGGAAATGGGACTGCCGCAACCGGACGGCCAGACCCGCTGGCTGCAGATCAACAGCGAGCCGCTCTACCTGCACGGTGGCGACCGACCGGACGCCGTGGTCGCCACCTTCACCGACATCACCGAACGCTTCGAGGTACGCCGGCAGTTGGCCGAAAACGAGGCCCGCTACCGCGATCTCGTGGAAAACCAGCCACATGCGATCCACCGTTTTCTCCCCGATACCCGCATCACCTTCGTCAACGGCGTGCTCGCTCGCCTGATCGGTGCCGAGGACAAGGCGTTGCTTGGCTATCGGTGGATCGAGTCGGTCGACCCCGCCGAACGCGATGCCATTCTCGACGGCCTGGCCGACCTGACCCCCGAACGACCGATCGGCCACTACGAGAACACCCTGGTCGACGCCGAGGGCCACCGTCGCTGGTTCCACTGGACCAACCGAGCCTTCTTCGACTCGCAGGGCAATCCGGTGGAATACCAGGCCGTGGGCATGGACATCACCGAACGGCGCGAGCTCGAACAGGCCCAGCGCCGCCTGACCGCGATCATCGAGGCGATGCCCGACCTCGTCTCGATGGCGACCCCCGACGGCCGGCCCTTCTATTACAACCGCGCCGGCCTCCAGTTGCTGGGTGTCGAATCGAACATTGCGCTCGACGGCGACCTGATAGGCGAACGCCACCCCGAATGGGCCCGCTCGATCATCGAGGAGACCGCCCTGCCCACCGCCCGCAAAAACGGCGTCTGGCAGGGCGAGACCAACCTCCTTACTTGGCAGGGAGAGGAAGTGCCCGTGCTGCAGACGGTCATCGCCCACTACAACGACGATGGCGACGTGTCGCATTACTCGACGATCATGCGCGATCTGACGCCCGAAAAGTCGCGCGAGTCTCGGTTGCGAGAACTCACCGCGATCATCGAGGCGACTCCCGACTTCATCTCGCTGGCCGACCCCGGCGGCGAGGCCCTGTACGTCAACCGAGGTGGTCGCCGCCTGCTGGGCCTGCCGGAAAGCGACCGCGCTCCGATCTGGGAAGATCCCGGCTTGGGAGACGAGGCTAGCGTGTGGGGTCAACCGGACTGGGCCACCACCGTGCTGCGCGAGCAGGGTATCCCGGCCGCCATCCGTGACGGTCAATGGGAGGGCGAGACGGCGCTGATGACTGCCACCGACGAGGAACTGCCGGTCTCGCAGGTGATCCTGGCGCACCGGGACGACGATGGCCAATTGGTGCGCCTGTCGACGATCATGCGCGATATCAGTCGTCACAAGGCGCTCGAGCAGGCCCTTGAACGTCGTCAGCAGACGTTGGAGACGCTCCAGCAGATCACGGCTTCCGAGGGTGACTTCGAGTCCCGCCTGCAGAAGCTGCTCGAACTGGGAGCGGAAACCTTCGCACTACCCTATGGCATCATCAGCCACGTGCAGGGCAACGACTACTGGGTGCGCGATGCCGTCTCACCCGGCGACATCCTCGCGGCCGGCGCCCATTTCGATCTCGAGGACACCTATTGTGTCCACACTCTGACGGCCGACGAGGCAACGGGCTTTCACGAGGCCGGCAAGTCGTCGATCCGCCACCATCCCTGCTACGTCAAGCAGCAGCTCGAGGCCTACCTGGGCGCACCGATCCACGTCGGTGGCTCGGTCTACGGCACGCTCAACTTCTCGCGTCCCGAGGCTCGCAAGCCCTTTACACGATACGAATGGCAGTTGATCGGATTGATGGCCCAGTGGGTCAGCTACGAGTTGACCCAGGAGTCCAACCGGCGAGCCCTGGAAGCCGAACGCAACCGTTTCGTCGGCGGACCTACCGTCGTATTCGAGTGGCAGCGTTCACCGGGCAGCCCGATCACCTACGTGTCGCCCAACGTGCGGGTGGTCTTCGGCATCGAACAGAACGAGTTGATCGGCCGGAACTACCTGGACCTGATTCACCCCGCGGATCGACACACGTGCAATCACCAGATCCGGCTGCTGTCGGAGTCGGCCGTCGAACAGGTCGAACGCGAATACCGGCTGCTCGACGGCAGCGGTGGCTATCGCTGGGTACACGACTTCGTGGTGGCCGAGCGCGACACCGAAGGCAGGATCGAGGCCCTGAGCGGCTACCTGCTCGATGCGACCCAGCGCCGGGAATTGGAGGCCGACCAGCGCCTGCTGGCCGTTGCGTTCCACACCGGTCAGGCGCTGATGCTGCTGAGCCCCGACTGGCGTATCCAGCGGGTCAACGATGCCTTCACCCGGCTGACCGGCTACGCTGCCGACGAGGTGATCGGTCGCGATCCGGCCCTGCTCGAGGCCGGGAACGACGGTGACGAGGGCGCTCGACGGCGCGTCGAGTCACTGGCAACGCGCGGCTACTGGGAGGGCGAGATCGAACGATGCCACAAGGGCGGCCAGGTCGTACCACTGTGGGAATCCGTCTGCTCGGTGACCGACACCGCCGGTGACGTCGAGCACTATGTCTCGGTTTTTCACGACATCAGCGAGCAGAAACGCGTCGAGCGTGAGCTCGAGCACATGGCATCGCACGACCGGCTTACCGGCGCGTTCAACCGCGGGCGGATCTACGAGTTGCTCGATGCCGCCGAGACCGCCCGCCAACGCTACGGGACGCCATTTTCGGTCCTCATGTTCGACATCGACCACTTCAAGCGGATCAACGACACCTTCGGTCACCAGGCCGGCGACCAGGTGCTGGTTGATCTGTCACGCCGGGTCAACGACCTGATGCGACTGACCGACCAGTTCGGTCGCTGGGGCGGGGAGGAATTCCTCGTCATCGCCACGCACACCCCGCTCGACGGCGCCGTGACACTGGCCGAGCGGATTCGCGGGGCAATCGGCAACGAACCGTTCCCCGATCTCGGACACATCACCGTCAGCATCGGCGTGGCCGAAATGCAGGATGGTCTCGACATCGAAGACCTGGAAGCACTTGCCGACCGGGCGTTGTACAAGGCCAAGACGGCCGGGCGAAACCGGGTGCATGTGGCCAAGATCTAGGAGGGAGTCGGCCCGTCACCGGCCGGCGACGCATGGCCAACCGAATCCGCACCACCGTGACGCACCCTCCCGCGTCACTGCACCCGGATGACGCACCGAGCCGGTAAGCCTGTTTCGACTTCTACCCCATGTCGTTGTTTTGAAACACATCTATCCGGCCATCCGGGTTGGCACCATCCCTGCAAACCAGGGGATGACACGCAGGGGCCACGAAGATTGAAAGGGCGCCCTTCACCACTGGCTGAAAAATGGGCAACTAGGGTTCCGATCCACGCGCTGGATGACTGGTCCGAGAGTTGCCGACCTCTACCGAGGGGTTACACGGCGGGACAAAAGCCCGGGAGATCGATCGTGAACTCCTGCGTCATGTCCGCCAAACCCTGAGGAGAGAACGCCATGCCTTTTTTTAAGCGCGCCCTGCGCACCCACGTCGTCGTCGCGAGCCTTTCATTGCTGACCGCCGCCGGTATCACGGCCACCCCGGCCGTGGCCGAGGAAAAGGACCAATTCCAGATCGCCTGGAGCATCTACGTCGGCTGGATGCCCTGGGGCTACGGCGAGGCCGAGGGCATCGTCGACAAGTGGG